>JBMFVV010000154.1:0-501 GCA_049965815.1 Thermoplasmata archaeon | reverse complement strand
AGGAAGATAATAGGCACATTCAGGTCCGATAATGGATCACGGAACTACCAGTATATCGCGTCACTCATGGCAACATGGCAGTTAAAGGAGAAGAACATGTTTGTGGAGATGGACAAGATATTGAGAAAAGAGCTATGCGGATTCGGCTGAGTTATACAATTACTAATGTATTATACCCGAAGATCGGAATGCGTATCTTCTTGACCACCTTGTCCGGAAGAGGTACTTCTTGCATCAGATCCCCCTGCAGTATTCATACGCGTTAGGCGACAGCCCATTGTGTCTAAGGCTCCACTCATTCTTATAGTCGTCAAGCGAAAGTAGAAGGGCATCGCCTTCCAGCAATGCCTGGAATCCGTCCTTAAAGAGCCGGCCATGGTTGAGAGCATCGAACAGTTCGTCTGACCTGAAATGTGGCTCGTTCGGGTTGTCTCCGGCAAACCATGAGGAAGGAAGGGCCTTGCGATAGATGTTATCGAATTCGGCCTCATACGATGAGGC
>JBMFVV010000153.1:0-504 GCA_049965815.1 Thermoplasmata archaeon | reverse complement strand
CTCTTTTTTTATTGTCATCCATTCCCTCCTTCTGATACAGTCCAACCATCTTTTTTCATGCCCTCACGCGCATGTCGTAAAAATGCATAAAATTCTCTCGCCGAACTTATAACAAGTGTGTCGCCTGTCACTGCGTCTGAGTAAGAAGTTAGTTCGCGAATTATCGCATCCATTGATAACCCTAAGGCTTCACTTAGTATTTTCATTCTTTCATAAGTATCATTGCTTATTTTTATTCCTTTCCAATTTGCCACTATTATCACCTTCACTTTTATTCATTATACTATCATTATACATCTTTAAGATTGAGTTTGCCACCCATATTCTGCTTGTATGGCCCTCGATGATCTCATTTAGTAAACCTTTCACACTTCTTATACTACAGCCTTGTAAGTTCATTATAATGGATAATATTTCTTCATGTGTGAGAGGCTGACAAAGATCTTTAGGTAGTTTAAACTGCTTGCCAACTCCCCACCAATTGCCCCAGTTGGCCTTAAAAGG
>JBMFVV010000152.1:0-505 GCA_049965815.1 Thermoplasmata archaeon | reverse complement strand
GTCATTAATCCATTTGCAAATGCAAGGGCAATCAGCCCGTACCTGCCTGTGAACAATGAACTTGCAATGATGATGACCGAAACAATCCCTATTATGATGCCTGTGATCATATGAGCCATTATTTCCGGGAAGGAGAAGACCTCCAGCATCATAAAACCCATCGGAGTAGGAGGGAGGGATGTATTGATAGTGGGAGCGAAGAGGTTTATCGACATCCCAAGGACGAATTGGATAACAAGCAGGAATACCTGAAACATCACAAGCAAACCTGTGAATTTATTTCTGATTATAGCAGCCATTCATCATTCACTTCCCCAGATCCTCCCTCATCTTCTCATACTGCTCCCTTGTTATTTCACCCTTTGCATACCTTTCCCTCAGTATCTCCAGAGCATCGTCATGGTCCCACCATCTCCAATCATGATCGTGATTGGAGTATCTGGAGACCCTTGATATCCATCCTATCGATCTTGCGAACCATACGATAACCCATATGAATATGAAG
>JBMFVV010000151.1:0-513 GCA_049965815.1 Thermoplasmata archaeon | reverse complement strand
AACCGGTTGGCATAGACATGGGACTGAAATCCATCATAACCACCAGTGACGGGATACAGATAGAACCACCACAATACATGATAAAATCGGAAAAGAAACTTGCAAAAGCACAAAAACAACTCTCCAAGAAGATAAAAGGATCTGGAAAGAGAACGAAAGCAAAAACAAGAGTGCAGAAAATACACAGGAAGATATGGAGGCAGAGGGATGATTTCTCACACAAGCTTTCCAGAAACTTTGTAGAAAATCATGATCTCATCACTTTTGAGGATCTGAACATAAAAAACATGGTGAAGAATCACCATATGGCAAAGAGTATTACGGATGCAGGATGGAACCAGATTATACAGTACACAATGTACAAGGCTGAAAGTGCCGGTAGGGTTGTTATACTGGTAAATCCCATGCAGACATCTCAGGAATGCTCCCAATGCGGGAACATCAAGCATGATCTGAAACTCTCAGATCGCACATATCACTGCAATGAATGCTGTATCTGTATTGACAGGGATG
>JBMFVV010000150.1:0-515 GCA_049965815.1 Thermoplasmata archaeon | reverse complement strand
GCCGTCGAAACTATTGCTGAAGAGCAAGGGATTAAGTCGCTCAAACTACAAAACCGACGAAAAACAACGTTCTACCCCGCCGATTGGATTGCAGGAGTGGACTACAACAACAAAAACAACGATGACAACGAGGAAGATGATACCGAATATGAAAATGAAGAAAACAACAATGCAGAATATGAAGATGACGATGCAATCAAGGAAGAAGAAAATTTCGATCGAGTTGACCAACAAGAAATTGACGAACTATTGGCAGATACAACAAAGAAAGAAGAGGCCAATCCAACCGACATGGAAGAAAATGAAGCTCAAGAAGAGCTAGAAGAAGAGGCACAAGAAGATGATGCCCAAGAGGATCCCGAGGAGGAACCCAACCAAATGCCTGAGCCGGAAGCACAACCTGAGCGAGTGCAACCACCAAGAAACCGTCAAGCACCGGAAAGATTGACGTATGCTCAGTCAAAACTAAAAGAAAAGCATGTACAGTTTGATATTACTGTGAATCCTGAAACCAA
>JBMFVV010000149.1:0-515 GCA_049965815.1 Thermoplasmata archaeon | reverse complement strand
CCTAATTCTTGCAGTGGTCTCTCCCTCCATTTCCGTCATTGCTGCCTCCCTGATAAAAACAGGTTATATTTTTCGATATCGATATCTAATCTAACCTGCTGCGGCATATCGGCAGAGGTTAAAGGTTTCATATCTATATTGCCGTAGGACCTTTTAAGGGCTATAACGCTGTCTAAATCGGTTATGTCGTATTGCATTGCATCCTCTATAAGAGAAACTGCGGAATTAAATCCTATTTCTTCGGTAAGTTCGGCAAGGAGTTTTAACCCAACTTCACCACTCCAACCCTAAAAATCCATAAAAATACCCCTAAATCAGTCAATCATAAACGCACTTATGCGGGTTTGCGGGTGTTTTTTATCTAAATTACGTTTGTAGTCCCCCATAGATATATTATTTGCTTGACATAAGATATTCGTATGATATAATAACTATATGTTTATAAAAATTATAAAAAAGAAAAATCCCGGCTCGGATAAAGTTTATGTATATTACAGACTCATGGAGTCATACAG
>JBMFVV010000148.1:0-524 GCA_049965815.1 Thermoplasmata archaeon | reverse complement strand
CATGCTCACAAGTTCAGGCACACATTCGCAGTGAAGGCCATAATGTCAGGAGTACCGTTGAATGTCCTCCAAAAATGGCTTGGGCATTCCTCAGTGTTCACGACATCTGTTTACACTGAAATCATGGGAATGGATACCAGGATGTTCATGGAGCAGGTGAGATGAGGGAATGCTACGTATTCTTCAAGCCGGATGATAATTGGAAAACGTTGATACGATAGGGACCTAACGGTCTTTTAGCGCCATAGTGACCACCGTAATATATATGAATGTTCATCAATAAACCATGAAGAGAGAATCAATTGTACTGGCTATTGCCATTATGGTTGTCTTGCCATCCGCTTTTATTTTTTCTTCTACGATCCCCGTTGCCGGATATTATTCTCCCAATACTGGGCATCTCAATTCATCATCAATACTTTCATTCTTCTTGAGACAGGCGGGATATGAGATTGAAATGGTTAACGGAAGAGCCTATCCCATTAACGAATCGGGGCGGTTTAACACATCAGAAGCGTCTAAAC
>JBMFVV010000147.1:0-525 GCA_049965815.1 Thermoplasmata archaeon | reverse complement strand
AAGGAATTCTTTGAAAAAGACGTAAAAGACAAACTGATAAAATTGGAATTGAAAACTTTCATAGGCACTACTTTTCAGATTATAAGCGTGTAATGTTTCTTTGTGAGCGAGAGAGAATAGCAAAATCGTATCTGAGATCATCCTTGAATTTTGAAACACTTTTTTAGGCCAAAGATTCGGAATTTAAAGTTGGTTGAGTATATCTCAGTTTTCGGAAAGGTTTATTCAAGATGGTGGATCAATTTCTGTGGGCAGCGTGGATCAATTTAATCTTAACAAATACACATGGAAAAATGATTTGGATTATTTTAAATAATGAATGCTTCTGTCTATATTCGAGTATCGACAGATGAACAAGTAAACGGTACATCGTAAATGATCTCTTGTGTAGGCGTAATTTGTGTTCTGGGAGTTGAAAAGAATGAAGAAAACTAATTGATGCTTTTATTAGTTGATTTGGGGAGGTTTAAAAATGAGAAGATTTAAAAAGATTAACATTTTGTTTTTAGTAGCAGGAGTGGCAAT
>JBMFVV010000146.1:0-533 GCA_049965815.1 Thermoplasmata archaeon | reverse complement strand
AAGAATAGGAAGACATGGCAGAACTTTCATAAAACTGTTCGCAGATCAAAAGAGCGCATGGAATTATCACGATCATTGCATTGCCAACAGGATAAATCACGGATATACCTCTGATTTATTCCCAGATTCATGATGAATTTCTTATTTATGTTCGTGGATTTGCCATTCGTAGTATTCGGCAGGGCTTAATATACGCAAAGAGAATCCTTTCAACGGGCGAAGTGAAAGAAAATCTTTATCACCGGTTAAAAGCACATCCACATCATTTTGAATGGCACACATGAGTATCGGAAGATCACAGGGATCTCTTATCTGTGGATGCTCGCCAAACGGTTCTGAACTTTCCACCATGATGTAATCAAGAGTTGAAAGAAATACTTCTAACTCATGAGATGTTTTTGTCCGCTTTGCCACCTCGTTGAGCTCATCCAAAATCTCTCTACATAAAACTACTCTCTCATGCGCGATTACGTATTCAACTACTTCAGATACTTTTGAATGAGGCTTTAGTAAAGACGAAATAAAAACATTGG
>JBMFVV010000145.1:0-538 GCA_049965815.1 Thermoplasmata archaeon | reverse complement strand
CTAGACTTATTTGTTGGGCCAAACACAGAAGCCGTCATGATAAGTTCGATGGATCCCCTTGGACTAGCTTACGTAAGTTCAACATACAACCCAATGATAGGGTTTGGTGGGAAAGCTGTTAACAGGGTCGAGTTCGAAGGACTCCTGGGATCATCTGTTCCCGCCACATTCAACGGAATGAGAAGGAAGGTGTCTGAATACTACAGAACGAGAAGGTTCAAACTTATTATAGTCAACTATCTATGTCCGTAACTATAGATAAATTCCAATAAGGAATTGAAAAACAAGAAAAGACAACTCAAAAAATAGGGGAAGGGGGAGTTCCCTTGAAACTTCGACACATCGTTGTGCGCATCATGCTCTTCACCAGCGCCCATCACCACAACCCACTAAGCTTGTTAAGCCCATTCTTCCAGCTCTCGGAAAACTGCGCCATTTCTTTTATGGATTCTCTCCCACGTTCCGTAATAGTATACATCTGTCTCGCCCGCTCTCCCTGCATTATTTCATGCCTTTCTATATATCCATCCTCTTCCAG
>JBMFVV010000144.1:0-546 GCA_049965815.1 Thermoplasmata archaeon | reverse complement strand
CTGGTGCTTCGCCTCAAACGCATGTGACATTGTCTGGATCATGTAATTGCAAAATACAAGTTCCGGTGCGTATCGAGACCATGTTCAGGGTACAGGATGAGTGCCGAATCAAGACAAAGAGCAGGGATGTCAGGGTAAGGTATTTCCTCTTCGCATATGAACAGCTGGTAGAATCAATCTGGTATCTTTTCTATCATGAGGAGGTGAGCTTCAAGAAATATCTCATGGAACTGAGCGATGCATGCACAACAATGGTAAATAACGTGGAGAGAAAGGAAAGAAACCGCAGACAGTCCTGAATAAAGGCTGTCTGAGGAAGGCCATTCTTTTCCTTTCCCTGGTCATGAATAGCCATGGCTGTCTAAAAAAATTAACTCGGTTCGGAGATACTGTCAAACCAAAAAAATTTTAATAAGTTATATATTGTTTTAGAGTGAAAATTGCATTATTAATGTTTAATTACAATGAAAATGAAGGCATTATAAGAAATATAGAAATTTTAAAGGATATAGTAAATGAAATATTAATTGTAGATTCATCAGACAT
>JBMFVV010000143.1:0-546 GCA_049965815.1 Thermoplasmata archaeon | reverse complement strand
GCTATTTTGCATAATATGTTTTGATAAACCCTTGATGCAACTGGCTTTAGTGCAAAAGTATATTAATTAATATGATATGCAATTACATACCATGTCATATCCCGATTGGGTGTTGAAGCAAAAGAGGAAGAGAACACTGATAATGAAGAGGGGAGAGAACTACTATCTCTATAGGGTAAGAAGCGTGTGGGACAGGGATAGAAAGAAAACTAGGCTGAAGACAGAGGAGTACCTGGGAAAGATCACGCCGGAAGGTCTGATGGAACCAAAGGTGAAGAGAGTGATGAAGCGTTATGACCAGATTGCTGTGAAGGAGTACGGAGCTTCATTCTTACTGCAGCACATATCAGGTGATATAACGCAGTTACTGCAGAATTTCTTCCCAGAATGGAGGGAGATCTTTGTGTTCAGCTGCATGAGGCTCATTCACAGGTCACCTATGAAGAACGTTGAATTCCATTACAGGTCTTCATTCCTATCGGAGACCATAAGGGATGCTCACGTCTCTCCTGACTCACTTGGGGATATGCTGAGAAGCATAGGTAT
>JBMFVV010000142.1:0-552 GCA_049965815.1 Thermoplasmata archaeon | reverse complement strand
GGTATACAGAATATTTATGAGATGGACCCATACGATCTCAATAATTCGCTTGCAACATTCAAGAAAGCGCTAGATTCAAAGGATCTTTCTGTCATAATAAGCAAAAGGGACTGCGCTCTGGAAGCAGATAGGATAAAAACACAGGATGAAATTAAGGTTTACGAGGTCAATCAGGATAGATGCAAATTATGCTATAATTGCGTTAAGAATTTCGCCTGCGCCGCATTCTACATAGAAGATGGCAGAGTTAAGATAGATCCGGAACTTTGCGATGGATGCTCAGTCTGCTCTGAGCCACTTGTCTGTCCATTCAACGCTATAGAGGTGAAACAGCAGTGACAAGTATTGTATTTGCAGGTATAGGGGGACAGGGTGTAATTACTGTATCCAATATAGTTGGCAGGGCAGCCGTGATTGAGGGGAAAAATGCCATGATGACAGAACTTCATGGAATGGCACAGAGAGGAGGGAGAATATCTGTTGATCTCAGAATTGGGAATTACAGGAATGCAATAATCCCAAATGGCAGCGCTGATGTTATTGTGGCATTCG
>JBMFVV010000141.1:0-553 GCA_049965815.1 Thermoplasmata archaeon | reverse complement strand
CAATATGTTCTCATAGGCACTTTCTACGGATTCTGGAACTCTATTATATTTTTCATATAAATAGCAGGCTATAAGAAGGATGTCCTTTGAATGCATAAACGATAGGCAGTTCCTTCCACTGTTGAAACGGCACTTGACCATCAAAGGAATTACATTTTCAATCATGCTGGAAATCTTATAATCATTCATAAAGATAAATATTTTAAACATAACTAATTTTTCTAAGGAGAATATGCTTGTTAGTAGATTGCAAAATACTTAATTTCTTATCAACGGACTTTTTGAAAAGGCTGTGCTAATTAATCAGTTCTTCTATAAACTTTTGCATTTAATTTAGCGTAATATAATGTTTGGCAGCGGATAATATTAACAGATTTATCAGAGGGAATCTCAATAAATTATAGTTAAATACATAACTTATTACACTTTATGAATTCTTCACTTCGGAATTCTTCAATCCAGGATTTTGCGAATGAAAGCGACGACGAAAATCTGTAGAACAGGACTTGAATGATGTGTTTGAGATGCATTTCCGAAAAGATGAATGTATTTG
>JBMFVV010000140.1:0-556 GCA_049965815.1 Thermoplasmata archaeon | reverse complement strand
ACTGGGGCCGTCTCTGGCGCGGATCGGAACGGGCTTGGGCGACTTCCTGTTGGCGAATGCTTCCTGCGGCGTTCTGATTCCCAGGGCGCTGTGTGGCCGATGGCGGTTGTACCAATCCGCAAAGGTATCCAACCTGCGTTGGATGGACGCGGTGCGCGTAGCCAGCAACGCGAGCCGTCGCCACTGCTTGAGGCTTCGAAAAAATCGCTCGATTTTTCCGTTCAAAAACGGACTTCGCACCCGCGTGTGGACATGACAGATACCCTGCCGCCGCACCGCCCGACTGAACTGCTTCCGGAACTGCGATCCGTTATCGGTGACGATGAACTTGGGCTTGCCATGCCGCACGTGTCCGTACTATAAACCGCATCTGGCCCATGGCGTGGGCCGGCGGTAGTCTGCCGGGATGATGAGACGGCTTGATGGGGATTCTTATTTGTTATATCGCAGCGGCGGCAACACTGGTCTGCACCGGGGCGAGGTGATGGGCATAGGTGATGGGCTACAGCCCGGCTGCAGCCGGCGGTGGCACTGCGCGACGATTGGCGCGCATCCC
>JBMFVV010000139.1:0-557 GCA_049965815.1 Thermoplasmata archaeon | reverse complement strand
ATGACACTGCTCAAATCGTTAGCGGGATCAGGAATGCCATCGATGCTATCATCGCAAACCCGCCTAAAGGTATCGAAATCATACCTTCCATATCTGAGATCAAGGATACGCAGGAAAGGGCGGAGGCTGCGGTCAGAGTCGCAATATCCACGGGATATCTATATGCGGTGAGCCAGATGGAGAGGGGGAAGGAGCTTGGGGAACTGGTGAAAAAAGGTATATTAGTTCCCGTCTCTATGGATAAGATTTTTGGGTTTTCGAAACTTTATATAACTGATCATCCAACTAATGAGAAGAGAGTGAACACTGTGCTTAGTAAGTTCGAGGAGTCAAAGTTAGTATTAAAGGCATGGAGTACTGAGGCATCAAAGTATCAAGAGATGATCGGACTAAAAATAAATGAGGTGTACCTTATAGATATTGGGAAGTTTCCCTTCGCTCTGAGTCCGGAGATCTACGAAAATCAGAGAGGATGTAAGATTGTTATTAAGATGGTGTTATTCGTCGATTCGTTAGTGAATACATTCAGGTCTTTGTTGCCTGAGGGTATGTCCTAG
>JBMFVV010000138.1:0-564 GCA_049965815.1 Thermoplasmata archaeon | reverse complement strand
CGCTGATCACATGGCCTACTTTTGGTTTATCACTAGCACCAGACCCGCTCGGGGAGCCGGTGCCGCTGGGGAGCTCGGCTGAAGCGCTCTGGATGGGCGGCGTACGCTCCCCGCATCACCTGATAGCGGTGCTCAAGCACCTCCTCCGCGTGCCCGTAGTGCACCGTCGCCGGCGTCAGCATGCAGATGCCCGAGTGCCGGTGGTGGTTGTTGTACCAGTCCGTGAAGACCCGGCAGAACACCCTGGCGTCCTGCTCCGAGCCAAACCGGTCGGGGAACTCGGGCCGATACTTCATGGTCTTGAACTGCGCCTCCGAGTACGGGTTGTCGTTGCTCACGTGCGGTCGGCTGTGCGTCTTGGCGACGTCCAGGTCCATAAGCAACTCCGCCACGGTCTTGGAGGTCATCGCCGCACCGCGGTCCGCGTGGACGGTCAGCTGCCCGCGCTCGATGCCCTGCTTCTCGCAGGTCGCGGCGATCAGATCCTGCGCCAACTCAGCGCTCTCCCGTAGCGCAACCATCCATCCGGGCACGTAGCGGGAGAAGATGTCCAGGATGACGTAG
>JBMFVV010000137.1:0-568 GCA_049965815.1 Thermoplasmata archaeon | reverse complement strand
AGTACATTTCAAATATGGAGATTATATGACTAACTAGCGAAAAAAGAACCGGTCTGAACATTCACATACGTGTTGAATGAATCTTAAGTAGATTTCAGTTTCTCCATCTCATTTTCATCTGGAATGACTCTCCACATCCTGTAGCTAGCATTGTTCTTCTCCAGGAACTCAGTGATCTTTCTCTTCTTGCTGGATGGTATGAGGAAGTTCCCGTCCTCATACCTTATGGAAGGAATTATGTCAAGGAGTCCCTTGACATCATAGTGGTATCTCCCGTAGTTGGATGATGATCTGTATCCGTATAGCTTCCTGTAGATCCTTGCCTGCTCCTTTCTCTCCATCCCTTTCTTCCTGAAGGGTATCCAAACATGAACGAGGATTGCAGTCTTCGCACCCACAGAATGCACAAACATGTAAATACCCTTTCGCAATTATTCTCCTTTGCTTTATTAAGTTCCCACTGTTGAAGGCAAAGGGAGCTTTGTTCCCCTTATCACCTGTTTTACCTTTCCAGAATCCGCTTTCATGCTGAGGAGAGTTTCCATAGCCTTACCGTAGAGTTCATCAT
>JBMFVV010000136.1:0-572 GCA_049965815.1 Thermoplasmata archaeon | reverse complement strand
TGGATAAAGCATTCAAACAATTCTTCAAGCATAATGCATCATACCCTACATTCAAGTCCAAGAAGGATTATCAATATTTTATCGTTCCCTCTGGATTCAAGACCAAGGGAAATCGGTTGATAATTCCCAAATTCGTAGAAGGCATAAAATATAGAGATGAGTCATCAATTCCAAAGAATATAAAACAAATAGTGATAACGAAAGATGTGAATCGTTATTATGCCTCCATACAATATGAATCAGATGAACAACCGAAGAATGGAGAAGGTGTTGTTGGTATAGACATGGGAATAAAACATTTTTTAACTACATCAGACGGGATAGCTATAGAACCTTTTAATATCTATCGAATATATGAAAAGAAGATCAAGAGAGAGCATAGAAGATTATCAAAAAAGAAAAAAGGTTCAAAGAACAGGCAGAAGCAAGTAGTTAAACTCCAGAAAATGTACCAGCACATTGGAGATGCAAGAATGGACTTCAACCACAAGGTATCCACTGCGATAGCCAAGCATTATGGTATCGTTGTGATTGAGGACCTGAACGTACAAGGCATGCAGAAGAACCGCCAC
>JBMFVV010000135.1:0-575 GCA_049965815.1 Thermoplasmata archaeon | reverse complement strand
ATCGCTTCCTTCCCCAGAAATTCCTTAGGACAGTCAACCTTGGTACCTGAGCCAAATTTCGTGACTGTCCTTTCCATATAGGATTGTATATTCTTCACTGTAATCTCATTATCCAAATTGATCCTTACTTTACGCACAAATGTATATATACATGGTATATATTACATTTTCTTAATAAGGATCACCCAGAGAATATATGAGGATTTCAAGGATTCAATTGAGGACCTCATATCCCAGTACAGGAAGATGTTTTCAATTCCAGTTTCCATAAACTGGAAGGGTTATGAGCAAAGATACAGGGACAGGCTGAGAGGCATAGCCATGGAACTAAGACCAATGATTGATTAATCTTCATCCATATACATAGATGAATTCAGAAGGTCTTCCCTGTTGAACGCAAGGGAGAAGGTCTTCATAATCCTGATAAAGGAGATATTCCGACTGAGCAACAGGAAGGTAGCATATCTCTTTCATCTATTGGGAATAAGCAAGGAGATAAGGTACAAGAGTGTGGAGAGGCTGTACTCACATCCCCTTGTTATCATGATTCTAAACAACCTATTTATGAATTCGCT
>JBMFVV010000134.1:0-576 GCA_049965815.1 Thermoplasmata archaeon | reverse complement strand
CATCGGTTCAATGCGCACGGCTCTTACTCTTTTCCCTATCCAGTGTCTGGGAACCAGGACCTTGGCTGAAGTGGCGTGCTGCGTGACGACCTTCTCTATCACCTCATAGCCCTGCATCCGGATGTCCATTGGCTTTTCTGATACCTTCCTTTTCATATTGCAATAATATTGCATGGTTGTATTTCATGTTTTCTATTACCAAAGGTGGTAATAATAGAAAAATGGAAAGAATGTGTACATAAATAATCACTCGCTATCCAAGAATCTCTCCCAAAGCGACAGCAATACAAACATTTTTATTTTACCGCCGGTTAGTACTATGTATGTGAATTGAAATGTGACAGAGGGGAGTAATGTCCTCTCAGTTATTGGTGTGTTGTGTCTGAAGGAGAGGAGGGGTGTATAGAGAATAATCACAGGAAGTGAAAAATCATGGATAATGAAAGATTGAATGTTGATGTTGAAAAGATGCCAGTGAAACTGGCAATGAGGAATGGAGGGGAAGGAATCCGGGCAGATGTAATGCCCTTGGGCATATCACTGTCACCGGAGGAACATCCGGAGACTGTTGATTAT
>JBMFVV010000133.1:0-579 GCA_049965815.1 Thermoplasmata archaeon | reverse complement strand
TTTGAGAGGAGTGTCAGGGGTACATCAAGCCTGGATGCGACCAGAGCTATATTTGCACCTGTCCCACCCAGGAGAATCTTCAGATTTTTAACTTCCGTGCTTCCGAATTTCGGTATATCATTTATTCCTATTATCACATCCTGATTGATGTGCCCTATTACGGTCAGGAAATCTTCTGGTATCCCCTACCACCCTCTCCCCTGGATCTTCTCGCTCTCATCCATCTTTTCCACGTTTCTGCCCTTCATACCACCGAGTCCCTTTGATACTTCAACCAGAATTTCAGGATCATCCCATGCGGCAGTTGCCTGAACAACGGAGCTGGCCATTCTCTTTGGGTCCTGGCTCTTGAATATACCACTGCCCACAAATATACCATCCACACCGTGTTCCATCATGAGCACTGCATCTGCCGGGCTTGCCACTCCGCCAGCAGCAAAATTGACAACTGGAAGTCTCCCTGCAGCCTTTATTTCCTTCAGAACATCGTACATACCTTTCTTTATCTCCCCGTACGTGAAATTAGCAAATATCACATCCTCATCGGAAATCACAACTTTCCCGTGTAGCATCTCCCTT
>JBMFVV010000132.1:0-603 GCA_049965815.1 Thermoplasmata archaeon | reverse complement strand
GTAGTTTTCTTAAGGAACATAGACTCAGTAATGTTTGGAACAAGCGAGCAAGCTAATAGCGCCAAAATAGCATTCAGAGATGGCTTAGAATTGCTAATGAATAATAATAAGGAAGTTTTACTTCTTTATTCAATACACGAAAAAACCTTTGAAGACTTTGAAGATATTTTATAATTATGATTGTGCCCATTATAATATCGTTCCTGTTATCTTTATGGCGCTAAAAGATGGTTAGGTCCCTATCCTATTAATGTTCTGCAGTCGTCTCCCTATGGGCTTTTTTGTGATATTATGGTCGTGTAGAGAAATTACCACACACGATATAAACCTTTCGCCACCCCATACTATCCACAGAAAATCTAACATAAAACAATTATCTATCTAACGGTATATAATCTCCATAGGGAAGAACCATAAATATATATACCTAAAGTATTTTTATTGAGACTAAATGATGACTGGTGGAAAAATCAGGCTCATTAAGATAGAGAAGGAAGAAGGTTTCCAGCCTAAAACCAATATAGGAAAGCCAAACTCGGCACTCAATGACTCCATAATAAAAGCAAAGAACATGGCATATTTCAATGTAAAATTTTTAAAAGA
>JBMFVV010000131.1:0-605 GCA_049965815.1 Thermoplasmata archaeon | reverse complement strand
GAAAGAAACAGAAGGTCAGATGGCACCGCGTAATTTATCTTTTTGTTTGTGAATATCTTGGTGATTGACATCGGAAGTTTGAAGAGTTCCGCCGGATCGCGAACCGTCTTCCAGGTCTTTCTTTCAATCATGCCATCTATAAGGTCGATTATCTTCGCGTTCGTCCTCGTTATGAAAGCGAAAGTCTTTATATCTCTGTGCGATGCTACACCCTGTATTTTCATCTTTTCGCCTTTCAGTCCGGAAAGCAGGTTATTCGCAAGATCGGCTATCCCTTCGTGAAATCTGAATGATTGCGTAAGCGGCAATTCGTCGGGATCTGACAAAAGAAATTTCCCGGAGATATCGACCGTGTTTCTGAAGCCGTATATCTTTTGGTGTCTGTCTCCTATGACGACTTTCTGTCCGTTTATTCTGTTGATGATATCGTACGTGATCGGATTGCTGTCTTGAGCCTCATCGAGCAGGACGGCATCGTACCTTGTTTTGTCCACTATGCCGAGTCTTTGGAATTGCTTGAGATAGAAATTGTGAGTCATGGGAATCTTGCCATCTGTGTTATCGGTATCAAAACCAGGAGGGAAACGTCATTCGTGAGAAACATG
>JBMFVV010000130.1:0-610 GCA_049965815.1 Thermoplasmata archaeon | reverse complement strand
CCGATAGAAATACCCTCTTGAGTTGCCTGTCTATTGTTGTCTTGTCCGTCTCCCTTACCTCTGACTCAAAGTGCCTTGATGCATGTATCGTACAGAGCTGGAAGTCTGCCCTTGGATATATCTTCCTTATTTCTTCATCAAGCTTTGGTATTCCGTCAGCTATGAACACCTATAAGATGTTTGTGGGGAGTCACTTCACAAATGGTATATAAGCAATCACTCGCTATCCAACAATCTCTCCCAATATCTCCTGGAAGAAAATCGTTTTATCTGTTATCAATTAGGGTATGGAATGACCCCAGATTTGAAAATACTTGTGGTGTCCTTTGGTTCAATAAGTGAGATAAAGAACGGGTACTTCAATTTGGTAAATGAATCCGTAAAGGCAATGAGGAAGCATTACGATATCTATTCGCTAGAGTTTGTCAGCAAGCGTGAATTCAGCGAGTTAAGAGAGTTAAATGATAGCAACAGATTCTTTGTTCAGATCGAGACAGGGCTAGAAGGAGGGTCCTGGTTCTCCAAAATAGTCACATTCTTCCTGAACTCTTTAGAAATGCAGAATATAATCAGAAAGCACGATGTTATAATTATTGAGACTTCGGTATTC
>JBMFVV010000129.1:0-612 GCA_049965815.1 Thermoplasmata archaeon | reverse complement strand
ATTGATTTTAGAACACCGCCTTTGACAGCAATCCCCTCCCTGGAGATGTTGTCTCCTATAGTTACAATGTTCCTCAATCCAATGTCTATACCCATGATCCTTTGTGGTTCTCCCCCACGTATGCCCTCGATTTCCTTTTCATAAACAATCTCTATTATGTATCCTACACCCTGAGGTATTATCCCCACCTCTCTCAGATTTACATTTTCAAATCTTGTCATCACCTCCAGATTCATTACCTTTGGGAATTTTAATACGCCATGTTCCATTCTGCACTGCTGGTTCGTAAATATCAGCATAAATTCGCCATCCTTATCTTTATATCTGGGTGGTTTGGGCATTTCCAAGAACTTTTCTGGATTCTTTTTCCATGCCTTCATGGCTTTGAAGAATGAGTTCCATGACTGCGTGACCTTCCTAATAGTCCACTGTGCCGTCTGTGCTGGAAGCATCCGGTAGTTGTTGTTTTCATCTTTATCGGATGGCTTCTGAAACAATCCGACAAGATTATTGTATGATGATAATTTTTCTTTGCGAAGGAACTGCTGTCTCAATATGTAGTTAACCTGATTGTAAACGCTTTGGGACAAAATTACTTAGGGTTGATTTCTT
>JBMFVV010000128.1:0-624 GCA_049965815.1 Thermoplasmata archaeon | reverse complement strand
CAATATCTTCAGAGGAATCTGAGTTCAGGAAATTGCGCAGGCACAACAGGAGGATAAAGGGCAACTCTCACGTGGACGGTGAAGTTCAGGCAGAAGGTGCTGCAATGCTCATACTTGAGAATCTTAAGAACAAGGAATACGTAAGGACTGTCTATGGATCCCTCTCGGAACTTCCCAAACGTTTTGCATCAGTTTCCAGGGAATCAATTAGAATATCGGAAATGCTGGAACATCCTGTGGAAAAGTGACTAAACAACCGTCCATTGCCACAATAGAAAAAACACAGTAAGAAGCAGTACCTACAACAGACTATTACAGATCATAGGGTGCGGAACTCAAGTTTGAATAGAGTTAGGAGTTGCCTAAATTGTAAACTGGGTACCTCTATCCTTTTTTCACTAAATATGGGGGACATTGTGTCATGAGGGATTTAAGTTTTCTTCGCAATAACAACTATAGCATCTCCTTTTCTGCTTAGTTTGTTTAATAGAACGAACAGAACCTGATAAATTGCCCCCATCACGTCAATCAGAATATTCATTCTCCTTTTATTAGGTGCACCGGTCTTAAACATCTTCTCAAACGACCTCGTAGTGTCACCGAGCAAAGTCCTGTATTTTCTTA
>JBMFVV010000127.1:0-641 GCA_049965815.1 Thermoplasmata archaeon | reverse complement strand
GGACACATCGTATTCTATCCCAAGCTTCTTCAGTATAGGGGACACCTGGTCAACCCCTATCCCCTTCTTCAGCAGCCTCTCCACGTAGGGCATCAGATCCTCAGGTTCTATCTCCCTCTTAGAGTTGGGATCCTTCCCCAGGTATCCAACATATTTCGCTACAACCTTCCCGCCAATCCTCTTCACATCAACGAGTTCATAGTATTCCTTTCCCCTCCTCTTCACCTTGTGTGTTACCAGAGTCATGTATATGGTTCGTACCATATACATATTAAACTTTTCGCTACCTCGCATTATCCGTAAAGAATCTAACAGAAAATAATTATCTATCTAACGGTATATAATTGGCATAGGAGTTACGTTATAGCCTATATTTAATAATTTCATGAATATAAGTAAAACTACCATACCTGGCGAAACCCATTCGCACCGGGTTCATCGCCGGCTCGACAGCACCACGGCGGGTGTCCTGCCAGATCTCTTTCGAGATTTTGCAGCTGCTGTCATTTGATGATACCACGGCGGGTGTCCTGCCCGACTCCTTCACGGAGTCTACAGCTACCATCTTTTTTTTGTTTTTTGTTTTTTTATTTTTCGATTCATATCAGAATCGTACTTCCAATATAAATACTTTCGGTCCT
>JBMFVV010000126.1:433-668 GCA_049965815.1 Thermoplasmata archaeon | reverse complement strand
GAACCGCTTGATCCCCCTGCGAATATGCCCTCCTCCCTTGCGAGCCTCCTGGCCATCAGGAATGATTCCCTGTCATTGACCTGCACTATATCATCTATAACTGAAAAATCGACTGCCCTGACAAGATAATCCTCACCTATGCCCTCAACCTTGTAAACATGAGGTTTAATTATTTTCCCCTCCTTGAAATAGTTGTAGAATACTGAACCCTCCGGATCGACGCCTATTATCTTCA
>JBMFVV010000126.1:0-423 GCA_049965815.1 Thermoplasmata archaeon | reverse complement strand
TTTCCCTATTCCTGAGATAGTCCCACCAGTACCTATGCCCGCCACCAGAACATCTATGTTTCCATCCATCTGCCTCCATATTTCAGGCCCTGTCGTCTCGTAGTGGCATCTTATATTCATGGGGTTGTTGTACTGGTCAGGATAGTATGCTCCTGTTTCCTCAGATATTCTCCTTGCAACAGAATAATAACTCTCCGGAGAATCGTAGGGAACATCAGTCTTTGTGATGACAACTTCAGCGCCGAATGCCTTCATCAGGTTTATTTTCTCGCTGCTCATCTTGTCAGGTATTGTTATTATAGCCTTCTTGCCTTTGACTGCAGATATCATTGCTATTGCAGCGCCTGTATTCCCTGACGAGTTCTCCACTATTTTGTCCCTGAGCTCACCTGATCTCTCAGCATTCTCCATGATGTAATGGGC
>JBMFVV010000125.1:0-672 GCA_049965815.1 Thermoplasmata archaeon | reverse complement strand
AAATCCACATCAGCTGGGGTAACTGGGCAGTTCTGAATAATGTTCTGCCTCAGTGTTGGAGAAATAAGGAAAAAAACAAAAATTAGTATATGGTAGATGAAATCGAACCGGAAGGCACGGGATGATCAGTGAGGACCCGTGACCAATACCAAGAGTGATTCAGACGCGTGTCTGTAATTCAACCGTGTTTCTGCTGGCCCAAACGCCTTTTTAACGGGGAGCAGAGGTTCGCTCTTCTCTCCTCTCGCCCCACTCTCTTTAGTTAACTGCGTTACTTAGTCCTGGGTTAGGATAGTAAAGCTCTTAGGTGTTATTACCAACATTAACTAAAGAGAGCAATCAACCTGATTGTTTTTAATCTGTCTGAGGTACAGGCAGAAGAAAAAGCAAGTGTTTTCATCAAGAAACGAGGTAAAGCGGTGAAGGTATCACCCAGAAGATCAACAGTCCCGATACGCTGAATACGGAAGGTTTCCGGCGCGCATCGTAGCCGTCTACGTAAGAATCAGTACTGAGAAAGAGCGATAAGAAAATTCAAATTTCAAGGCCATTGCAACTGTTGCAACAGAGAAGCCGAAGACAGTAGTATCTCCATCAAAACACAAGCAATTTCGACCAGACAACTTGCTACAGTCTCCTATTTGATAAGAGGAAGACAGTCAAAAAAGAAGC
>JBMFVV010000124.1:0-673 GCA_049965815.1 Thermoplasmata archaeon | reverse complement strand
GACATGTTACCAAATGGACATATTATGTAGACCTCTACGCCGATAAGGACATAAACCAGATATACCTCGGCGACGGCACATACGCACGATTGAGGCCTGAGAAATACGGCGGACCAGACCAGATAAACATGATGCAGCTTACAGACATCATCTCAGCCAATATAAAGAAATACGGTCCTGCAAATAAACCTGAAATAAATGCGCCGAATGAAGAAGAGAGGAAAATAAAGAACGCGCTGGGATGAATTAACTTCCAGAGGGACCATGATGCGTATTTACAGAAAAATTAGCAAGAAAGCTCCGACCTTCAGGGAGGAGATACACGGACTCCCCCTAAAGAAAGAATTTAAGAGGGGAAGCCTTCAAAAAATAAAATAAAGAAGAATAATCATCATCCGTTTCCGCCTTTTCCGGAAGAGGGCGGATGCACGAGGGAGCGGTTGAAGTAATGGTGGATGCCGTGCTTGCTTCTCATGTCTCCTCTTATCTGGGCATAGTACGCCCTTGAGAATTCGAACGCCTTGTCGGCCGTATAACCTCCCAGCTGAGTGTTCATTTTTACGCTGTAATTCTTCCATGATGCTCTGTACCCATCAGTATTCACTCTCCATGTGTCTGTTTTTCCATCATATTTGACGTTTCTACCATTGACATGGACGAAGCCCTTGAGTGT
>JBMFVV010000123.1:0-678 GCA_049965815.1 Thermoplasmata archaeon | reverse complement strand
ATCCCCTTCTCTTTGAACTGATTCCATATCTCCTTCCAGAGTGCTTTGTCCTTGCCGGTCTTTGACAGCCTCTCCCTGAACAGCCATATTGTGTTCTGGTCCGGTACCCTCTCAGGGTAATCCAGGAAGTTGATGAACCTTACGCTGTCGTATATCTCCGTCTCCATGGACTCATCAACTATGTTGTAAATAGACTGAAGGAAGAGAATCTTGACCATCAGTATCTCATCGTAGTTCGGTCTTCCACCCTGATCTGTGTCGTTTGTAAAAAGATCCTTGAGCAGGGGTCTCAGACTCTCCCAGTCTATGACGTTCCTGATTTCCGCAAGCTTATCCCCACGCTTCTTGAGCTGCTCGTATCTCTCCCTCAGTCCATAATTAACAAAGTCCATGGACAATAATACTGGACTCATGAAAAAGGTTTATTGTGACCAAATATGGTAAAATATAGGGGTTATTGGAAATCCTCTATTTAGTGGTTAAAATGTCAAATAAGGACTTCATTGACGAAGAACTGCCTGAAAAAATAAAAAACATTCTTGACATATTGGATAAGATTGAGAATTCTATTGATGAAGAATTTCCTGATGATGATTGGATGTGGGATTGGGATTATCCTTTTATACATAGAAGATTAATGGGACCCCTGGGACCTATTTTAAAAAGAGTATTTGAAGG
>JBMFVV010000122.1:0-680 GCA_049965815.1 Thermoplasmata archaeon | reverse complement strand
CCGGACATGATCGAAGCCACCCTGTTCATACCGACCCGATACCCGCGCCGTTGCAGCTCCACCCATATGCGAGGAGCCCCGTAACGGCCCTTATGCTCCGCGAAGATCTCGGCGATCAGCACCGCCAAACTTTGCCGGGAGGCCTCGCGTGGTCCTGGCGGGGCGGACCGCCGGGCCCGCCACGCGTAAAAACCTTGGCGTGTCACTCCGAGCTCGCGGCAGCCGAACGCTACAGGAACCTTCGCCTTCTCCGCTTCGATGAACCTGAAGATCAACCCACGGCGTCGGTCGCGAAGGTGAGTGGCCGGAGGCATCGCAGCCCCCGGCTCTCTCAGAACCGGACGTGAACCTCTCGACTCATCCGGCTCCCATCATCTAGCTACAGCTGGGCCCCTTGTTGCCAATGCACAAACAGGCCTGGTTCCCGTGCTGCCACGGATATCAGCCAGCAATGTGCGCGGGCTTGTCGGCGGCGTAGCCGCTTGTATTTCCCTTTGGCCCAGCGGATCAGATACTCGTTGATGTGGGATAGCGTTGGGAACAGCCTCGTGGGGTAGAACCGCCCGTAGTAGTTGACCCAACCCCGGACCACCGGGTTGATCTCTTCCGCCAGGTCTCGAAGATCGGCACTGACCCAGCGGTGCAGTTAAAAACGTGAGTGACATCGCTATGTGGTTAAA
>JBMFVV010000121.1:0-684 GCA_049965815.1 Thermoplasmata archaeon | reverse complement strand
GAGGTGCCTTTGTTACTTTGATAGAAAAACTTTTCAATAAGGACAATATGTCTGATCTGTCAGAAAAGGTCAAGGAAGGCACCGAAGTTCCGCGCCGGCAAAAACCTTAAAGACAGCGTTTAATGAACTATTTCCATATGAGATCCATCTAACAGATATATGTTTATGCCGGAAGGAGAGAAGGCACATTTTGTGGTGTGCCGAATAAGATGAAAAATGCCGTAAGGGAATACAAAGACAAACACATCGATATGGAAAAGCTGGCCGGCAAAATCGAGGAATTCTTCAAAAATGAAAAATTCAAAGTGCAAAGCGCCACACATCTCAAAGGCACCATAATCCAGGCTCAGAAAACCGGATTATTCAGAACCATAATAGCCGCGGATCAGTCTTTGACCGTTACAATAACGGGCACTCCGGATGATTTGACGATAAGAATAGGAGTCGCCGCATGGCTGAAAGACCTTGGCATAGCCGCGGTAGAAGGACTCCTTGTCACACCACTGCTTTTGTTCATAGAAGTACCGGAATCTCTGTGGGTATTCGAAGTCGAGCACAATCTCTGGAAGTACATCGAAGAACAGATAAATCTCGGCCTCTGACAAAGATGCCCGTATACGCGTCATACGACGTCGTGGCTGCGCTTTGGAGAGGGAGGTAAGTATTTGTATAACCAAAAACAGA
>JBMFVV010000120.1:0-709 GCA_049965815.1 Thermoplasmata archaeon | reverse complement strand
AGATGGATTTTACAACCAGTTCCCTCTCGCCTGCCAGACCTGGAACAGATGAAGTAGTAACGCAAAGTGAGGTGATAGTAACAGACAAGTGCATAATCAAGATAGCAGGGTCTGGGGTTGCAGAAGTTTCATCTGTTTATGAAGGCGTTGATGTTCTAGAACTGAGGAAGTTGGCCGGAAAAATAGGTATATATTTTCCGGAAGGGATAGAAATGATTGAAGAACCAAACCGGGAAGAAATTGATCAGCTGAAGGGCATGGACCCTTCTGGAGCTTACTTGAGGTAGGCGGTTGATGTGGATAACGATGTTTATGTGGTATATTACAAAAGAACGGCATTCTCTCGTTCAAGACCTAAGGAACCAGAAAGAGATGTATTCAATTCAATAAGGATGGATGTGGCTTATTCCAGACTCATAGAGGACGTTTTGAACAATACTGAAATAAACCCTCATGAGATAGACGATGTGATCACCGGATGTGCATACCAAAGAGACGAGAACTGGACATACGGAGGCAGGCATCCAGTTTTCCTCTCAAAACTTCCTTATGATGTGCCTTCTATGGCAGTGGACAGAGCATGCGCATCATCCATGAATGCTGTCTCAATTGGAGCTATGGAAATTGCAGGTGGAAGCAGTGATTTGGTATTTGCTGGCGGATTTGAGCATATGACTCATGTCCCCAGACTATCAAACAGGCTATGCAC
>JBMFVV010000119.1:0-724 GCA_049965815.1 Thermoplasmata archaeon | reverse complement strand
GAAGTATCATGGAGGATACTGGCATCATGCGTTCTCTCTCCGTGCTTGGAAAGTACATGGAAACGATTTTCCTCATGATCGCTGCCAGGATTACACATCCAGGTTCTGACATATCTCTTACAAGGTTTTTCAGAACAGTATACTACCCATGGGATCCGCCAAGGATCGGGAAGGATGATCTTTATAGAGCACTGGATGCCCTGATTGGTTTCAAGGATCACATCGAGATCGGTATATTCCACGCATTCAAACCTGACACATCCACAGTGCATTACGACCTCACATCATCATATTTTGAGGGAAGGGAGGACAACGATCTTGTTTTGTTCGGGTATTCTAGAGACAAGAAGAGAGGTAAAGAACAGATCGTCATCGGCCTTGTCATGGCCGATGGTATCCCGATACACCATGAGGTATGGCCCGGTAACACAATAGATCCGAAGACGCTTGAATCCACCATCTCCGTGCTGAAGGATCGATTCAGGATAAAGAACATGACGTTCATAGCAGACAGGGCATTCGGAAGATCCAGGTCACTGGATCTTCTGGATAGGAATCAATACATCACAGCAGCCTACAGATGGGACCAGCCATACCGAAGCATCCTCATGGATACAGATTTTACCAATGGCCAGAAAGTGAATGATCTGATCATAAAGAAAGTAACAATAAGCGTCAACGATGTAATGAAGGAGGATTCCACCGAAGAGCAGATGAAACTGGC
>JBMFVV010000118.1:0-726 GCA_049965815.1 Thermoplasmata archaeon | reverse complement strand
CATCAACACAAAATACGATATATTGGTTGACCCAGCAACCATGAAATATATACATTATATGCCAGGTGACACCGCTAATCAAGCACGTGCAGTGGTTTACACATTGATGGAGTTGTACGATGGAAAATTCAGGTTCAAGGAAGTCAGGGAGAGTGGCTCTCTGGTAGACATCATTAACGAGTTCTTTGACGGTCATGTTGACCTCAGCGACTCGAAATTTTCGAACATTTCCCCTCAACTTAGGCAGGACCTGAAGGCTCTGAGATTAGTTAAAGGAATGTTAGGGGTTTTGGGGACGCACTGACATCCTCTCATCCCTGAAGGTCGGAGCTTTCTTGCTCATTTTTCTGTAAATCTTAACAGCTTCAGCTGAGGAGTAGCTAACAATGCATTTCGGTTAATTTTATATATTCATATCGATTAGATGGATATGAAGAAAAGGGTGCTAATCTTACTCTTTGCAATATTATTGTGCATAGGACTTGTTATCGGGCCCTTTTCGATGTCTCACGCCGTTGGTGTACCGCCAGTGCGACCACCCGCATCTCTTCCTACTATCCAGTCACAGGGTATTGCAATAGACGGCAACGGCACGATCATCGTATCAGGAAACGTGTCCTTGTCCGGCGACCAGACAATGTCGACATACGATGGCCATGGCGCCATCTTCGTGTCTGGGAATTTCATCATAAAGTCTTCAGCGGGTCTTCATGTGTCCAATCTGAG
>JBMFVV010000117.1:0-729 GCA_049965815.1 Thermoplasmata archaeon | reverse complement strand
CTTCGGAACTGGTGAAATCCATACTGTGAGGGAATTTGCAGAGGAGGCATTTAAGATCGCGGGTATTCACATAAGGTGGGAGGGGGAGGGGGAAATGGAGAGGGGTCTAGCGGAAGACGGGAAGGTAGTGGTCCAGGTTAAAAGGGAGCTCTATAGACCTCTAGAATCCGACAATTTCCTCGCTGACTATTCAAAGGCCAAAGAGAGGCTCGGATGGAAACCGAAAACTAGGTTTGAAGAACTGGTAAAATTGATGGTTGAACACGACTTGAAAATAAAAGGGCCCAGTGTATGACCTCTATTTCAATATTCATTAGATCCTAACTTCGCCCTGTTATATCACTACACTTTTCAGCTGAGCTAGTATTTTAATTGCTATAGGAGATTTAACCTGCACGAAATGAATTGAGGGAAGCCTCTGTTCAAGCAGGGAGGGGTAGAATAGAATTGGTTGTGGGTTAGGACCCACTCTACTTTAATTCTACCCTGATCAGAATCGCCGATAGGCAATATCTTCCCTCTGGGGGAAGCTAATAGGTACCTGCGGCATGATCATTTCCTCCCCGCATAAGTGTAGGCAGGTAGGGGGTAAAATGATTTCATGTGGCTCATTCAAATCAACGTGTGAACGGTATAATTGTATCCCGCCACTGGGCATTTCATTTCCATGTTATCACGCCGGAGCCCAAACCCATGTTGGTGCTGTTTTATATGTTAGGGTTATGCTAC
>JBMFVV010000116.1:0-745 GCA_049965815.1 Thermoplasmata archaeon | reverse complement strand
CTGGCGGCCCGCAATCAAAGCGGTGAGCGGCGCAATCAGCGCGTACACCCCGTCTACGCCAAGCCCGAACTGCTTGCAGTGCGACCCAGGGAAGTCTGGAGTTGGGACATCACGAAATTGAAGGGTCCGGGCAAATGGACGTGCTTTCACTTGTACGTCATCCTCGACATCTTCAGCCGCTACGTCGTCGGATGGATGCTCGCGCAGCGGGAATCTGCACAGCTCGCCGAGCAATTCATCGCCGAGACTCTGCAGAAGGAGAACATTGCACCGGGGACGCTCACACTGCACGCCGATCGCGGCACCAGCATGCGCTCAAAGCCCGTGGCGGCGCTCCTGATCGATCTGGAGGTCGCCAAGACCCACAGCCGTCCACACGTCTCGGATGACAATCCGTACTCCGAGGCGCAGTTCAAGACCCTGAAGTACCGACCCGACTTCCCTGAGCGGTTCGGCTCGATCGAGGACGCCCGCGCGCACTGCCAGCAGTTCTTCCACTGGTACAACCACGAGCATCGCCACAGCGGCATCGGCTTGATGACCCCGGCCGCCGTGCACGACGGCACCGCTGAGGCGTTGCGCGCGCAACGAGCCCTGGCGCTCGATGCCGCCTTCGCTGCACATCCCATCCGCTTCAAGGGCATCGCCCCGAAGCCACCGGAGCTACCGACCGCAGCCTGGATCAACCCCCCGAAAAAGGAGACGACACCACCCTCAACCGCACCCGCTTGCTCTCTAATCTCAT
>JBMFVV010000115.1:0-747 GCA_049965815.1 Thermoplasmata archaeon | reverse complement strand
ACCTGAAGACAATCATTGGCGATCTTACAGTGGCCAACGAGACTCTAAAAAAAATACAACTGTCGAGGAGAGGAGGGAAGCCATGAATGAACTTGCAGGCAGAGGGTTCACGATGAGGAATGCAAGCAGGCTGTCCGGATATCCAAGATCCCTTCTCTATTACAGACAGAGGGAAAGGAGTGTGCCTCTTGATATGGATCTGGAATATAGAATAGAGAGCATAATCACCCAGAGGCCCTCATACGGCACCAGGAGGGTAACTGCTATGATAAGACGCTCCGGCCTTACCGTCAACAGGAAGAAGGTGAGAAGGCACATGAAAGATATGAATCTTCTTCACAGTTATAAAAAGAGATTCAGGAAGACTGTTCCCAGAACCCTAGTCGTTTCAAGGCCGAACATCATGTGGGAAACTGATTTCACTAAAGTCTACATAGAAGGTGAGGGATGGGTGCACCTCACAGCCTACATAGATCTCTGTTCCCGTAAGATAAAGGGATACCTGACATCAAGGATGGCAAGGAGTGAAGAGATGATAGAAGCACTTGACAGTGCAGTATTCTCAGTATTCCCTGATCTCAATATAACTGATCTGACAGTAAGATCTGACTACGGGTCACAATTGACTTCCAGAAGATACGAGGATCACCTGAGAACACTGGGAATCAACCACGGGACAATCCACCCCAGCACTCCTGAGGAGGATGCTCACATAGAATCATATTTAGGCCACTTCAAGGAAGACTA
>JBMFVV010000114.1:0-761 GCA_049965815.1 Thermoplasmata archaeon | reverse complement strand
TATCCCCTTTGTCTTCCCCAGCTTGTCTATCATGAGTTTCTCAGCCCTGAGATGCTGCAATAGTTGCTGAAGATTAATGCGTAGGCTTTTACCATGCCTTGCCGCAAATTGTCTTTCCTGTCGAGGTAACGGCGTAGTTCCTCTTGATATTTGATGTCAAGACCAGTTTGCTCCAATGTAGCTTTGACTGGATCTTCTTCAGCTGAAATAACTCGTGTTGGCTCAACACTGCTTAGATCAAATGGCATTCCTTTCTCAATTGATTCTGCAACATCCTGTCTATCTTTGAATGTCTTCTTTCTTTTACAGTTGCATATGTGGCTGTTTGTGGTTTTCCCTGTGAATTGGGGGCAAACATCATCAACTTTTGTTGTATAGGAGTCGAAGATAAGGTCCTTGGGCTTCCTCTTTGAGATTTCCTTCCACCTCCACGACCATACCGACCGCCTCTTCCTTGAAAGCGGCCTCGACCTCGATTTTGTTGTGGTTCTCTAGCCATGTTTGAGCTGGGTATGGCACTTTTTGCCACTTGCTCACGAAAAAAATTTTGCGAGGGATTCCCCCTATTTTGAGACTGGCAGCACAGTTCTTGGTTCAGGCGGCACCCCAGGTGACACTCTGACTTGATTCAAAGCCTTGTACTTGCTTTGATGCTTGAGTAGGAGTTGACTTGAGCTTGTCCTTGCTCCAATTCCTTCCTTGCTTGATTTTCAAATAACTCTTGAAATATCCGCTTGTTTCTCTTAGTTCTTGAATAGAAC
>JBMFVV010000113.1:0-765 GCA_049965815.1 Thermoplasmata archaeon | reverse complement strand
AGCGCTGGGCAAATTACAGAAGCCTGCAAATTTGGGAGAATCGCATAAACATAAAAAAAAAAAAACAGGATTTATAACGGACGGAACTGAAAGGCCGGCGCAGCGGTCTAAAGACTTCAGCATGAAGAATATGAAGAAGAAAAAACATGTTGTTAAAAATAATCTTGTCAGTGACAGGAAAAGCAAGAAAATAATAAGTTTCCATTCTAAAGGTAAAAAGCACGATAAGAAAGCATAATTACATCACATCCCATTTATCCGATCGGCCATGACCTTCCCGTACTCATACGGAACGATCGTGACTCTGGCGATAATCGGACGGATGATTTGATGGTAAGAACAGGAGTCACTGAATGACCTTGACAAGACCTCCGACAAAGATGCCCGTATACGCGTCATACGACGTCGTGGCTGCACGATTAAGGGTCAAAACGGTATTTTATACATAAAACCGAAACTACCCCTGTTTTGAGCCTTTATGAGCGTCTGGCGGGCTGATCGTATTTTGTTCTGTCTTTTCGATGATCTTTCTCATATTTCCGCTGAAAAGCGTATCACCGTCTTCGACATCTTTCGGATCTGCGCTTTCGCGGGCTCGCGTTACGGCCACATAGAGCAAGTTTATTTCCTCGATTATCTGTCCTACGTCGCGTGATATCCCTTTGTTTTGCATGTAGATGAATGTTGGAAGGCCTCCCGCTTTTCCTATTTCTCTGAGGATATTCGGATAATCATCCGAAAGGTATACTCCATCCCATTCAAGCC
>JBMFVV010000112.1:0-769 GCA_049965815.1 Thermoplasmata archaeon | reverse complement strand
GGAAACAAGGGGAACCCAATATGGTTGTTCCTCATGCTGGCACCGGAGATTATTCTAATCTTCTGGGGATTCACTTACTGGTCCTTTCCGTATGCGATACCCTTTATTGCACAGATACCATTGTTGATATCTGTAAGAAACGGATATTTCAGAAGGCCACAGATCTTGGTTGGTAATACAAGAGATACCTAGTAAACATGACGCCCACTGCATCAAGCGTAACTAAACGATTCTCTTTGCCATGAAGATGGAGGAGGGGACGGACTTCAGGGACGACCAGGTCAGGTGGCAGATAATAGTCAAGACCCCTTATCAGGACCTTGGGGACGAGTGGGTCGCAAGGCACAGGGAGAGGATGGGGCAGGAATGGTACGAGCTGTCCGCCCTCCAGCAGATCATTCCACTATCATTCCAGTGTCATTCAGATAGTTAGAGTTGAGCCGTGTTACGCTTAAAGTCTCAGGATTCAAGAGGTATATCACTGGGGTAGAGCTTGTCTCATTTACGCCGCTCAAAATGAAATTTACCCCATTCCACGTGTCCCTGAGAAATACGATATTGCTGGGAAACAGGTTGGAAATGTTAACTATGTTTTCCCCCTGACCAGTGCCTCGTACCCCTCCTGTCCGTAGAAATTCCCACCGAAGAACATACAGAGGCGGGAAGACCTACTGGGACTAGCAGGTGTTACAATCAGTGAATATCAAAAGGACTGGAATGCAATTCCAGGCGTTTGAAAATTCAAGGATATTGTTGCAGATCCATGCGA
>JBMFVV010000111.1:0-771 GCA_049965815.1 Thermoplasmata archaeon | reverse complement strand
CTCCTTGATAAGAACCTCTACGTAACTGCCGTATACAGATGGGATCTGCCTTACCGTGACATCCTTATGCACACGGAATTCAGTGATGGCGATAAACACGGTGATCTGTTCATCAGGACAGTGGACGTGAATATTGATGACATAGCTCCCGGTGCAACGGAAGAGGAAAGGGAGATGATAGGGAGGAGAAGGTACATTGCCGTCTACAATCAAGACAGGGAGAAGAGTGACATCGACGATCTGAATGAGAAGATGGATTTTGTGAAGATGAAGATGTCAGAAACATCAGACCAGTCAGACCTGAAGAAATCACTCGGTAAGCTGAGATCGTTCGTGAAATTCACAAAAGATGGTGCTGTTCTCAACGATAAGCGCATATCCATGCTGAAATCACTTGCCGGAAGGTTCATGGTAGTAACAAACACCAATCTCCCCATAGAGGGTATTGTGAAAGCATACAAGGAACAGTGGATGATAGAGAGGTCATTCCGCACCATCAAGTCTTTCCTGGAGATAAGGCCTGTCGGCCATAGTAAATCAGAACGCATAATGGCTCATGTCTTTGTAGCCTTTCTTTCCCTTATTCTTTCAAGGATCATTGAGAAGAGGACGGGTTCAACGGTATCACATGTGGCAGATGTGCTTTCGGAACTGAAGGCAATACCAGTGAGAATTCCTGGCGGAAAGCTCATGCTCAGATCTGTATCGGAAAGTGCAGACAGTATGCTCTCCCTTCTCAGTATACCTGTACCTAAAAAGGTCCTTGATAGC
>JBMFVV010000110.1:0-774 GCA_049965815.1 Thermoplasmata archaeon | reverse complement strand
AGGTGTTGTATAAAGACATCTTGTATCCGCACTTCCTGCACAAAAACTCCTTCGTTCCGGAGCCATTGCTACCGTCGGATACCAGTGGAGAGAAGCAGAACCTGCAGCTGAAATTTCCGAATCTCTCCAATACCATTGAAGCAACGGTGCCATAGTCCAGCATGGGGTCCAGGCGCATCAGATACTCCGTTCTGTCCTTCATGTCCAGGTCCGGGATGTTCACATCCCAGTGAAGAGAGCCGGATCTGCTGAGGTGCAGATTACGCTCAGGCGGACTATAGTCCACGGGAAGGAACATCAGCCTTCTTTCTCTTTCTCTTCGTCCAGCGGTTCAATGCGCACCGCTCTTACTCTTTTCCCTATCCAGTGTCTTGGTACGAGTATCCTGCCCGTTGTAGCGTGCCGTGAGGCAATCTTCTCTATCACCTCATAGCCCTGCATCTGTATGTCCATTGGCTTTTCTGATACCTTATGCTTCATAATACATTAATAATGCATGCATACATTTCATGTTTTCTATGACCAAACATGGTAATGATGGGATAAAGGGAAAGAATTGTGTATATAAGCAATTACTCGGTATCCAAGAATCTCTCCCAATGCCCCATAAAGCATTGACTATTAATATCCTAAAAGCTTTTTGTGCACTATAAATTCAAAGGTTTACTTTATGGTTGATGTATATAAATAAGAAAGTCTGAGAGCTCCTACTTGAAATGGAGTCCAGATCTATGACTTCACCAGTATGGCCAGGAATATTACAAGGCCGATCCC
>JBMFVV010000109.1:0-781 GCA_049965815.1 Thermoplasmata archaeon | reverse complement strand
GCATCCGAGTGGACGCCCTGTACCTTGAACCCCTGGGCCTCATCACCCCCGAGGCCGCCCTGAGGGAGGGGTGCTCGTCCGTTGATGAGTTCCGGGACCTCTGGGTCCGGATCAACGGCTCATGGGACCCTGGTACCGAGGTCTACGTCATCCGCTTCCACCTGCTTGCGAACGGTGAAAAGAATTGATAGAGCAGGTAGACCTGGGAAACCTCCGCATATTCACGTCCAGCCGGTTCATCCTCTACAGCACCCTGGTACGCCTCACGGACGACCCACAGATCATCTTCTCTTACAGAAAAATCAGCAAGAAAGCTCCGACCCTTCAGGGAGGAGATGAATTGCGAAAGGTATGTAAGATGCTAAAGCATACTCAATTAGTACCCACGGGCAGTGGGGAATTAAAGCCTGTTGGAGATCATGTAAGACTGTCCCATCAGATGGGGACAGCGGTGATTGATGAATCAGGAACCTCAATCCCTTCAGGGATGAGAGGATGTCAGATGGACATGTATGATGCGCGTACAGACGAGAGGAACAGGAAACTGAGGGAACATGCCAGTACGCGCCCAAGGCTGCGCCACCGGGCCGTGGAAGGGCTTAAGGGGGACGGGAAATGGTAGTCCCCTCTCCACGTCATCGGGGAAACCCGCCAGTGGGTTCAGATCCCCGGAGCCCTCCGGGCGGGGCTGACCCTCTTCAAATGAACGGGGACAGCTCCATTGATTGCTTAGTTATATTTGATGACAAGCATATCGGGGTAACTGCTTTGGCAAAGGAGG
>JBMFVV010000108.1:0-789 GCA_049965815.1 Thermoplasmata archaeon | reverse complement strand
GAGGAATATAATCAGCAGTATGCAATGCTGATTGTAAAGTGCATGGTAGAGATCAATGCCAAAGCTACTATTTATGGTTCATGCTATGGTCAGCAATATATTTTGAAAAAAGGTCTAAAGAAGTTCAAAAAGGCCGGAGAAGATGCAGCTAGCAAAGAACTTGAGCAACTGCACAAAAGAAATTGTTTCACACCAATGGATGTGACAAAGTTGTCTCCTGAAGAAAAAATAAAAAAACAATGGAGGCACTCATGTTTCTCACTGAAAAGAGAGACAAATCAATTAAGGGAAGAATGGTCTATAATGGCAAGCCTACTCGAGAATGGTTATCGAGAGAAGACGCCGCGAGCCCAACTGTTGCACTGGAAAGTATAATGCTCACTGCAATTGTGGATGCAAAGGAAAAGCGCGACATCATGACTGCCGATGTCCCAAATGCATTTATACAAGCGCAAATGCCAAATTTGGATGATGCTAACGAGCGTGTTTTCATAAAGATTACAGGAGTGCTGGTTGACTTGTTAGTCAAGATGGCACCAGAAGTTTACAAGTCGTTTGTTACGCATGAAGGCAACAAGAAAGTTGTTTATGTTCAAGTACTGCGCGCCCTCTATGGTATGCTGGTTGCAGCATTACTGTGATACAAGAAGTTCCGAAGTGATCTGGAACAACAAGGATTTGTATTCAATCGGTATGAATGTATGGAGCGCATGGTGAGGTTAAGACTATACGAGGCAAGGTTCATGATTACCTGGGAATGGTATTTGATTTCTCCCAGGAAGGCCAAGT
>JBMFVV010000107.1:0-789 GCA_049965815.1 Thermoplasmata archaeon | reverse complement strand
CTGTATACCGGCATGTAAATAGGCTTTAGATACGAACCGCTAAAATTACCAAGCCAAATAGATGCGTTGTAAGCCAGGCCTTCCGTGCTGAAATCCCTCGCATGGGGGCCCTCTGAAATGATGCCTAGGCCGAGCCTGCTCGCGGAGATACCATTTTCCGTGGAGGAGGGAGCGCTCATAGAGCTTTGCTCACTGGACAGGATTTCGATGTGATCTCCTGGAGAATTCGAGGACGAGGAGATTTGAGTTCTATAGGAAAAAATAGCAAAGCTGCTTGCGATAAGCAAGATGACGATGATCAACGTTATTACTCCTAGGGATTTATTTTCCTCTGACATGTAATAGAGGATTCCCAATAACCCTATAAATTTTCTACAGGATGCATCCACTGCAAAGACGCTGACGCTTGTTGCCATAATATTCCAGATCATTTTCTTCGTGATTGGAATAATTGAGGTCATTGCATTTGTCGCATTATTTTCCGTTAGGACCACCGTGACATCTCCGACAGGAACAACAGTAACAAGCCAATCGGTGCCCCAGGTTGGACTATCCATCTTTTCCCTCGTGTTCTCATTCGCACTGTTGATAGGGATACTCTGGATAGTGCTTGACTACTTCCTTATTTACAAGAAGCTTGCGATGGAGAGGGTTAGTGAAGCGGAAGCTCCGGCGCTGGTGCTTGGGATAATACAGCTCATATTTGGCGGTCTTATTCCGGGAATACTGCTAATAGTAGCATATGTGAAGATTAGGGATTCAGTGAACAGGGGAAGATACTCGTCACAG
>JBMFVV010000106.1:0-790 GCA_049965815.1 Thermoplasmata archaeon | reverse complement strand
GCTCTCAGTCTTCTCATCGTACCACTGTAAAACGTGTATACAATATTGGTCACTCATTGCATATCACTCCATATGTATTTGGAGACATAATTTAAACATTTCCAACATCGAGCTGAATCTTCGCTATGACAATCTGGGAATCCGCCGACTCTGGAGCGAATATCCATCCTTCCTTCTTTTTCTTGTCAAGAAATTTACAAATAACATCGGACGGGTCATCGCCATTACACATGGGACCTATGACGCCGCCGGTCAAACCATCCAACGAAACCTTATTATTATTTCTCATATCACACGATCCTTTTCTTCCATCAGTAAAACGATGCACTGACCGAACTTAGACGTGGAAACAACCGTACGTTGCACTCCCTTACGGAGACAGAAGCAAAAAAGCTCCGACCTTCAGGGATGAGAGGATGTCAGCGCAGCAAAGACTGTTCTATCCGTCTCGCCCTCGACCGGCTGTCGTATTCGTAAACGAGATAGAGAAAAAACAAATATGCTGCCCGCCGGCTCGCAGCAGGCGACACCAACTTGGAACCGATAGCCTTGCAATACTGTTCCTTCCTTTTCTTCCTGGAACAATACATCACATCGGTGGTCCAGTGGAAGGCGTAGTGCTCGACATTGAAGTCATTATTGTCGCGCATACAATGTATCACTGCTTCAGCTCTTTTGGACCATTTGGTCAATCCCAAGACGTGTTTTATTCCCTGCCTGGCAACCTCTATTTCATCGTCGGTGACCATCTTTCCATCATCCCTGCGTCGTTTTCTCAATGCTTCAGGCT
>JBMFVV010000105.1:0-807 GCA_049965815.1 Thermoplasmata archaeon | reverse complement strand
GCGTCTCCGGTATAACAAAGAAAAACAATACTTGACCAAATTTTTCAGGTTTTTCAGCAATTACTCCCATACCGGACGCCCCTATTCCACTTTGAGCCATACCCGTACCGATAAGCCCTCCAGCCATCGCTATAGATGCGGCAATGGCAAGGTAAGCACCAATTAAAGTTACCATAGGTATCGGGGGGTTATATTTATTTAAATAAAAGCGTTTTGGAGACAATTTATTTTAATTAAATGTAATTAAAGGATAATTACAAATATTGAAACAGTTTTTACCTTTAAGCGAGTGTAGTGTAGCGGTATCACAGGAGCTTCCCAAGCTTCTAACCCGGGTCCGAATCCCGGCACTCGCATATACCTGATTGTTCTTGCATAATCCTGTGAAATTTAATTTTTTAAAAACTTATTGTTAAATATCCTATTCATTAATCTAAGATGTACATTGAGAGAAGGTTTGAAGGGTCTATGGAAGGATATTTAATTAGCTTTGACCTTGGTAAAGAAAATTTTATCACCCTCTCATGTGGCTCGGAAATAGAAAATTCCAGATTCATAAACAGAATATAGAAGAAGATAGAGAAACTGTAGAGTGAATATAGGAAGCTCAGGAATATATGTAAAGAATTCCTTTATGAGTTATCAACCGAAATAGCAAAGCAATATAATACTGTCACGAAACACATAAACGTTCCGGGGATGCAGCAGAATTACCATATAGCAAAGAATTTAAGCCATGTTTTCTTCTATATATTCACGCAGAGGATGAATTACAAAGGGAAAAAATGGAAAGAATTAAATAGAAAT
>JBMFVV010000104.1:0-810 GCA_049965815.1 Thermoplasmata archaeon | reverse complement strand
GCAGCAAACCTAAAAAAAAAAAAAGAGAAATCTTAAAAGAATGTTGAAAATAATGGAAATTTAGTATTTTTGCTTATGAAATAAAAAATCTACCGCCGGTTTGTAGCAAAAAGAATTAAAAATATAAAATCATAAATAGGGTTTTTGCTTGAGATATAAAGTATTTTCTATATTATAAATATGGGTTTATCTGTGGGATGTAAAGAAGTCAAGTACCGTTAAGAACTATAAAAGGAAGCAGATAGGTTTTTACCTTACCTATGAGGAATGAAAAATATATTCGAAGAAAAAAGCATAGTGAATGCAACAAAATGTAATTGTGCTAAACATTTGCATAACGATTCTTTACGCATTTTTTGCCCTCTGCGCATTTATAATCCCCTAAACGGCATACATGATACATATCCCATATTCGACAAACATAGTATTTGCTTGATCTTTTGAAAGGTAACTTCCATTTATGCTTGACTTTTTGTCCAAAACATTTCCCATGCGCAGAGCGCGTAAGAAGGCATAACAATTCATTACGCAATCATTTTTCAACTCCGAATCACTTTCGTCTAAATAAAGTTTTACGTGATCTGATGCCTATCTCAAACACACATAATATAAAGCGAAAGACTATTTATTCACCCTTCGATACCTCTAGATATCGTCCCCACAAACAATTCAACAACATCTAAAATCGATGTTTCTCCATTAAGAGTTCCTTCAAGATCAACCTCAAGTACTTCACCCAACAATTCTCTTGAAAGTGTTGCTCTTTCTTCGTCAGTCATCTCATGATCAATTTCCTTGATGATCTTTGCC
>JBMFVV010000103.1:0-812 GCA_049965815.1 Thermoplasmata archaeon | reverse complement strand
CCTTTTGATTAATGCGCCTGCGAGTTGTGTTGTGTGGCGAGGTTAAGTCGGTAAAGACGAAGCCGAAGGGAAACCGAGTCCTAAAAGGGCGAAAAGTCACATGATGCAGACCCGAAGCCAGATGAGCTACCCATGACCAGGAAGAAGGTGGGCTAAACCCCACTGGAGGTCCGAACCAGTTGCTAGTGAAAAAGCATTGGATGAGTTGTGGGTAGGAGTGAAAAGCTAATCGAATCTGGTGATAGCTGGTTCTCCCCGAAATGCGTTTTGGCGCAGCGGTAAATGTTATAGCTTAGGGGTAAAGCACTGTTACGTATGCGGGCTGGTAATTCGGTACCAAATCGTTGCAAACTAAGAATACTAAGTGGAAAGTTTATCAGTGAGACTGTGGGGGATAAGCTCCATTGTCAAGAGGGAAACAGCCCAGAGCACCAGTTAAGGCCCCTAAATAATTACTAAGTGGCAAAGGAGGTGGGAGTGCATAGACAATCAGGAGGTTTGCTTAGAAGCAGCAATCCTTTAAAGAGTGCGTAATAGCTCACTGATCGAGTAAACCTGCGCCGAAAATGAACGGGACTAAGTAATTTGCCGAAACTGTGCGATATAGAAATTATATCGGTAGGGGAGCGTTCTGTTGTAGATTGAAGTATTAGCGTAAGCGGGTATGGACGAAGCAGAAGTGAGAATGTCGGCTTGAGTAACGAAAATATAGGTGAGAATCCTATACCCCGAAAACCCAAGGTTTCCTCCGGAAGGCTCGTCCGCGGAGGGTAAGTCAGGACCTAAGGCGAGGCTGAAAAGCGTAGTCGATG
>JBMFVV010000102.1:0-813 GCA_049965815.1 Thermoplasmata archaeon | reverse complement strand
GGGATGCCACTCGTCGGCCTGAAGAGGCCAGAATGAAGGTTCCACGAGAACCACCAGGGTGTCTTCGCATTTACCCTCAGCCCCATATCTGGACGATGATGTTTGCTCCCTCATTCTCCGCCGTCACCCTGTAGATTCGTGAGAGCGATGCCGCCAGCTTTCTGAAAGGAAAGGGATAGTCAAACGGATATGGCCAACAATCCTCCTCGGGAAACATCTCGTCAATTGAATTTTCTACTTCGTTCATTGCATCAAGGAGTTTTCTGATCTTATCCGGAAACACCTCGTCAGAATAGCCTTTGTCAGGGATACAGAATTTCCCACCTGTTAATGTAGGGGCATTCGCCTATAAATCCTTTTCACACATTCTATGGCGCTAAAAGATGGTTGATCCCTATAGTATCAACGTTTTCTAGTCATTTCCCTCTGGGCCCTTTGTGATGTTATGGTCGTGGGAAGAAATTACCACACACGGTACAAGGTTTTCGCCACCCCATGCTACTCATAAAAAATAATATGGATTCAAGTTAATTTTAAAATTCACAGTTATCTATTCATCCAGTGCTTTCCAAACTCTTTCAGCACTCCATATATCCAGCACTCCTTCCAGGATTGATCATCAATTTGGTTTTTTACACCTAAATGGGCATATTCTGACATCTTAATTCCGTATTCATCAGTTTCATGATATGACCACTCAAAGTATCCCATTATCACTTCCCTAAAATAAAGGTTCATGCATTCAGGGCTAGCGCTTTCGGGGGGTGGCATCAAGTATAGCAATATTTTATAACCATAGTAATAATTTGCATC
>JBMFVV010000101.1:0-817 GCA_049965815.1 Thermoplasmata archaeon | reverse complement strand
TTTCAAGTAATCCTATTATACTCTCTGTTAATGGCTAGTAATGGAAAAATCTTCCTTTTTCAAGAAGTTTACAAGTGTTGCAGAGAGGAAACTTCTAGCTAACTTCACAGGTTTCCCAGACCTGGGTAAGGAAGTGGCAGACTTTCTTATAGAGATGATGCAGAGTGATCCAAGGGAAATGGATGTACTGAATGAAAGGGTAAAGATGAAGGAGAAGGAAGGGGACGATCTGTCAGAAAATTTCAGCGTCATGATTACCAGGGGTGCAATAAACCCAAGCTTAATCGATAACTTACTCTTCCTTGTCAACAGGATGGATGACATTATAGACAGGTCTTACTACCTGAGTAGGGAAATCAAAAGGATGAATCTAGGCTATCTACAGAGCAACGGTAATCATGGATCGGTGCTTAAGGCTCCCTACAAGATGTTCGTTCATATGCTCACTTCAGGCAAGGATGCACTTGATGCTCTAAGGGGAATGCTACTGGAATCAGACATCAACAAGGTCAATGAATACAAGAAGAAGATAGAGATCATCGAAGAGGCAGTGGACGATATGAAGGATTCAGTTCTTGATGATACTTACAAGAATGCAGACAGCATGAATTACATAGTTTTTAACCACGTCACAAGCATGGTCCATAAGATTGACGACATGGTTGACGATTGCGAGGACGCTGCAGATCTCATATTGTCAATCTATAAATCACTGACAGGATAGAATGCAACTTTTCCTCATAACAATACTGCTTGGAGCTATACTCACAATCCTTGTCTCAGGAAACAATCTGTCTGTTTCTGTTGGGACAATAGT
>JBMFVV010000100.1:0-828 GCA_049965815.1 Thermoplasmata archaeon | reverse complement strand
CTTCAGCCGCGACGCCGCTGTCCACGTCCGGTCCGTCGAGGATTGCAAGGACAGCGTCGCAGGAGTTGATGTCGTGGACGTTTATGTCCCCGGTCGCGATGGCATCCGCGACGGCCTGAGTTTCCTCCATCTCCCTGATCTCATCAGTAGAAAGTTCGTCCAGGCCGCGCCACGGGTCCACGAATTCGATCCCGCGGATCCTGGAAAGGCGGGGGATGAGATAGTTGACGATGGAATCCCGCCCGATCTCGGAAAAACCCAGAGCGCTCGCGATGTATATCTTTGTCATCATCATACAGGATTTTTCCTGAAGATAAATATGTACTCATGCTTGAAGACCTGACATCCTCTCATCCCTGAAGGGATTGAGGTTCCTGATTCATCAATCACCGCTGTCGTCACCTGATCGGACAGCCTTACATGATCTCCAGCAGGCTTTAATTCCCCACTGCCCGTGGGTACTAATTGAGTATGCTTTAGCATCTTATATACCTTTCGCAATTCATCTCCTCCCTGAAGGTCGGAGCTTTCTTGCTCATTTTTCTGTCAGGGAGGGGAACAGGGGGATGGAGGGGGAGCTGTTCGGGGGGCCTTGGTACGGTTCTCAATGGCCGCTCCCCTCCTTCCCGTCTCCTCCCGGTGCACTCCATACAAGGTCCGACGAATGACCGACGTGGAACGACACATCCGCAAGCGCCATGTCGATCAGGAACCACCTGTAAACCCTGCTCTTGCCGCGGGAGGCGTACATGAAATCGACAGACCAGTCCTCGTTTTTGAGGCCGGGCGGGAAATTGTTTTCTATCTGTTCCACGAGCTGACGTATGT
>JBMFVV010000099.1:0-850 GCA_049965815.1 Thermoplasmata archaeon | reverse complement strand
GCAGTGCGTTTCATGACGGGGGAGAAAATGCCTTAATTTACACGGATTACCCCACTATTCCCGAGCTTCTGGATGAAATATATGATGACATCCAGTATGTCGTACGCACATACGACATCCTGGCATCAAGGAGATACGCAGCCGATTTTGAGTTTGAATTCTAAATTTTCACTTTTTTTTTGAGATCATGGATGAGGTGAGTAAAACGGCGACAAAACATAGAAAAAACATAATAATTGATGAGAACGTATACGAAAAACTCATCAAAAAAAGAGGAGAATACGAGGCGAGAACTGGGAAACGCATTAGCCTGGGTGGTTTCATTCTCCTTCTTTTGGACGGAGAGGCTGGGGGTAGAAAAAATGGGAGATAAGATAAGTATATGGAAAGGTCGAATGACCAAAAATAGCACCCGCCACAACAGGCTGGCTGACGGCAGCCCTGTTCCTGATGTTGAGGAAAGCGATATGTGGGTATACCTGTTGCCTTTTCCAACGGTTGTCCTCATCCGTATGCCATTGAGGTCACGAGGAAATTCTATCCTTCAGGGTGGAAAGGAATTGCGACAGGAGGCTGTGAGACATGGGTAGCGAACCCCAGAACAGGAAACCGAGCAGGAAACATCTAACGATGATTGCTGGCATCGTAGTCGTCATCATGATCGTAGCGGTGGGCGCCTTTGTCGCACTACCTCATGTCAACAACATCGTGTCAAACCACTTCACACCGAAACCACAAAGGGTAGCAACGATCCCTGCAACAGAGATGGAGGGTCTGATAGGATACAACATCACGTCAACATGGACGCCGCCTAGCAAAAACTCGAGTTACGTGGCCACGTATTACAACG
>JBMFVV010000098.1:0-852 GCA_049965815.1 Thermoplasmata archaeon | reverse complement strand
ACAAACGAACCAAGACGAAAAAAGGAAAGTTGAATCGTTATGTGTGATTTTAGGTATAGGATTGTTATATTTTGATAATACTAACAAAGATGATCCAAAATTTGAAGTTGGAAACAGAGCAATAAGGCGAGAACCAGATATTTATTTCCTCACTAAGAGAGCAAATGAATTTAAGGAGGTTTTGGAATCCTGACATACAATCATAATCCCCGCAATGTAATCTGGTACGGCCTGACAGTGATGTTCATTCTCATTGGCATAGCAGCAGTCCTGGGTGCGATATTCAACCCCCATAATTTCTCATTCAGCACGGGAGGATGGGTGGGAGCTGCGTGGGGAGTGTTTGGCACACTGATAGGCCTCTTCTTCCTCTTCATATTTATATGGATGATAGTGTGGTTTGCCAGGTCGGTGGGGTGGATGTCCAGGAGCTACAGGTATTACAGCCGCAGATGGAACTGGTGGGACCATGACGATGCCCTGGAGATACTGAGGGAAAGGTATGCAAAGGGTGAAATATCGAAGGAGGAATATGATAGGATGAGGGAGGAGCTGGGGAAATGAATGTGAAGGAGATCGAGGAGATACTGGAGGCTTGGGGTTAAGTGTCTGGATTAAGCAACCCAACTCAGAAATTCTTAAACGTAATGGAATTCATTGATGGGGGCTACCTAAGAAAAAAGATGCAGGACAAGGTAGGGCACGATAATATAAATTTTGCGAAACTGAGAGACATTTTGAGCAATTCAGTTGCCTATGGCCCTGTTATTCCAGAACTGGTCAGAGCATATTATTATGACGCAATCATTGAACAAACCACTGAATATTATGATACTTGGCTCGGGCAAATTG
>JBMFVV010000097.1:0-855 GCA_049965815.1 Thermoplasmata archaeon | reverse complement strand
GAAATTACCGGGTTACGGATATAGTTGAGCGCGGCGGCCAGAAGCCCAGCCGTTACTGTTATTGCTATCGTCGCAATCTGCCACTCAATCTGGCCTATTACCTGCCCGCTCTCCAGCCTTGCCTTGTACTGGAGAAACTCGAAATCGTTCGAGTCTTCTGATTGAGTGACTTTGCTTTCTCCAGCAGGAGCTTTACTCGTCTCAGAATCATCCTTTTTCCCCCTGCGAAGTTCATTTATCACATAATAGAATAGCATGAATGCCACCATCACAAAAATAATTAGAACTAGTAATAAAGACCAAACGACTATGTCACAAAGTATGTGTAAATCACGGATACCTTGTGCTGAACATTTCCCTCAACTCATCCCTGCATTTAAAATATCCGTTAAGGACTCTATGAGAATACCTCTCATTGAGTTCTGCCACCCTCAGATAAACGATCTTGAGTGCTGATTCCTCTGTTGGAAGGGAATCTATCACCTTTATGCGTCTTCTCACTTCCTTGTTCATTCTTTCAATGATGTTGTTGCTGTGTATTGATCTCCTTATTGGCTGCGGATACTGGAAGTAGGTGAACAGGTAGTTCACCTTCTTCTCCAGGTTGTATATCTGCCTCGGATACTTCTTGCTCCACTGAGCCTTGAACATGCTGAGCCTGGCCAGTGCATCTTCCTTCGTGTCAGCCGTGAACACCCTCTTCAGCTCCCTGTCTATCTACAATTTATCTGATTCCCTCACCTCTGACTCAAAGTTCCTTGAAGCGTGGATGGTGCAGAGCTGGAAGTCTGCTCTGGGGAATACTCGTCTCACCTCCTCGTCCAGCTTTGGAAGGCCATCAGCTATGAACAGCAG
>JBMFVV010000096.1:0-867 GCA_049965815.1 Thermoplasmata archaeon | reverse complement strand
GAGCGTCATAGTGGACGTAACTGATACTTATTTCACCGGAGACTCACTGGACTCAAAACCGAGGAATGGCAAGGAGGGGAGGATAAAGAAACTCATCCAGATAGCTCTTGTAGTTACGGAGAACAGGGGCTTTCCCCTCTTCCACAGGGTCTATCCAGGAAACACAATGAACATGACAATATTCTCGGACCTGGTTAAGGACCTCTGGGTAAAGGGCTTCAATTCAATAGTGGTGGACAGGGGGATGATAAGCCCGGGAGAACTGGAAGATCTCTTGGAAATGAAGTTCGTCCTCATAGCGGGGATCAAGAAGAGCCCTGAGCTGAAGAGGCTCATTGACACAATCCCTAAGGAGGAGATATACTCAAAGAATGCAATGGTAAAACTGAAGAAAACTGTGGTCTACTGCAGGCAGCTGGACTACAGGGGAGGGATGATGATAGTGGTCTACAACCCATCCCTGGAATCGGTGAAGAGGTCGCACTTCTACGAGAACTCATCTGACGAGAGCATTGCCAGGTACCTTGGTTATTCTCTCATATACCACAACACCTCACTGAGCACTGCGGAGGTGGTGAAGAAGTACTACGACAAGGACACAGTTGAGAGAGCGTTCAAGCAGATGAAGGGGGTCCTGGACCTGAGACCCGTCAGGGTGTGGTTAAGATCGCACATCGAGTCCCATGTCAAGATATGCTATCTCTCCTACGCAATACTCAGCTATCTCAACTTCATCCTCGAAAAGAAGGGGATCAGTGGACCTGAGGCCCTTGACACACTGAGAACAGGGTATAGAGTGTACCTGAAAGACGAGAAGTCCGGATTCTCGTGGGAATCAATGGTGAACATGTCGGGTCTGCAGAAGAA
>JBMFVV010000095.1:0-871 GCA_049965815.1 Thermoplasmata archaeon | reverse complement strand
ACCAACCTGTGGTACAGATCATCTATGTCTTCAGATGTACCATTACCATTGAACGATTTCGCCTTATCGTATATCTTTTGAAGAGATTCCTTTATCCTCCTTCCCTCTTCTCCATAGAAATCCTCCAGTTCCTTTGCGTCTGATATGATGTGTGCCCAGCAGTACTGCTGTGGATTCCCTGTCTTTGATGCAAGTGTTTCAAATGCACTGTATCTGTCGTGAATATCAGTTCCGTTGTGCTCCCCCAGAATCTCTAGTGCAACTTCATGGCTGTTGCTCATGGCGGTATGGAATATCGCCTCCCCCTTGGTTACGAATACCCACAGGGCTGTGTTCATACCGTTCTCCCTGAATGTTGTTGTGTCCACGTTCCTTGAAGGTGCTCTCCTTATGTCATCAATAAGATTGAGATACTCTTTACCAAGAACATCTGAAAGCTGGTATAGAATGTCCTGTATTTCTCCCTCGGATATTGTAACTCCAAACATCTCTTTCATCGTGATGGAAACGTTCTCTATGCTCATCCTCATCCCTATCTTCAGATAGGCGGTGATGAGCATCGTTCTCAAGGACAACCTGGCACCTGGAAGTGCATTGGGAACATCAGGTTCAAATGTCTTCCTGCAATGCCTGCAGTACATCCTTTCAATGCTGTACTGAATCACCTGGGCACAATGGGAGGTATGTCCTCTATCACCCTTTTCCGTATACCCTTCCTGACAAGGGGGGAGGAGCATACTGGACAGGAGAACTCCCCTGCCCTCAGAGTTATTCTTTCAGTTATGTGAGGCATCCTCCTGAAGTGTCCCTTATGACCGGGTTGTGCTCCCTGGTTCCTTGTGCTCTTCTCCCTTCTTTGATGTTTCTCCAT
>JBMFVV010000094.1:0-884 GCA_049965815.1 Thermoplasmata archaeon | reverse complement strand
TCCCTCAGGCCATAATTCACCAGGTCCATGGACAATAATATTGATCCCATGAAAAAGGATTATTGTGACCAAATATGGTAAAGTATAAGGGGTTATTGGAAATATTCTAAAGCCATATGCTGGTCATGTTACAGAGGTGTAACAGAAAACTCCCATTGTTATAAGTACCACTGCAAAAAATCTTTATCTCACTCCTCAGGAATTCATATTGTTCCTACACGAGTTACGAGATCTAGCTGAGAAAGTGTTTAAAGGAGGGAAATGGTTCTCAAGACTGAAATGAAGATTAAAATTGACAAATCGGAAAAGAGAAGACTCCCCAGAAAGTTTGAATTCCCATGGGGGAAGGGAATGATATCGGAGGAGGCGTCAATCAGATGTTCCATTTCTGGCCAAGGTTTCAAAGACACCTGGGAACCTACGATCCAGCTCCTTCAATTTGACGATGGTGAAATAGCAGTAAGGTTCTGTGTCTACGGCAACGGCAGACTCCGAAGGATGCCTCTCATCCTCAACAATGAGCAGGCAACAAGGCTGGCTTCGGAAATTCGTTCCAATCGGAAGCTTAAATTGATAGTCGGTAAGCTGCTTAAGTAATTCCCGCACCCATTGAGAGGAAGCGAAGCGGGGGAGACAGCAAAGCATGCAAACGCACACCTTCTTCCTGTGCTACTCTCAACCGATGCAAATAGAGGATATCATTTGGCAAAAGAATGGTGTAAAATTCCCACAAACAGATCGTCTACGATAAATCTCTCCTGTAGCAGTGAGAAATTCTCAATTTAACTATAAAATTGACAATTAGTTTAAATACCAGTTTAGCGAGTCAAATTTAATGAAGGCAGAAGAGTTGAAGGAACCTGAAACTTCCTTACAAACGCTTC
>JBMFVV010000093.1:0-896 GCA_049965815.1 Thermoplasmata archaeon | reverse complement strand
GAAATGATATTGAAGATGGACGAAAGAATGAATTCCGAAGTATTGAAAAGGGGGCTTATTCACGCTGACGGAAAGAAGGAATTCGCCATGGACAGTGAAAGAAATCCTGTGATAGTGGATACATTCGGGACTGCAGATGAGGACAGATTCTGGGAAAAGAGTGACTATGAAAATGGTAACATAATAGAAAAGAGCAAGGAATTTGTCAGGCAATACTACAGGAGCATTGGATACTATGATGAACTGATGAAGGCAAGATCATCCGGAGCGAATGAACCTCCAATCCCTGCACTCCCAGAAGATATGATAGTTAAAACATCCTCTCTTTACAGATCATTATACGAAAGAATAACTGGATTGAAGTGGTGATGGATATCAATAAATAGTATGTTTTTTTCACATGTCAGGGCGGAGGTTGCCGAGCCAGGTCAAAGGTGCCAGATTGAGGGTCTGGTTCCGTAGGGATCCGAGGGTTCAAATCCCTCCCTCCGCATTGTCTGGTGGATTTCAATCTTATCCTTATATTTAAATAATAGTCTTATAATATACTATAAATGAAATATGAATTACCCCAAAATGGTTCAGAACGAAATCTGGATATGAATATAAAGATATTTGACAAGGAGGCAATTTTCTCTATAGATTCAAAGGTCTTCGGGGATGAGCTGTACAGCATAATAGGAAACAATATAGGGCGTTTCAACGCTGAAAGAAACAACATATTCTTCTACATTTTCAAGGATTCAAAGGATTATCCTCAGATAGCCATGAGAATAAACAGGATGGGTTACAAGGTGAGGGAAGCGGGAAATACGGTCTGGATCAGGCTCAACGTCCCTGTTCTGGCGGATAAGGAGATTAACACCCATCTAGAAGGGAAAGCATTCATAGATATG
>JBMFVV010000092.1:0-904 GCA_049965815.1 Thermoplasmata archaeon | reverse complement strand
TAGTAAACGTGAACAATATTGTCGGGTGGTGGCATACAAGGCGTTGACAGCTTCAAACAATTCATCCTTGAATTTCTTCTTCTCTGTATCTGTAGTGAGGCCTTTGAACTCCTCTTGATACTCAGCAAATTGATTCAGTAAATCAGTTCCCATGTGACTCACTGCAACATCTCTTGCATGCTTGAAGCGCTTGATGTATTCAAGCAACCCTTCATCATGTCCTTGCTTTAAGTTAACCAGCTGAGACAATGCATTTGTCATTGAGATCAGTGGGTACTGAGCACGGATGGGATCATGCATCAAGACCTTAATAACTTCTAATAATTTAATTGGATCATTTTCAATCTCTTTTTCAAAATCTGGGTGTGCCTCTACCCGAGATTGCATTGCTTTGGTGCAGTAGTTTCCAAAAATCAAAGCATATGCCTTTGTCAGACCTTGACGAAGATTATCCTCACGTTCAAGATAACGCCTGAGCTGTTCCTGGTACTTGATGTCAAAACCAGACTGCTCAATTCTTGCTACAACAGCATCATCTGCTGTTGACATTTGTCTGACAGGTTCAGACTTGCTTAGGTCAATCTTCTTTCCATAAATAAGTGATTGGGCAATATCATGACCATCCTGAAATGTTTTCTGAATATATTGAATGATGGCTTCCTTAACTGATTGATAAGTGGCAGTATTGATCTTGCCTTGCATATTGGGTGCAAATTGTATAGCCTTTTGTTGTGCAACCACAGGAGAGGAAGTCCTTGATCTTGTATATTGTGACTTCCTGCCACCTCCATTGCTTTTTTGAGCATTACCTCTTCCTTGGAAGCGGCCTTCGCCTTTTAGGTTTTGCCTGATAGGAGCCGATGGACCAACTAGCCCCGTTAGGAGAAATCTCGGCATAAGAGCT
>JBMFVV010000091.1:0-914 GCA_049965815.1 Thermoplasmata archaeon | reverse complement strand
TTCATAGCGCTGATCCTCCACTACAGGATATACAGCATCCTCAAGGAGAAGGGTCTCCTGAAGAGATATTCACCGGAAGATGTGATAGAGCATCTGGAACGCGTGAGCATGCTGAAGATAGGAGAAGAGTGGAAAATATCCGAGATCCCTAAGAAATCACGGGACATCATCGATGAGCTAGGGATACCTATTATGCAAAAGAGCGGGAGTTAGAGATTAAGGGGTGGCGAAAATCTTGTACCGCGTGTGGTAATTTCTCTACACGACCGTAATATCACAAGGAGCCCACAGGGAAATGACTGGAGAACATTAATAGGATAGGGACCTAACCATCTTTTAGCGTCATAGCACTCAACGAAACGTTTATGTTTTCCATACGTATATACGTATGTATGACAAAGCGAAAGGTGACGCTATCTGTTGATGATAGCATTCTTAGTGAGGCTAGACCAGCAGTAAATGCTGCAGGTTTAACTCTCAGCTCCGCGTTCGAAGGCCTACTGGCATCTTTCACATGCAGAGGGCTGGAAATGCTGGCTAAAGGGGTAGGCGTTGAGATCAGATATGTAAGCTTTGAAGACGTTATAAGAGGGAGAGGAGAAGGTGGGAAGTCCGGGGAGACCATAAGAGGGATGAGAGATGGGAGAACGCGACGTCTATCTTGATACCAGCGCACTGGCTAAGAGATACCTGAAAGAAAGGGACAGCGATAAAGTTGATGAGCTTTACAGGAACGCAGAGATGGGGAAGATAAAACTTATCTTCTCTCTCTGGAACCTTGGGGAAGTATGTGGTGTGATCGACAAACATAGAGAAAATACCAGTCTCAAGTCTGAGCTGGAACTTCTGCTTGGCGAGAGTACCAGATTAGTGGTTTCTGGGTGTTTGAATGTGATGGAAATCTCTAATGATGC
>JBMFVV010000090.1:0-941 GCA_049965815.1 Thermoplasmata archaeon | reverse complement strand
CCATACAACTATTCCTCCTTATACAGCCAGCTTGTCCGTGAGATACTGAACAATCCTGAGAGGTGGATAACGCCAATATAACACCTCTCCCTCTTTTTATTCCGGGTGCACAGATATTCCTCTTAGTTAATATTTTCAATTTCAAGCATAAAGTCCAAAAGAATTCCCAATAGCGATAAATGTGGAAAATTGAGCCGATCTTCCTTTATAGAAAAAGACCTGTCGCTGAATCATCTGAAAGAGAGAACTGGTTCAGGCAAATTGGCTCATGTATTGACAATGAGGAAGCTTCTCAGGATGATCTATTATATGCTCAGCAACAGGAAGCCATGGAAGTACGAGAACGTAGCGCTCACAGAGAGAAAGGTGTCAGACCTGGAAGATGATTGAAACGTCCGGACATACTGGGTGTGGATGTCTGCTCCACTGCTTACATTAAACTGGCATCCCAGTCTTTGCTCTGAGTGCAGTGATTCCCCTCCCTTATATGGTCAATTTGCGTCTAGAACGCTCATACCTGTTCGGGGAAAAGGGGAATCGGGCAGACAGCTATCCAGGTCCATAGGACATTTCAAATATCTGGAGGGTATGACTATGTGAGAGGAAAAGCAGGCTGGATATTTACATACCTGTTTAATGTGCCGAAGCCAGACACATCTATGGTGCATTACGATCTTACTTCATCATACTCCGAGGGGAGGGAGAACAACGATCTCGTTCTGTTCGGCTATTCACGTGACAAGAAGAGGGGTAAGGAGCAGATTGTAATAGGACTGGTGATGGCTGATGGAATACCAATATACCATCAGGTGTGGCCAGGGAATACAGTAGACCCGAAGACACTGGAATCCACCTTAACCACTTTGAAGGAGAGATTCCATGTGGATAAGGTGATATTCATAGGCGACAGGGCATTCGGTCGCAGTCCGTCGCTGAATCTC
>JBMFVV010000089.1:0-960 GCA_049965815.1 Thermoplasmata archaeon | reverse complement strand
ACCACAGATATGAGATACCCCTTTCTCACGAGTAAAGACCCAACTAGACCAGCTATGATAACAGTATACCATATCCCTTTCCCCTGTATTTCTCATCTATGATTATGTCCCAGAGATAAGCCTCTTTCACCCCCATATACCTTATCTCGAACCATATGGAACCGATTGTTTCTTCACCGTTTAAGATATGCATCAGGTAATGTTCTGGTGTGTCCATTCCATTTGGAAGGAACTTCCTCACCTGTTCTTCTGCCTTCTCGTATGGAATATCTTTATCGATGAGGCCAGCTTTTCTCATATCTCGTTTCCATGAATCCACTGAATACTTCCAGTACGCTGAAAATTCATCCTTGGCCATGGATTTGAACTCTACCATTGAAAGTCTATCTGAATAGCTAATATAGAAATTTCTTAGGATTAAAGGTGAAATGATAATTATGAATAGCATCCTGAAACAAGTTATCCTTGACCCAGAAAGGAAAAAGGTTATCTAGAAAATTTCAAATTTCTTGTTTCTTAAGAGAAGTCTGGCCCTTTTGCTCTCATGGGTATTTGGTTTATCCTTAGGATCTACGTTTTATTATGTACGGGCTTGTCGGGATTTGAACCCGAATTAGAAGCTCCGGAGGCTTCTGTGCTATCCAGATTACACTACAAGCCCATTGGGGTATCTGCGTAAAAGACTTTACTATTAAAAAGATGAGGTAAAGATGTCAACCGATTTAAGCAAGCTTAGAAGCGAAATACTGAAGGAATTGAATTTGAACTCTATCAATTCTGGAATATACGCAGGAGAATGGGTCAAGAAGCCATCAGGAAAGACCGTCCAATCAATCAGCCCTATAGACGGCAAAAATATCGCAGCAGTCATGACGGGCTCAAAGTCAGATTATGAACTCGTGGTAAAGAAAGCGGAGAAGGCTTACGAGGAATGGCTGAAATTCACTCCACCCCCGAGGG
>JBMFVV010000088.1:0-976 GCA_049965815.1 Thermoplasmata archaeon | reverse complement strand
AGCCTTTTTAAACTTCATGAGGCTTTTTTGTAAAATATATTGCTGCGCAAAACTCGCACCAAGTGTCATAGCCTTGGAATTAATTTCTGGCATGCACTGTGCAATAATCATTGCCAACTGCGGATTATACTCTTCAACAATTTCCGCATCAACGGTGACATCAAACTCAACATGTTTGGTTTGAGCGTATGTCAAACGCTCTGGAGCTTTGCGGTTTCTAGCTGGTTGCACTCGCTCAGGTTGCGGTTGTTGGTTGGCTTCTTCCTCAGGCTCTTGTTTGACATCATCCTGGGTAGCCTCTTCTTCTCCATCTTCTTCTTCAGCCATGCCGGCTGGATTGGTCTCTTCTGGTGCTTCAGGTTCTTGATTGTTATTGTGGGGGTCTTCAGCAAAAAGTTCTTCAATTTCCTGTTGATCAACATGATCATATTGCTCTGCATCATCAGATGTGTTTTATACCAGGACAACAAGAGCAGAATTCTATTGGAGAATAACAGGAAGCGCAGCACTAGCAAGCGCAGCCGAACATTCAATATTTGTTATTTCCTCTTCACTGATTAAGTTGAAAAGGGCAATTTGAAAATTGAATACTGTCCCACCACTGAGATGTGGGGAGATTTTATGTCAAAACCACTCCAAGGAAAATTATTTCAAAAGTTCAAGAAATTAATCATGGGACATTAGGTTTCGGCCAAGGTATTGGTCGACAGGAGTGTGTTGGAAGAAATATGAAAAAAGAAAAAAATTACTGTACTGTACATGAATTTGAACCAGAGGACACAGAGGGTTACAAGACAGGATTCAGAATTCGGATTTCTTCGCTGACAGAGCGATGACTCTTCCCCTCCCCCTCTCCTCTTACTTTCTTTAGTTAATGTTGGTATTACACTTTAAGAGATGATGAGCAACAACCTGTTACTACTACATCAGTTAACTAAAGAAAGTGAGAGGAGAGGGGGAGGCGAAGAGTCATCGC
>JBMFVV010000087.1:0-989 GCA_049965815.1 Thermoplasmata archaeon | reverse complement strand
ATCAGTGACAATAAGTTGAAAAGATTGTGACCCAAGCACATGAACATCCCCTTGACCCTCACCCTCGGAACAGTTGTCACATAGGTATGACCTCCACGGAAAGTTCTCTTCATCACGGAATATGGTCTCTCACCCCTAGACCTCTTCCTGGTGATCCTCAGATTCCTCCTTATGGATTCTATAGGCAGCTTGTATCCCTTGAGAGCTCTATCCATAGCTGCATCAATACCCCTGCCCTCCACTGAATAATAACCCTTATCTTTGTATGTAACTATTCCGGGGATTGAGAGGTCTATCTGTGAGTCGTGAAGTGATGCAGCAGTCACAGAATAATTGGCGATCATGTCATTCTCCACCCCCTGTATTGTGTGCAGCTTGTAACAGAAGTATGATCTGTTGTTTTTCTTTGTCCAGCTTCCGTCCCTGGACCTTCTTGTCTTCGAGTTCTTCCTCTCGTCTATAGAGGCAGACCTCATTTCATCCTTTGTCCTCTTTTCAGGATCGGGATAGTTCCCACTGCTGACAGTGGGCATCTGAGGATCAACCATATCCTGTTTGTCCTTCCTCCTGTGACCTGGATCGGAAGTGATGAACGTTGCGTCCTGTATGGTCCCATTCCTGACAGTTATACCCTTCTCTTTGAACTGATTCCATATCTCCTTCCATAGCGTCTTGTCCTTCCCTGTCTTTGACAGCCTCTCCCTGAACAGCCATATTGTGTTCTGGTCCGGTACCCTCTCAGGGTAGTCAAGGAAGTTGATGAACATTACGCTGTCGTATATCTCCGTCTCCATGGACTCATCAACTATGTTGTAAATAGACTGAAGGAAGAGTATCTTGACCATCAGTATCTCGTCGTAGTTCGGTCTTCCACCCTGATCTGTGTCGTTGGTGAATAGGTCCTTCAATAATGGTCTCAGTCTCTCCCAGTCTATGACGTTCTTGATTTCCGCAAGCTTATCCCCACGCTTCTTGAGCTGCTCGTATCT
>JBMFVV010000086.1:0-1046 GCA_049965815.1 Thermoplasmata archaeon | reverse complement strand
ATCCCTGATAGAGATGACGTCGTCCAGCTCGACCTTAAGGAGGTCCTTGTTCAGGGTCACACCAAGACCATTGAGCCTATGGGTCTCGCAGGCGGGTCTCCAGTTGTCCACGCCAAGGACCACGTCGAAGCCCGCTTGATGGAACCCTTCGCTGAACCCTCCAGCACCACAGAAAAGATCGATGACCGTCAGTCCACGTTCTTCCATTTATGACCTTGATTTTGCAGCCGTTATTAAGCATTGCGATCCTATCCGCAATGAACCCGTATCATTTGGTACTGAAACGACCATTGTGAACACGCAAGTAAAATCTCAGGTCAGTCCTTCTTGCGTTAAATGATGATGACCTCCTTTATTTACAAACCTATTAGCAAGAAAGCTCCGACCTTTAGGGAGGAGAGGATGTCAGGACTCACTGAACGGGTCTCTATTATTTGTGATATATATCAGTACATGATAACTTGGAACAATTCTTTATTTCATCGACTAGCTGTATAATATTGACTAAATAAATTTATTTTTGTCTGTGGACTAAGAATAATGGAAGGAAAATGAGAGAGAGGGTATGCCGAAACCGTCCGGTTTGTGCATACTAAAATGTTAGAAGCCTTAATGAATTTCCTCGCTGTACATCAGGTTGTACAATTCAACAACTGATGATCGAGATTCGATCGAGGAGATCGCAGAGCCTTGCCAAACTGGTAGTGCATGGATAGATTCACCTTTTGAGTTAATCATCTCTGAAAAGCCTGATTGTGAAGGCACTTTTCTTTCGGTTCAATCTAAAGGCGATCAGGTAGCTTGACTATTGCTCGGATTAACATTCGAGACGTGGAAATCTTATCATTTATTAATTTATAAATATATAATTCACTCAGGGGTCATGGGTATATAAAGAAAGGTTATATTTCTGTGTATTATTATTAAAGTCGTTATAATATAAATGGTAGGGATTCTGACTTATACAGTGAATCCCTCCGGTGGCTTCGGGCATTCTGAGATGGTAGTCCAGCATCTATGGTATCATCACAATCTATCCACTCAGA
>JBMFVV010000085.1:0-1067 GCA_049965815.1 Thermoplasmata archaeon | reverse complement strand
TTACTGCTGTTTAGGTATGTACCATCTCTTTATGCAGACCTGGTAATAATAAACCTTAAATTTAATTACCTCTTCATAGTCAGATGAAGAGGGGAGGATCAGGAAACGGAGTGACTGAGGCGGAATGGAAGCGCAAGAAGGGGATGGAACTCCTTGCCTCTGGAATGAAACAGATAAGGGTTGCAAGGAAGCTAGGTGTCAACAGGAGGACGGTGTACGAGTGGAAGAGGCGCCTCGATAACAACAGGGACTTCAGGAACGGTAAGAAGAGCGGCAGACCTTCCCGTCTCTCTGAAGAGCAGAAATCTCACCTGAAGAAGATCATCGATAATGGTGCTACCAACTACGGATTCCCTACAGACGTGTGGACGCTCAAGAGGATTGCCGAAGTTATAGAGAGGGAGTTCAGTGTTCACTACAACACCACCTACATATGGCAGATCCTTGACTCCATGGGGTATTCGGCACAGATTCCGCTGCTCAGCGCCGTGGAGAAGAACGAAAAATACGTTCAGGAGTGGCTAGAGAACGATTATCCGGAATATGTGAGAGAGGCAAGGGAGATGAACGCCACAATACTGTTTGAAGACGAGTCGGGAATGCAGTCCCGACCGAATGTCAGGAGGACATGGTCTCCCAGGGGAAAGAGGCCGGTGATGAGGGTGAAGGAAAGGAGGGACAAGATATCAATTTCATCCGCAGTAACTGAGGAAGGACATCTCTACTTCATGATCGCGAAAGAGAGCATGAACGAGGATCACACAATAATGTTCCTCGAACAGCTACTCTCCGAGATAAACGGTTTCCTCTACATCTTCTGGGACAACATAACTATCCACAGGAGCTTGAAGGTGAAGGAATTCCTTGGCAAACACAACGATCGCCTTATAACGAGGCGCATTCCCTCATACTCACCGGAACTGAATCCCGATGAGTACGTCTGGGATGACCTGAAGTATCAGAGACTTTACAACTTCTGCCCCAGGAGTTATGATGAACTCTACGGTAAGGCTATGGAAACTCTCCTCAGCATGAAAGCGGATTCTGGAAAGGTAAAACAGGTGATA
>JBMFVV010000084.1:0-1070 GCA_049965815.1 Thermoplasmata archaeon | reverse complement strand
AGAAGAACATGTTTGTTGAGATGGACAAGATATTGAGAAAAGAGCTATGCGGATTCGGCTGAGCTATACAATTACAATTTTTTCAATATTCATTTATTTTTCAGACCCTGAATTATAGACACTGAGGATATTTTCAACAATAATAGGTTGGCATAAGCTCATACACAATTCGATCAATGACGCGATCAAAAAATGTATCCCAGGAAAAATCCAAGGAAAGTTGAGATTATCCATGTGACAATAATCAGTAGGAACGGTTTCATGTTGATTGCCTTGAATCTGTAAGAGAGACCGCTACCAACAACGCTTGCGGAAAGAGTCTGACTGTTGGAAAGAGGAACACCGAGTACAGTTGCGACTTCAACTATGATTGCACTGCTTAGCAAAGAGATTGTTGCACTGGAATATCGCATGCTGTACATTTCTTCACCGACTCTCCTTATAACTCCCCTGCTCAGAAAGATGGAACCTACGACGATGCCAATAACCATAACAATTACGACGATTGAGCCACCCCCTAGTAGATTCAGGATGAATCCCAGGGTGTTTGCACCAAGGGTGAATGACGTGAAAAAAGATGCCGCTATCAGGAGTCCCTTCATGCTGATTGCTGTCTTCCAGATGTCCTTTGGATGTTTCCTGATCAAGACCTTATTTGAAAAGTAGGAAATTGCGATGGATAGGATAGGGGAGATAACCCACATTACTACAATGAGCAGCAATAAGCCCTTGTCAGGTATCCTGCCTGCGTGGATTGAAATACCTATTACAGAACCAACGAGGACCATTGTCAGAGATAAAGGGGCCCTGATCAGTGTTGCCAATATAAATGCAGTAATGGATATAAGAAGTGCTATTGAAATGAAGTAATAGGAATGGGGCAACAGAGCTGTTGCCGCGTATTTTAGGCTTTGTCCTTCTAGCAAAAGACCAGACACATAACCTGCAACGCCTATCAACACACCTGTCCATCTCTTGATGATCCTTGCCCCAACTATTGTCCCAACAGAAACAGACAGATTGTTTCCTGAGACAAGGATTGTGAGTATAGCTCCAAGCAGTATTGTTAT
>JBMFVV010000083.1:0-1111 GCA_049965815.1 Thermoplasmata archaeon | reverse complement strand
AAGAGGAGGGCACAGAAGGAATTCGATTCCGAATCCAGGAAATTCGGAAAGATATCAATACTCACCAATGTGAAGGATGATCCCCAGACAATATACAATCTCTTCAAGCAGAGAGAGGAGATAGAGCAGGCATTCGATGCCATGAAGAACGAACTGGAGAATGACAAATCGTACCTCAGTGATGACGATTCTCTCAGGGGATACTTCTTTGTCTCTTTCCTTTCTCTTTACCTGTATTACAGCATATTCGTGCTGATCAGGGCCGCTGATCTCACCAATAAATTGTCGGTGAAAGATGTTCTGCTGAAGTTCTCGAAGGTATACAAAATAGTCCGTGGAAAGAAGGAAACATTGAGCGAGATACCTTCAAGTGTTGAAAAGACTGACGTGATGCTCGGAACAAATATATTCCCTTCTATGAAAAAAGTTTCTTAGACGAATCTTTTATTCTTTTCTCCCTTATATATTTAATGACATCCTCAACATTCTTCACCGTTGAAGGATTCTTTGCCCTTTCTTTCATGGATTTCATCTTCCTCTCCGTAAGCGTATCTATCTGATCGATGAAATCCTCACCCTTCTTCAGCATTGTGTATATGGTTTCAATGAGTATTCTTGCAATTGCAACTATTGCCCTGTTCCTTCCAAGCTTTCTCACAAGGCTGAGATATTTGTTTTTCATCCTCTTAGAATACCTTATGACAACATGTGCAGCATTCACAAGGATGAACCTGAGCATGGAGGGGCCATGCTTCGTTATGTGTCCTTTGATGTCATGGTTCCCTGACTGATCCTGTCTGGGAACAAGTCCGGCATAGGCTGCCAGTTTTTCCTTTGTTGCAAACCTGGATATGTCATCTATTTCGGCAATTATTGCGGATGCTGAGTATACACTGATTCCCGGTACTGTCATTACGCGCGCAACATCGCTGTTATCCATGACCATGGCGGAAAGGCGATCCTCTACCGACACTGCATGATCCCGCAGTATTGATATCCTCTCAAGCATGGATGAAAGCATGAACCTGTCTGATTCCGACAGCATTGAGGACGCACTGTGAATCTGCGCTATACCTTTCTTTCCGAATACGTCAGTGGCATCTATTGCTAT
>JBMFVV010000082.1:0-1136 GCA_049965815.1 Thermoplasmata archaeon | reverse complement strand
GTTTGAAGCCTGGATAGCTTATATGGTAATCCAGGGAAGTGATCAAAGTAAATATGGATCATTGACTGCAAATTTTGTCCAGCAGTACTCCCTTGGGAATGATCAATACCCCCGAACATTTGAAATGGCAACTGATGTCCTGTCCCAGCATTGGTTTGACTCGAAATTTTATGAGAATCAGAAGAAGCACCATGCATACAAACAAAATGAAAAAGCTGTTGAGGATGGTGTTGGTGCTACAAGCTTTGCACAAAAGGATAAAAGCAAAGACCTTGTTTGTTTTATTTGTGGTAAACCAGGTCACAGGAGCCCCCAGTGCCCTGATAAAGACAATATTCCAAGAAGTCAATGGGCCATCAAAAAAGCGATGGCAGGTATGCAATCAAAAGGCAAAGAAGATGCCAATGATGATATGTCACAGAGTTCTGATGATGATTCCATTAAGACCTCAACATCCAACAGGAGTGTCCACCATAAGAAAACTGAAGAAGGATGGAGTGGACTGACTGTGTCTGCCAAAGCACAGGAGTGCGGCAGTATGCACAAACAGATTGATCAAAAGAAGTGCAAAACAAGCATAAAAGATCTAAGTGATGTGATTTTACTTGACTCTGGATCAAGTATTGGAGCAACTTTCATGAATCCAGACTTGGTTACTGGTATCAAGGTTGCTAAGCATCCACTTATGATGACTACAAATGCTGGATCCAAGGTTATTGGACTCGAAGGCCATGTAAACAGTTTTGGAAAGGTTTATTATGATCCAACAAGCATGGCAAACATTTTTGGACTTGCTCAATTGGCTGACAAGTACCAAGTCACATTTGTATGAGATGTTGAAAATACATTTGTTGTTCATGTGGATGATAGAGTTGTTAAGTTTGCTCGCACACCAGAAGGGTTGTATGCCTACAAACCCAGTGACCGCTACCTTGCAGAAGTAGCAGAATCAAAATGTATGAACCCACCAGACAGTACTGATGCTGTGACTGCCTACCGTGGCAGAAGTTTTCTTATCTCCAGTGTGGAGGAAAACCGCAAAGGCTACACGCAGCGCCAGTTTGATGATGCTAAGCGTGCGCGCCGCTTCTACCATATTATGGGATGCCCAACTATTGAGAATTTAAAACAACTTC
>JBMFVV010000081.1:0-1140 GCA_049965815.1 Thermoplasmata archaeon | reverse complement strand
ACTGACATCCTCTCATCCCTAAAGGGATTGAGGTTCCTGATTCATAGAGTGGCAACTCGTAGACCTCCTTTTGAGAGTTCCGCTGCTGTAGCACTTTCCACAGGCGTGAATTCGGACATGCCCTGTCCTACTTTTATCAATCCAATATTCCTTATGTTTATTGCAGCATTCAGATCCCTGTCTATGATGAGACCACATACATTGCAGTGATATATGCGATCCGACAGTTTCAGATCATGCTTGATGTTCCCGCACTTTGAGCACATCCTTGATGAAGGATCGAACCTGCCTATCTCAATGAGTTCCGCTTCTCTCCGTCCGAGTTTATAAGTCAGCATGGTCTTGAACTGATACCATCCCTGATCTGTTACGCTTTTTGCAAGATGGTGGTTTCTTTGCATTCCCTGTATATTCAAGTTCTCAATCACAACAGTACCATAATGCTTGGCTATCGCTGTTGATACTTTGTGGTTGAAATCTGTTCTTGCATTCCTGATTTTCTGATGTATCTTCTGCACTTTCACTATCTGTTTTTTCCTGTTTTTTGATCCTTTCCTCTTCCTGGATAACCTCCTCTGATCCCTCTTCAGCTTCTTTTCGCTTTTCCTTAAGGCATTAAGCGATTCAACCTGCACACCATCTGAGGTGGTTAAGTATGCCTTGATTCCCATGTCTATGCCGATTGTACCCTCACCCTTTATGGGAATCTCTTTCAACTCGTATTGTATTGACGCATAATAACGATCCACATCCCTTGTTACTATGATCTGTTTCATGTTCCCTGGAATTGTTGTCTTGTCACGGTATTTTATGCCTTCCATGAATTTGGGGATGATCAGTCTGTCTCCATCTGTCTTGAACCCTGATGGTACTATGAAATACTGGTTATCCTTCTTTGATCTGAATGTGGGATAATCCGTATTGTACCTGAAGAATGATTTGAATGCCATATCCAGCTTAACAAGGGAATGCTGAAGGCTCTGAGAATTGATTTCGTTCAACCATGTTAACTCCTTCTTCAACGTCGTTAACATCTTCATGGTGTCGAAACCCGACAACCCCATCTTCTTGTCATTCTTATGTTCAGCGTAGTACCTGTTTCTCACTTCAAGAAAATGATTCCATACAAAGCGGCATCCC
>JBMFVV010000080.1:0-1165 GCA_049965815.1 Thermoplasmata archaeon | reverse complement strand
GTCAGGATAAGGGTCCAGATCAAATATCATAAGTGGCTATAGTGCGGAACTCAAGTTCAGAAATCGCCGCGAAGTAGACTGATTCTCACCTTCATTCACCTACTTTGTGATTCAGCTATAAGGAACTAAATTTCTCGACCTGAGTGTCTTCTATTATTGAAAGTTCATTCGAATGTTCAATAATATAAAGAAACTCCCTCCACCATGCACAAAATCCCTCTCCTGCATTGTATATGAACGAGAATCTGGGGGGAAGCACAAGAACATCTGGACTTTTTCCTAGACCAAAAAAACGAAGTAGGTTTCCCGGAGAGATGTAATCGATAATGCTCTTCTGAGGCAGATAACCTATACCTCTCCTATGTACTATCATAGAACTTGAAAAGAACAGAAGACCCAGATAGTATGGAATCAACCAGTAAGTCTTTCTGCTTAAAATTATCAAGACTAGTGAAACGACGAATAAAATGCCTGCATAAGCCAGTAATAAGGCACTGTGCCCTCTAACATTCGAGTTTCTTCTGTACTCTTCTGAGAAAATTATCCACCGCTTCGCCATATACCGATCAAAGTCAGTCGACGTTGCATCGCATCTTTTTAAAAATGAGATAGCTTGCATATCTGCTTGCCTTGAGCTGTACAAGAGATTGGTTCTGAGTGATAAGTAAGCTGAAAATGCGATGGCATCAACAGAGAGGGAAGTCGAGACTAGAGCAATGCTATAGCTCAGTAGTCTTCCATAAAAGTAGTGAACAATGATTGTTAATATAGACAGTAATAAAAGGGAAATTACGATAAGCCTTATCAAAGCCGAATAACTATTCCTCCCTTCATTGCGTACAGAGTTCATAGGATTGTCATAAGAATCACATTTTAAAGTGTTTTTGGGTATAACATTTACTTTAATGTTCGACAGTTCTGACATCCTCTCCTCCCTGAGGGATCGGAGGTTTCTGCTTCATAGAGTGGCAACTCGTAGACCTCTTTTGAGAGTTCCGTCTATCTGTAATATCCACGACTTCATAGATTCCCTGAGCTTCCCGGCACTTTCTTGGTGCATCATTGAAAATATATCAAGAGCCATGTTGCCTGAACTCCCTTGTTTTACCACCACGATATACTTTCTAGAGCCTCAAGTATGTCCTTCTGCTTCCTTGTTCTTTCA
>JBMFVV010000079.1:0-1190 GCA_049965815.1 Thermoplasmata archaeon | reverse complement strand
AGGTAAAACAGGTGATAGGGGGAACAAAGCTCCCTTTGCCTTCAACAGTGGGAACTTAATAAAGCAAAGGAGAATAAGTTATTATGGAAATCAACAAAGAAGGTAAACATTCCCTGATGCAAACGAAGATTGGTAATTACATCATTTTCCTGATAGTTTTGGGGGGAGTGTTCTCTCTATTATCAATTAGGGGGGACTACATATTAGCTCCCCCATATGCAGTATCTGCATATCTGGTTGTTTTTGAGCATGGAACTAAGTATGCCAGCAGAAAGAGCCTAGCAGTTTCTTATTTGCTTGTTATCTTGTTAACTGACCTGGTACATATATTGACTGGAACTAATCTTATCGGAATGTTACTGAGTGTTATTGGAATTTCAGCATTCATTACCTTTACAGATTTTTCACATCCCCCGGCCATTGCCCTTGTCATTTTTTCATTTCTATCAAGCAGTTTCCTTGATTTTACAATTTCTTCTCTGCTATCCCTAATGATCCTTATCGTTGCTTCCTACCTGATAGAAAAGTACGAACTAACTAGGCAGAATAGATTGTCATCATAAGGTCATGTTTCCACATAGCTACCCGTTCTCTTATGCGTAGAGTCCTCAACAAGCACCGTTAGACAGTATTTAGGCCTAGTTATGATGTCTCTGAAATAATTTGAGCCCAGACAGAAATTTTCATCGTATGATCGTGATTTACATCTGAAGAAATGGGAGAATTTAATCGTCTATCTACTTCGCTTAATTTGAACCCTCTCCTAGATCCTGCAGGCAATAAGTTACTTAACTCTATATAATTTGTAGACTGGAATTTTAAGTAACTATCCTGCCACACTATTGCTAGACTTTTTGGCACTAATTTAAATGCATCTTCTCAGAATGAGCAGAAACTTGCAGTATTCATATGAAGGTTGGATAGTAATTGAACTACAATATAACGGGAATTATGTACGCCCATTTCCAATGTAATTTCCCATACTACTAAGGTCGTTAAATTTCAGTATAATTTTTAAACGTAAGATCGGTACGTCATGTGATGGGCGACTGGAATACTAGAATTTTACTATTCTCAAAGGCAGAAAACGATAATAGATACTTTGATAACAAATCCCTGATAGTTAGAAGGGGAAAATTCCATACAGAGTTCGATCTTAGGTTTAACAGTATAGAAGAAGGGCTTGAGTA
>JBMFVV010000078.1:0-1220 GCA_049965815.1 Thermoplasmata archaeon | reverse complement strand
GAGTTTCAAAAGCGTGGAGCGCCTCATTTACATATTCTCTTACAAATGGATGATGTAATTTGGGATAGATCTCTGGAGTATTTCATTCATGCGTGGCGCAAAGCAGTATACAAGTCGTGGGGTTATAGTATACCATCACAATCTGTTGATCTTCATCATATGAGGCAACAAGACTTCAGGTATGCTCGTCGATACGCAAGCAAACTGTCACAAAAGCAAGCACCATTTAAAGCAAATTGGGGCAATTGGTGGGGAGTCGGCAAGCAATTTAAACTACCTAAAGATGTCTGTAGGCCTCTCACAAGTGAAGAAATACTATCTACCATATTGGAACTACAAGATTGTAATATAAGAAGTGTGATAGGCTTACTAAAAGGGGTTATTGATGGACATACAAGTAGAATTTGGATTGCAAATTCGGTGTTAGAAAGGTATAATGATAGTAGAACAACGAAAGAGAAGGTGAATCGTGATGGTACAAACTTGGAAAGGAATAAAAATAAGCAATGATACTTACGAGAGAATGAAAAAGTTAAGTGGAGAATTGGGATTATCAATGGACGCCATAATTCGGGAGTTAATCTCATACTCGGATTCGGTAACAGGTGAGAAATTATACTTGGATTCAGCAAAATCATTTTATGCGTTCGTTAATCATGCACGTAAAGCTATGAAAGAAGAAGGCTGGCATGCAGTTAAAAATGATAGGAAGGGAGGAAATGGATAACAATAGAAAAAGAGAGTACCCACCAAGGTAACTCTCTTCCCATACTGTTTTCCTGCTAAATGTATTATAACACAAACAACACACGGGGTTTATCCTTGTCTCATGTTGAGGATAAAATCGCAAATCTTTCAGGTTTTATCGATACTTCCGGAGTGACACTTTACTGGGATATTATCCCCTCAAAAAACGAGGGAGGACGAAGTGATCTCTCAAATGGTGTTTCGATCGAGAGCAGACTTAGGCTTATGCGGTATACTGAACGCCTTGAAACCGCTGGTTATTATCCTTCTCATATGCTTACGATTACACTTCAGCAATGGGACAACAACGTAGAAAAATGGAAGATCACAAAAAGAACTTTTCTCAATGATTATCTACGTAAATATGAACCGATAATTGGCTATCTTTGGTTTCAGGAGTTTCAAAAGCGTGGAGCGCCTCATTTACATATTCTCTTACAAATGGATGATGTAATTTGGGATAGATCTCTGGA
>JBMFVV010000077.1:0-1239 GCA_049965815.1 Thermoplasmata archaeon | reverse complement strand
AGATATGGAATCAGAGCCGCAGATCTGATCTTATAAAATGTTTGAATAGTCTATACTTTTGCTTCTAATTATAGTTACTGACATGTTTGTTTATCCATTAATAACAGACTGGACATCTAACGGAAGGAATTTTGATATCCATGATTTTGCATAGCTCTTTGATTCTGAAAGGGAGAGGAAGGCATTCTCTATCAGACTGCACATGCTCTCCCCGGAATCAATAAATGACCTTGAAATGATTCTCTTTATTGACTTCCATATGAATTCTATTGGATTCAGGTCAGGAGAATAAGGGGGAAGGAATATAAGATCAATCCTCAGCTCCAAAGCTCTCTCAGCCACCTTTAAGGCGTGATGAGATTTGAAATTGTCCAGTATTATCATTATCCTTCCATCCGGATTGTTCAATCTTATCTTCTCAAGGAATGCAATCACATCCTCCTTCCTTGATTGTTCAGGGAAATCTATGACTGACTTGCCCTTGACGGCATAGAACCCAAAGGTGTTTGATTTGTATTTCTTTGTGTCCTTAATGATCGTTGGTCTGAAGAAGGACCACATTCTAACTGTGTTTGATGTGGTCTGTGGGGAACTCTGGTCCATGAATCCTATGACATCGTCGTTCACGATGTCAGGAGTCAGTTTTTTTTAATCTTCCCTCTGCATCAGCGGGTCTCCTGTAGTCATGGGGGTAGGGTTTGGCATGATGCATCCCGAACTTCTTCAGTATCCTGGATACCTGCCTCATTGAATAATCAACATTGAATCTCAATTTTATGTGCTTCCTCACGTCATCGGTTGTCCATGGTCCCTGTGAAAGATCATCCCTGAGCTGACTGATCTGTTCCTTCGTCAACTTCGTCGGTCCGCCAGGAGAAAAAGCTGGAATGAGTCCTTCTATTCCAGATTCATTCCATTTGTTCAGCCATATGTACCCAAGTCTCTTGGGAATCTGCATCTCTGACGAAGCCTGTGGAACGCTTTTCCCTTTGTATAGCAGTCTTATGAACATGAGCCTAGGGACAATCCTTGCCCTTGTCCTTTCTTTCTTTATTGCGTTAATAAGATCAGTATCAGACAGGTGTCTCTTCACTTCCCATGTCCTTCTCCTTGTCACGAGTGTGTTATATCATATAAGTATAAAAATACATGTCTTATACTATAAATACCAGTTTAGCGAGTCAAATTTAATGAAGGCAGAAGAGTTGAAGGAACCTGAAACTTCCTTACAAACGCTTC
>JBMFVV010000076.1:0-1261 GCA_049965815.1 Thermoplasmata archaeon | reverse complement strand
CTATGTCCCTGATATCAAGTTCTTCCCTCTTCCTGTTGTATACCGCTATGTACCTCCTCCTTCTTATGAGGTCCATCTCCTCCTCAGTTGTACCCGGGTCTGCAATTTCATTGACGTCCAGGGACACCTCCTTGATAATGAGATCGTCCATGACGATGCCATCTGAGAAATCCGTTTCCATCAATACATCCCTGTATGGATTATCCCAGCGGTATGCTGCAGTTATGTAGAGACTCTTGTCAAGGAGATTCAGTGATGGACTGCGACCGAATGCCCTGTCTCCTATGAATATCACCTTATCCACATGGAATCTCTCCTTCAGGGTGGTTAAAGTGGATTCAAGTGTTTTCGGATCCACTGTGTTCCCCGGCCACACCTGGTGGTATATGGGTATTCCATCAGCCATCACCAGTCCTATGACAATCTGCTCCTTACCCCTCTTCTTGTCACGTGAATAACCGAACAGCACCAGGTCATTATCCTCCCTTCCCTCAAAATATGATGAAGTAAGATCGTAGTGCACCATTGACGTGTCTGGCTTCAGAACATTAAACAGTTCTACCTCGAGCTCCTCCTTTGACTGCATTATCTTGTCTAATGTTCTGTATATGTTGTCATCGTTCAGGTCTATCTTCGCCCATGGATAGTATACCCTCTCTGCAAGTTTTAAGAGAGACAGGTCCGATGACGGTTCCAGAAGTCTTGCAATGATCATGAATGCAAGTATGTGGAAATACACCCCTGCACTCTTCTTCAGCAGCGGGAGTATGCCCCTGTTGCGCATAATGGACATGGATGCATATGCTATTCCGAAATCGAGTGATGGCAGAAGGGAGAATTCATCAGGAGTTGACCTCTTGATGGGCTCCCTCTCTCTTGCAATTTCAAGTGCCTTGCCGTATCTCTCCATATCATCCTTGCTCCTCACAGGTCCAAGGTGTTCAATTATCCTTGTCTTCTGTTTCCCGTTCTCCATGTACCTCTCTGCTATCTGTGCATATTCGTAGACATTTTTTCCTCTCTTGTTCCTGGATATCCTGAGAAACATGCATGTGTATCATTTACTAATATAAGTATCCGTGCATTACAAGTGCACGGATAAATATCAAAGAATATCGCAAGATAAGAGGCCAAAATACAGGTTGTCCAGACAAATCTACAATGATCTAGGTGCGGAAGTCAAGTTTAAAGATAAAGTTGTGATGTAATGGAAGTCACTCATAGAAAGAGGCTCCATTACATATGAGGCCTGTGACATCCT
>JBMFVV010000075.1:0-1266 GCA_049965815.1 Thermoplasmata archaeon | reverse complement strand
AGTCCCATACCCGAGAATACTGGAAAGTGCACATACATAATTCTTCACAATTGTCTGGAAACACAGTCAGGATAAGGATCCAGATCAAATATTGTAAATGGTTATAGTGCGGAACTCAAGTTCAGGGCAGTTACAAATATCCATTGGGATCCCACCTCCTACTATCTCCTTGTGTATCCATCAAAAGAGTCCTCTATCTTCATATTGCAATCTATTCTTCTTGATGAATGTATACCTGTGAATCTTTACACATCACAAAGGTCCACTCATATATCATGCTTTCTGACACCAGAATTGGTAATGTTCAAAATGGATTTAACACTACACATTCAACGTATAGTCGGAATTCTCCACAGCAAACAAAAATAAAATAATTTAGTTCTATGCCAGTCTTCCAAATTATCTCTAGGTTCGGGTCCTGATGAACAGACTAATTTTGATTTCATTTAGCGTAGGCCCTTCAGTCCTATACGATCTATTTCTTTTATGTTGTCGAAATCCCGATCGTCTGATATTATTCTCTTTATTCCTCTTCCGATGGCAGAAGATAGGTGAACAGAGTCCCTAGGTTTCAGATGGTACTTCTCCCTTATCAACTGGCTCCTTCTCATAACGTCTTCATCCATGGCAATGAACCTAAGCCCTGGGTAGTTCATGAATTTTCGTCCTATTTCAATGGCATCGCTTCTGCCCAAGAGTTTTTCTACAACGTAAGAGACCTCATCCCAAGTGAGTGTTGATGTATAAGCTTGAATATCCTTTTTTTCAATTGATGAGATTACATTTCTGCCTAAATCAGCCTCAGGAATGTCCTGGTAAATAACTGGATAGAGAAAAATATTGGAATCAACGTAGTAAATTCCTTTCATATTCCTCATCCAGGATCTTTTTCAGGTCTACTTTCTTTTTGAGCTTTTTCGCATAAGTGGACGTGAAGAAATCAGCATATGGTACCGATAGTGGGGCCGATCTGCTAATGACTACTTCTGTACCCCTTACATCAACCAATACCTCAGAGAACTCCTTGATGCCAAGTTTATCCCTGATATCTTTCGGTATTACGATTTGTCCTTTTGGTCCTATCTTCATTCTCCTTTCCATTGATTAGTTATATGTATAACCATTATTTATACTATACCTACTTCACTTTCTCTAAGATAACCTTCAATCTTAAAGCACGTCTCGAGAGACTGACATCCTCTCATCCCTAAAGGGATTGAGGTTCCTGATTCATAGAGTGGCAACTCGTAGACCTCCTTTTGAGAG
>JBMFVV010000074.1:0-1272 GCA_049965815.1 Thermoplasmata archaeon | reverse complement strand
TATACCACAGGAAGTCTGAGAGGATAGAGGCACATGTGTTCGTATGCGTTCTCTCACTTCTTATATCAAGGCTCATAGAGAAGGAAACAGGTATGACGATATCTGAAGCATCCAGATCGCTCTCATACCTGAAAGTTACGCCGGTACGTCTAAGATCAGGCATCGTGATGATGAGATCGGAATCGGAAACAGCTGCAGGGGTGCTGAAAAAGCTGGGTGTGGAGTATCCGGAAAGGATAGTGGATGGTGCACTAACGGAATAAGAGGCATCTCTACAGGAGAAGCAACATAATACGGCTAAATATTGAGTTCTCACAAAATATCAAGTGCGGAAGTCAAGTTCAAACGATGTGATGATGGATGCTGCAGTCAAGAGGTTCGTTGATGGCATGAGCTGCTCTGATATCTCCAGGAGCATAGGTATAAGCGAGTCCCATGCAAGGAACCTCAGCAACATGGCTCTTGATATATTTTCAATTATTCACCAAGAAAGTGCAGAGAAGCTCAGGGAGTATATGCATTCACGGATATTGCAGATAGACGGAATTCCAGATTCCGAATTCTCAATGATCGTAGCCGTAAGGGATTCAATGTCGGGATTCACCCTCTGGTCAGGGAAATGCTTCTCTGAGTCTTATGAGAGCATACTTTCCGTCCTAAAGGAAGTGAAGGAGATGTTTGGTGATCCGTCCGGTGCAGTATCAGACATGCGGCAGGGTATAATATCTGCACTTGATGAAACGTTCCCCAACATTCCCAGGAGGGTATGCCTGTTCCACTTCTTCAGGGACCTGGGAAGCGATCTGATGAAAACAATTCACCTGGAACTGGGAAGGAGGATAAATTCCGAGGGAATGAAATCACAGTTGAAGAGGCTGATAAGATCCATTCCGTCGTACTCTTCCCCGGCATCTTCCTAATGTACTGCTCCTTCGTACCAGTTGAAGAGGCTCCTCAGGTCCATTCCGTCGTACGATCCCTTTACCCTTATGGAAATAGAGAGCGGTTTCTGCTCATCCCGTGATATCATGGAGATCATGTCGATACGCAGGATTCTTGAACCCCTCTCCAGAACTGGCAGTTCAGGATACGGTTTCCCCTTCACTCTCAGGCACCTGAACTTCTACATGGAATGCAAGGAAGCGGAAATCAAGCTCTCAAGCATCATGGAGCACCTCTCATTCAGGGAGGCTATGGAGTATGCGAAGGATGCCATCTCCCTGCTGTCGAGAGTGACAGGCAACGGGTCAATTATAGAAACAGCTCTGAAGC
>JBMFVV010000073.1:0-1287 GCA_049965815.1 Thermoplasmata archaeon | reverse complement strand
GGAGTGGTCCTTCAAGCACTACGAGGGGAGAATCATAAGTTAATTTTTCTCCATTTTTCATTCTTGATTCAAGGTATTCTTTCACATAGTTGCATCCTTCCTCTGGAAGGAAGGTCATGTATTCATGCCTTTTCTTGGACAGAGTAGATCTCACTCTGACTACAGTTGGAATCTTCATGAATTCAATCTTTCCATCATTTATTCTCAGTTATATTTACCAAATGTTTATGCACATCAAGGCCTATCAGCATATACACCACCTCCAGCCTGACTACGCCCTTTAGTACTACTACGCTTTTCATTTTACCTTCTATTTTACCAGTTCTGGTTGCGGAAAAGGTTATATTGTTATAGTAGCATTCCTACTACGTGACACATGTAAGGAGGCAGGTGAGGAACGGAAAGGTCTATCTCTATGAGGCAAGGACATTCAGGGACAGGGATACAGGGAAGGTGAAGCAGGAGGTGAAATACCTGGGGAAGGAAGTGGAGAAAGATGGGAAGAGAGTGTTACAGCCTCCAAGGGACAGGTATACCGTGAGACGTGTCCTGGACTCTGCTGGATATGTGTTGTATTATACTGCGGTGGAAGAGGGCTTCCTATTCCAGTATGACGATGTACTGCAGCAACACACAAGGATAAAGGATGCTGCAAAGAAGGTACTGATGCTTGCTGCTGAAGCAACGGTCAATCAAGGGCACTCGATTCCACTGCACACTGGCATGGAGATGAGCGACAAGGAGATAAGGGACGTTGTTGAACTGATAGGAGAGAAGGATCCAGACATCGTTTCAATACTCGAGAGATCCATGGCTTCGGACATAATGAGGAAGTATGGCTCCTCCGGGATAGTTTACGACCTATCTGCAATAAGGTACTACGGAACAGAGAACGATCTCGCTAGGTATGGGTATTATTATCATATAAACGGCGAGAATAGGGAGATAAACTTCGTTCTTGCTGTTACCAGGAAGGGAGGAATACCGGTGCACCACAGGGCAGTGCCCGGGAATATCCCTTCCGTCTCAACTATAAGCTCCTTCTCAAGGGAGATGAGTGACTTCGGGATATCTCCATTGCTCATAGTCATGGACAGGGGGTTCTACAGTTCACAGAACATGAGGGAACTGAAGGAATACGGTGTGATAGGCACCCTTCCCTCGTCCCTCACCATACATGACGATCTCATAAGAAGATCAAGGGATGTTGACAACTCACGCAACTATATGCAGTATGAGGGAGAGACAATATTCCACAGGGAGGAGAGGATTGGAGGGATAAGATAC
>JBMFVV010000072.1:0-1357 GCA_049965815.1 Thermoplasmata archaeon | reverse complement strand
CTGAGGAGGAGGAATTTCATAAGGGATGTACCGAAACTCATCACAAGAAGGGAGACTCATCCAGGTTGAAGTCCACACTAGACTGACTAGTTACCCAATTTTAAACTATCCACCCTGTCATTCTTCCTCTTCGATTTGATGATCCACGAAAGTTCCTTGGGATGAGCTACAGTGATGTCATTGTATCCAAATTCTCTGAGTGTTCTATCCACCACGTATGCAGATCCGGATGCCTCAAATGCAATCCTTGTTTCCCTCGGTATCCTGGATGCGAATTCATTGTATCCATCTGTGTTCATATCAAACTCAAAGTTGTCCCTCATCTCTCCCTCTGGGGAGAGGTATGTCACTGTGCTCTTCTCCTCACCTATGTCTATTCCAACCACTGGGCTGTTCATGTTCTTGTCATTCCTTCTTTTCTTATTCACATTTTCCCTCCCTGCTGCTCTTAATGCTGACTGAGAGCAGCATAGAAGGGCTGACCGGCAGGAGATTTTACTATACAGTCATAAGTCATTAACTCTTTAGCACTATCACATAAACACGCTTGCCTATGAACTTCCTGGGAACGTCCACCTTGGCGGAATTGCCAAATGGAGTCACAGTCTTCTCATAAAGTGTCTCCACTCCGTCCCTGATTGTGATCTTTTTATTCGTTATGGATATCTCTCTGTTACTGGCCATGATTATGGTATATCCATAGATATACTTATATATTTCCATTCAATCATCTACCGTGATCACTCAACGGAAATATGAACAATTCAAGGAATCTATTGATTCTCTGATGGAGGAATACAGGGAGAGATTCTCAGTACCGGTGATCACGGATTGGAAAGAGTATGAGAGAAGCTACAAGACGAGGATGATGAATGTTGCAAGGGAGCTAAGGCAAATGGTTGAGAGCTCTTCCAATATGGTGGTAGAAGAGTTTGGAAGACGCTCATTGCTGGAAGCAAGGGAAAAGGTCTTCATCCTTCTTGTAAAAGAGATATTCCGCTTAAGCAACAGGAAGGCAGCATATCTCCTTCCGTTGCTTGGTATAGGGAAGGAGATAAGCTACAAAACAGTGGAGAGGCTCTATTCAGACCCTCTTGTAATCATGATACTCAACAACATGTTCGTTGAGTCCATTAATAAAAAGGGCATCTCTTCGGTTGAAGCATCCGGTGACGGAACAGGTTATTCCTTAACCGTGACAAAGCACTACCGTTCCCTGAGGGAGAGGAACGGCGAAGATATCAAGGAGGGGAAGTTCGTATATTCATTCGCACTGATGGATCTGGCAACAAGGATGTATGTGGGATATGCAGTTTCAGTGAAATCTGAAATGGATGCATATCATAAGGCATTAGAG
>JBMFVV010000071.1:0-1418 GCA_049965815.1 Thermoplasmata archaeon | reverse complement strand
CGAATCACAGAATCACTCTTGGTGTTGATCACGGATCATCCCGTGCCTTCCGTATCGATTTTTAGGTAACATTCTTCTGGATCGATTTTCAGGTACCATTTTTTAAATTTTTTTCTCAATTCTTCCAACACACTCCTGTCGACCAATCCTTTGGCCGAAACTCAATGTCCCATGATTGCTTTCTTGAATTTTTGGAACAATTTTCCTTGAAGTGGTTTTGACATATAATCACCCCACATTTCAGTGGTAGGGCAGTATTCGATCTTGAGATTTCCTCTCTCAACTTGATCGGTCAGGAAAAAATAACGGATGTTAAACGCACGTGTACGCTTGCTCGAGCTGCGTTTACCGTTGTTCTCCAATAAAATTGTACTCTTGTTATCTTGGTACAAAATATTCTTCTCGATTGTGTGACCTTGAGCTTCCATAAATAGCTTGGTCCACAAAATCATAGTTGCCGCATCATCTGCACCAACAAGCTCAGCTTCGGTGCTACTTCTTGTGTTCAATTTCTGCTTGCGAGAAATTGATTGAGCTGCTCCACCCCCGTATGTCATGACGGCTCCGGTGTGGCTCTTGAGGTCAGGATGCACTCCAAAGGCGCTATCCACATACCACTTGATGACGTGCAAATCCTCAGTTGACAATATCAGTTTGTCATGACATGTCCCATTACAATACTTGATCAACCGGACCAGCTTGTTCCAATCATCTTGGTTGGGGGACTTGACTCTTGTGCACAGCAATGCAATAGCTGTGTGAATATCAGGGCGTGCTCGCTTGCAGGCAAACAGACCCTTTGCAACAAAAGTATGGAATAACTCGGCCTTGTCCTTGTCGAGTTTTGGACCATCACCCTCAGCAAATAAATTCTCAGATGCTGGGGTTGGTGCTGTATCCGTGGGCTTGAGGTTCATGGGGAATTCTTCAACCATGTTGGAAATATAATCCACCATGTCAACCTTGACTTGACCTTCCTGGGAGAAATCAAATACCATTCCCAGGTAATCGTGAACCTTGCCTCGTGTTGTCTTAACCTCACCATGCGCTCCATACATCTTGTTCAACCATTTTTCAAAATTGTCATTGATCTTGGTATCGACATGACTACTCATAAGATCATCAACATGAAAACGCACAGTGTGTTGCTTGTTGTTGACCACTTTGTTTGCAACACAGGGGTCATACGGATTAAACACAAATGCTTGTTATTCCAGATCACTTCGGAACTTCTTGTACCATAGTAATGCCTCGACCAACATACCATAGAGGGCGCGCAGTACTTGAACATAGACAACTTTCTTGTTGCCTTCGTGCATAACAAACGACTTGTAGACTTCTGGAGCCATTTCAACTAATAAGTCAACCAGCACATGCACCAGCCGGCATTTTTGTTCACTGGGTGATTTACAATATAG
>JBMFVV010000070.1:0-1427 GCA_049965815.1 Thermoplasmata archaeon | reverse complement strand
CCGGAAAGTATGCCCACGTATCAACAATGAGGAAGCTCATAAGGATGATATACACAATGCTCAAGGAGAGGAGGGAATGGAAGTACCAGGATGTAGCGCTAACGGAAAGCAAACTCTCAAGACTTGATGATGACTGAATCCGGACACTCCGGTCAATGGAGACTGCTGCATGGCTTTTTGGGACGTGAGTCCAGAATTCTTACTTATGAATGCTCATTACCTGCCCCCGCTTTATGGTCAGATTGCATTCCAATGTTAATGCGTGTATGCGGAAAGGGTAGTGAAGGCAGTCTCCACCCGGGTCCAATGGATACGTTCATAAACGAGGTCTTCATCATGTAATGCAAGAAGGGCTGACCTGAGATTTTACATGCGTGTCTTATTCCTCGAATGAAGGCAAAAAATGGTACAAATTAGAGGGGTCCATGTCACTTAGACCTACTCATGGGCATACCTCCATACATATTTCCTTCTCTATATTATTAATCCTATAATGTTCCAACTGTAAGATGGTGTACTTCAAAGCAAATAAGTGACTGCTAGGCTCTTTCTGCTGGCATACTTAGTTCCATGCTCAAAAACAACCAGGTATGCAGATACTGCATATGGGGGAGCTAATATGTAGTCCCCCTAATTGATAATAGAGAGAACACTCCCCCTAAAACTATCAGGAAAATGATGTAATTACCAATCCTAATTGGCATCATGGAATGTTTATTTTCCTTGTCAATTTTCTTCATAACTCAAATGCTTCTCGATTTCGGCTCCAGTTACTTTTCTATTTTACCATACTCTCTGCCGTTAATGGCGAGCAATCCAGAAACTTCACAGGCTTTACTTAGGGTATTTGTTACATAGCAATCAGAACTAGCATTCACAGCCAATTTTCTGATAGTTTCGGGGTCTTCATTTGAGTGTATATTCACTACGTAACTTATTTTTGAGAATGACCTTGGTCTGCTTACATAGAATTGTCCCTCTACTTTTATTTCCAAACGGTTCAATTCAATATTACTTGAAGCAGCCCACTCAGCGTAATGTATCATCTGGCACATCCCAAGGCTGGATAGAAAATAGGCTAGAGGACTTGGTCCTTCCTCCTGTGATTTCCATGAAAAGTTCTGGCCAATAGAGTTCGCAACAGAATCCATATTGTCTCCCTTGACCACATTCACTGTCATCTTTGACTTTACGCTTCCAATTCTGTCTGCATTGGAGAATTTTATCATCCTTTCTTTCATCCTTTCAACAAAATCCTGGCTAAAATTAACCATATTTTTGGAACCAACATTGTATTTAATAGAATGCTGTCAACAGTTGACTGCCATTACATTAACACAATGTTACCAAGTGCTGTGATTTCTATCTGTAGTCTTCCCCTTGAGTACCTGTTCACCTCTACGAGCCCAAGTTCTATAAGCCCTTGA
>JBMFVV010000069.1:0-1446 GCA_049965815.1 Thermoplasmata archaeon | reverse complement strand
ATCAACGCCCCCATACGCCTCCTTCGCCGACGATGCCTCCCGGAACGGCGATTCTGAAAGACATGCTCATTGCTGAATGCCTCACCCGTCCGACAACAGTGATAAATCCCCAACGCCAACTTCCGCATCACCCCCGTCACCGCCTTGCCACGGCGGCCCCCGTCACGCTTTACCTTCGCCGCGTACCAACGCTCAATGGCCGGATCCTCCAGTTGACGCAACGCCGAGAGATACAACCAACGCCGTGCCTCCGGACTCCCCCGTTTGCTGATGTGCAGACGACCCACGTATTGCCCGCTCGATCGCTCCACCAGATTCAATCCCAATGCCTTCAGATACGCACCCCCACTGTGATAATTCCCAGGATCACCCGCCGCAAGATGCAGCACCGCCATCGTCGCCTTCCCCAACACCTCGCCGGCCACTCTCACCGCCGAGAGACCGCTGCTGAGCTTCTCCAATTCACGATGATGTTCTCCCAATCTCTTCTTGGCCTCCAGCAGACGCGTGGCAATCTCCACCAGATGCCGCCTCTGTCCTACGCCCACCGGAACCCCACAGGTGCTGCGGGCACTCTGCACCACCTCGTTGATCTTTTTGGGTGTCAAAAACCGACCACCCCATTCGGCCAAACGCTCTGGAGCTCTGCCATCCGATCCCAGAGCCTCCGGCGATCCGTAGGTGATCAGGGCCTCCAGCAACGTTCGACTGTCCAATTCCAGAAGCCCCAATACCTCCGGCCAATGTCGCGCCAGCAGAGCTTCCAATCGACCACGCCATGCATCCACCTGCTGCTGATAATTCCCCATCAGGTCCGCGTGCGTCGACAGAAGCTGCTCCTGCTCGCTGGCAGGACTCCATGACCACGGCATGGATTTGCCCATCACGCAGAGCTCCGCAATCACGCCTGCATCCTTCCCGTCATGCTGGCTGGGAACCCCGTCGTACACCTCCGCATGACGATTCGACGCCAACGGCGATACCCGCTCCACTGAAAGACCCGCCCGGTGACACGCATACCGAAAAGCATCTCCATACGTGCCCGATGGCTCCATCGCCACACGCAGTTCCCGACCCGCCGATAACTGCTGCAGAAAACGAATCCCCAAACCGATCTGCGACGGCTGCGATACCACCACCGGAGAGGATGTCTCACCGTTGGGCCAGCGGATCACCAGATACAGTTTGCTCTTGCCTACATCCACACCCACCACGCATCGTTGCCCCTCCCGGCCCGAGAGCATGGACTCCAAATCAACAGACTCGACATTTTGACTCCGATAGGTTCTACTTCCCGTCATGGGGATGACCTCCTGTAAAAGCGTTCATCGCCGGCGGACATTCCGCCGGACACCAAGCGCATTTTGAGGCATCCCCTCTTTTTTTCGCCAGTCCTCTCATCACCTTCTTATAGCCAGCTTAGCGTGATAAAAAAGCGACTCACGC
>JBMFVV010000068.1:0-1547 GCA_049965815.1 Thermoplasmata archaeon | reverse complement strand
GCACAGGTGGATCTTGGAAGTTTCGGGAATATAGATCAGGATGGTAAATCAGTTAAACTATATGCCTTCTCATATATCCTGGGTTACTCAAGATACAGGTACGTGGAATTCACCACAGACATAAGAACTGAGAATATTGTAAAGATGCACATAAATGCATTTGTTAATACAGGAGGAATTCCATCTGAGATTCTCTATGACAACATGAAGCAGGTGGTCCTTGACAGGAAGCTCAGTGCACAGGAATCAAGATTCAATTCTCTGTTTATACAGTTCTCTGAACACTACGGATTCTCCGTCAGACTGTGCTACCCCAACAGGCCACAGACAAAGGGTAAGGTAGAGAACTCAATCAAATTCATAAGGAACAATTTCTTCAATGGAAGGGAATTCCATTCCCTTGAAGAGATAAACAGCCGGTGCTCAGTCTGGCTCAGTACCGTCAATGGAAAGATACATGGAACAACAGGAAGGATACCGGAGGAGATGCTTCAAGAGGAGAAACTCTCTACAATCACCAGTATACCGGTATTCACATTCTCAATAGATCATGAGAGGAAGGTGTCAAGGGACTGCTTCCTCTCCTACAAGGGCAACAAATACTCTGTCCACTGGAAGCATGCAGGGAGGATAGCTCAGGTCAGGGAGGAGAATGGTATTCTTCATATAAACATAGGGGAGGATGAATACATCCATGATATACTTCCTGGAACAGGCAGGATATCAAGGAAGAGGGAGCATTTTGAGGGTCTTCTCTCAGCCATAAAGGAGAGGAACATTCACAACTATGGTATTTCAGTAGAGAAGAGGGATCTGAAGGAATACGAGGTGATGTGAATGGATACATATGAGAGGGTGCATGAATATCTAAGAAAACTGGGCCTGAATACAACTGACCAGACAATAGACAATTATTTAGAGAATTCAAAGGACAGGAGCACAATGGAGATTCTTGACCATTTACTTGAAGAGGAGGTCAAGAATCTCAAATCTAGGAACATAGAATATGCACTGAGATATTCAGGGATACCCTTTAGAAAAACAGTGGATCAGTTTGACTTCTCATTCCAGCCTTCAATAGACCGCAACACAATAAATGATCTCATGACACTGAGATTCCTGCATAATAAAGAGAATGTGGTGTTCCTTGGACCTCCAGGAGTGGGAAAGACACACCTTTCAGTTGCTATAGCAATGCAGGCAATATATTCAGGAATAATGACATACTACATTCCAGCTGTGAAGCTTGTACAGGTACTGAAGAAGGATTTTGATATGTCAAGGCTTGATTACAGACTCAGGGCATACTCAAAGTTCCATCTTATGATAGTGGATGAGATAGGATACCTTCCCCTGAACAGGGAGGAATCAAACCTGTTCTTCCAGTTTGTTTCATCAAGGTATGAGAGGTATTCCACCATATACACATCAAACAAATCATTCTCTGAATGGGGTGAAGTGCTGGGAGACCATGTTATGGCATCAGCAGTGCTTGACAGGATACTGCACCACTGCACTGTTGTTAACATAAGGGGTGAATCATACAG
>JBMFVV010000067.1:0-1640 GCA_049965815.1 Thermoplasmata archaeon | reverse complement strand
CGGGGAAGGGATCTATGCGCTCTTTGCCGTAATGACGGCAGAAGAGGAATCAGGGACCCGAGGCTTGGGAATGAAGGGATGGCCTTCGAGAGCTCGGGTCAGAACATCGAGGATATTCTGTTCGTTCTTTGCGGCCGTCGAGATGTAGGAGCGAATCCGGACAAAGCGCGTGGCTCCCCCCATGGTCCGGAAGCACCCAGAGATCTTCTGCTGGAGCTTGATCATACGAATCACACGTTCCGCCGCATTGTTGGTAAAGGGCACGGAAAGATCGTACATGAAGGCCAGAACGCTCATCTTATGGAGTTCGAGACGGGCGAGAAGGTTCTGGGGCTTCGACTTTTTGGGACGACCCCGTTTTTTCGGGGCGTCCGGAGAGGGGAGCTGAGGGGGATTGGCCTTGTGCCCCTTTTTGATCAGCTCGTCGTATCGCCGGGAGAAGGACTCCTTCTCCTTGGAGGAGAAGTCGGTGCGTCGCTCTCGATGGATCTCGGCACTTCGGTGGATCTCGAGGAGAAGCTCCCGGAAGGCGGCGGCCCAGGTTTGCTTCAGGATCTCCTCCACGTAGATGAGCTCGCGAAGAATGTGGGCGTTGCAGAGGGCGTGGAGGAAGGCGAAGACGAAGTAGGGCCCCCAGCAGTCGTGAACGAGACGACCCTCGAACCGGGGAAGCAGATTGAAGTCCTTCAGGGCCTCGATCCCCCTCTTTTTATGGACGCCATACCAGGTGAGGAAGTCGGTGCAGAGCGTGTGCACCCAGACCAGGGTGGAGTCGACCCGCATGCCGGTCTCATCGGCATGAACGACGGGAGAGGCAAGAATCTGTTCGGAGACGGCCTCGACAAAAGGATCGAGGTGGGAATCGACCTCCTTGACGGCGCTGAAGGTGGTGGCAGGGCTCACGTGAGCGTTAAAGAGATCTTGGCTCATTTGCGCGACCCGATTGAGAGGGATGAGCTGGACGGTTTGGGCGTAGGCGATAAATCCCTTGAATCGGGGGCCGTATTGGACGGGGACTGTGATCCCGACAGGAAACGGGGCCTGGACCTTCTTCCGGCACTTGGGACAGCGTCGGACCAGACAGCGGTGTTCGGTTGCGATCAGCTTCTGGGGAGGAAGGTCCAGAACCTGTCTCGAATCGACGGGCAGGTCCTCCTCCGCCTCAAACGCTCCGGAATGCCCGCAGGAACACTTTTGGGGCTCGTGGACCACGACATAATCGGGAGTCTCGACGGGCGAGAGCGTATGACCGGGATGGCCCTTCTGTCCTCCCGGCTTCTTCCCTGAAGACACCCTCAGGCTCTTGGGGGCCGGTTTGGCATAGCCGTCTGTGGAGGGAGGTTTGCTTGAGTTGCGGCTATTTTTTGCCAGCTGCTCTTCCAGGGCGCTCCCGCGCGCCAGAAGATCTTGATTCTGGGCCGACAGGGCCAGAACGAGGTCGACGAGGACAAGCGGTGTTGTGAGCGCGATCGCTTCGAGTTCCTCCCGGATAAAAATCCTTGGGGAGGAGGAGAGCGCGGGGTCCGAAGAAAGTTCTGGACCGTTGGGGACGGTAGGGGAAGGTGGCGTCTTTTTCATGCCACCACCCTACCACATCAAAAACTCTGTGTCCAGTGGTCAAAAATTGATCATCCGGAGGG
>JBMFVV010000066.1:0-1688 GCA_049965815.1 Thermoplasmata archaeon | reverse complement strand
TGTGTCCTGAACGTAAAAGAGCGGTATTATCAGTACGATCAGGAATATTATCAGGTCTTCCACCCAAAATAACATGAGGGCTCAGGTAAGGTGACACTCCTCCCTTGGCTGGCAACAAATTCAGCTGCTTTGTTGACACCATTGCCAAATACCTTAGCATAACTTTTGGCAGGGCTTTGTAGGGGAGGTTGTGGTAGGCACAGCGGATCCGTTCGGCAATTGTGCGGTTGTTTCGTTCCGCCTCCGGAACGTGCTCATCGGTGGTTGTGTAATTCATTGAAACACCAAGTTCATCCTTGACTAGGTCCATCAATGGCTTGAATTCTTGATCAATCAAAAATTGTTACAATGTTGTGTCCGGCATTGTTGTAATGACGGAGAATTTTATCGAGACCTTCGAGTAATTCGTCTGCTGTTCGGTTGTCCAATGGAACAAGACTGCGGAACCGAATCGACCTGTCGATCCCAGTGAGCATTGGCATTCCATTGACATATAGAATATCCATGCAGAAAGTCAAAGTTTTGTGCTTTTCCTTTAATTCAGGTGGAACCTCCACCAGATCTTCCTTAACACGTGGTGGTGCTTTGCGGGTTGTTTTTCCTTTTAATGTTCCAATGTCTGGACCAAAAATTTTCTCAGCCAAATCCACATCAGCTGGAGTAACTGGGCAATTCTGAATAATATTTTGCCTCAGAATATTTTTGAAATTTTCAATTGTAGGGCATCCAACAATATGATAGAGCTTGCGCGCACGCTTCGCATCCTCGAATTGACGCTGCGTGTAGCCCTTTCGATTCTCCATGAGAGTGGTGACAAGGAAACTTTTGCCACGGTAATTAAATGTTGCGCCATGTTCAGATGGTGGCGACATTTGCTTTGATTCTGCTACCTCAGCCAGGTAGCGTTTGGTAGGTTTGTATGCATATAAACCTTCCGGGGTGCGGGAGAATTTGATTTTCCCATCCTTTACATGCACAACAAATGCGTCCTCGACATCCGAGTCGAAGGTAACTCTGCAGCGATCGACCATTTCCGAAAGTCCGAAAATGTTTGCCATCATTGTTGGATCATAGTATACCTTACCAAATCCTTTTACCTGTCCTTCCAGGCCAATGAGTTTTTCTCCTGCATTTGTTGTCATGTTGATTGGTTGCTTGGCCATTTTAATGTCTGTTACCAAGTCTGGGTTCATAAAGGTTGCACCAATACTTGATCCTGAGTCAAGCAAGATGACATCTTTCATGCCTTTATGATGTGCAGCACATTGTTTGTGCACTGCTGCACCTGACATATCCTTTGTCATTTTTGCAACATGGAGTTGATAGCCACTCCATCCTTTCTTTGAGCGAGCACTCCTGCTCGATGTCGTCGTTTTGACTGATTCATCTGCCGACATTTCTGACATGTCATCAGCGGCATCATCATTGCAATCAGATTGCAAACCAGCCATCGCTCGGTTGATTGCCCATTTTGCTTTTGGGATATTATCTTTATCAGGACACTGGGGGCTCCTGTGTCCAGGTTTTCCACAGATAAAACAGGTGACATCCTTGTCTTTTTGTGCAAAACTTGCCACTCCTGTTATTTCACCATCTGACTTATATTGGTGCCTATATCGCACTCCTTGACTCCAGGAAGTTCCTCAACTCTTTTCTGCGCCTCCACAAGTATCCAATCAGTTACGGGA
>JBMFVV010000065.1:0-1705 GCA_049965815.1 Thermoplasmata archaeon | reverse complement strand
TTGATTTGCTCTTTGTGCTTCCCTCGTCTCTTTCTTTTTCGTGCGCCTCCTGCTCTCTCGTCCCCCGTCTCGTGGTATGATTATTATATATATAAAAAATCCATTCGTCCCCAATTTTTTTAATTCTTCACTTTTGCAGCTTACGAGCTTGGAGTGTCGTTCCCTGCATTACAGGATCCGCGGCATGGGTAGTATCCATGGTATTACTTTTGGATTGTCGCTTTTTGTATCTGGATATCTTGCCATCCACGAACGTCTCGCCCGCCTCCCGCATTCTTATTGATCATTCCGACACTTTAAAATTTGGTTTGTACGCTCATGAAGAATTTCAAGTCGTCCAACAAAATACAACAATGGAAATAAACAGCTACAATGCCAGCGCCTATCTCTGAATAGATCGCCATTGCTGAATAGAATCCTATTCCTGGTATTGTCATGAGTTTTTTCACCTCAGGTATGTCCTTTCCCGCCAGTGCGATCTGTTTCTCCACCATTTCCATCCTCGCCGCAATGTCATGGAATCTCTGTATGAGATCCGAAAGGATGTATCCGTCCTCAGGCTGCATATTACTTACAGATTCCCGTATCCGCTTCAGTGATCTCTTCCCGAATATGTCCGTTGCATCTATGGAGATGCCATGCCTTGCGAGGATGGAGTGGACCTGGTTCTTGATCCTGTTTGTCTCCTCTCCAAGCGATCTGCGGTACCTTACAAGAGATCTGATGGCATCTATCTCCCTTGGAGGGAGATACGATTCCGGCAGTTCACCGTCCTTCAGCTTCTTCGCCAGTATCCTTGCATCATTCCTGTCAGTCTTCTTGTAGGATTCGTAGATTGCTTTCATCTTCCTGGGATTCGCCATATGTACCTCGAATCCATGATCCCTGAGGAGCCTTGCAGCAAATTTGCCTGATGTGGATGCTTCAAGCGCTATCCTCATTCCGGGTTCCCTGTGCTGTTCCATGAATGCATTCCACTCCTTCTCTGTGTTACTGAAAGCATATTCGTTCAATATCTTTCCATTCTCATCCGTTTCACAGACTACTTCCTTACGTTTATGTATGTCTATCCCTATTATCATTCTGTCACCTCCGATGGTGATTCCGGGAAATGTGTCGGCCGGTAACACTCTACTATCCGTCTCTTTCGAGGCATGGTGTCGGTCCGCAAGCTGCCAACCTTGTGTGCGAGCTCGAAGCTCAAAGATTAGATCGGCAGCCTTTCCCGGACCCATACTCCACACGTTATGGAGTGCGGTCAAAAAACTTCTTTCATAGTAGACTGTTGAAAGACTCTATTCCGATCCCCTTGTTATCATGATACTGAACAATCTCTTTATTGAAACATTGAAGAGGAAGGATATTTCGAAATGTGACGCTGTTGGTGACGGAACAGGTTATTCACTCACAGTAACAAAGCATTACAGATCAATGAGGGAAAAACAGGGAGAATCAGTTAAGAAGGGGCAGTTCGTCTATTCCTTTGCACTCATGGATCTCAATACAAGGATGTATATTGGCTATGCAGTATCCATGAAATCAGAGAAAGAAGCCTACGGGAAAGCTCTTGACATGATACAGAGGCTGAGAATAGATCTTGACAGCATAAGACTGGACAGATATTACTCGGGGCAGAGCATACTTGATGATTTCTCCAAAAATACAAGGATATTCATTATTCCAAAGAAGAATTCCAGGATAAGGG
>JBMFVV010000064.1:0-1755 GCA_049965815.1 Thermoplasmata archaeon | reverse complement strand
CTCCACGAAGATTGTATTTCAGCATGACAATACAGTTCAGCAGATATACGCCCATATCACCTGTCTGTGGGCAATCCATGATTGCCATAGGAGAAATTAACCTGTATGAAGTGAATTGAGGTAAGCCTCAATTCAGGCAGGGAGGGGCGGATTCAAGACACTGTGGGTTTGGACCCACCCATCCATGATTCCGCCCTTGATCATTCACGCCAATAGGCAAACTCTTCCCTCTGGGGGAAGTAAATCAGGTGGCTGTAGTGTGATCGTTTCCTCCCCGCATTAGTGCAGGCAGAGAAGGGATAAAATGATCTCGGTTGGCGTAGATACGCATTTGAAGACACACCAGGTAGAGATGCAGAACAATGAGGGAAATGTTCTGTGGAGAGGCCAGGTAAACAACGACAGGAAAGGATTCAATGAACTTCTGGAAAAACTGAAGACCGTTGAGAGAAGCAACGGAGATTCTGTGAGGGGAGTATACGTTAATCCTACTGGAACGTATCACCTCCCACTGCAGCACTTTCTTGACTCCAACGGATATGTGGTGTACTACGTTGATGCCAGGGTGACAGACTCAGCCAGGACAATATCAAACCTTGGCAAGCACAAGTCTGACAAGGTCGACTGCCACATGCTGGCATCCACGCCATGGCTTCCTGGAGATCCAGGTAAGGTTCCACATGTAAGGGATGATGTTTCCAGCGTCACGAGACTTCTCCAGAGCGTGAAGAAGAATATAACAAGGGTAAGCAACGTGATCTCAGCAGACCTTGCGTGCGTGTTCCCCGAATTCCTCAACATGTTCCCCGATATTACGTCAAAGACATCCCTTGCAATGCTGGAGAAATATTCCATTCCTGGAAACATACTGAAGTCTGGATTAGAGGACGTTCTCAACACAATGAGGAAATGCAGCAGGAACCATTACAAGAGAGAGGATGCTGAAAGAATTCTGGATCTTACGAAAAACTCCATAGGGATACCTGATGTCTCAGGAGTTTATGCATTCAGGATAAGGGAGAACGTTAAGAGACTAAAGGCAGAGCTGAACGCTATCAAGGAGATAGAGGCAGAGATACTAGATGCAACGAAGGACAACGATGATGTCAAGAGGATAGACGACATTGATGGCATAGGTCCTATGAATGCAGCAGCAATAGTCTCTGAAATTGGTCCAATAGAGCAGTTTGCCTCCGCCATCAAACTCCAGTCATTCGGAGGGCGAGTCCCCAGGATGAAGGGGAGCGGAGGGAAATATTATGCAGCAGGTTCCTCCAAGGTGAGGAATCCATACCTCTCCAATGCAGCATATGAATCTGCAGTCTCATTGGTAAATCACAGGAACAGGGAGTTCTTGGACATATTCGATCGTGAGATCGGAAGAGGCAAGAAGCCTGTTCAGGCATACAACATTGTTGGAAAGAGGCTATTGTATCATGTTTTCTCCATCATGAAGAATCACAGACCGTACAGGCAGAGATTGTCAGGACAGGGGGAGGGGGTAAGTTCCACTGGAACCTGATAAATGGCTGAAAAATTGATGATAAAACTCTTACCCCTTTGGATTCCCCCATAAATCTCATATAGGTGTGCCGTAGTAACTCGATGAATAGCCAACAAAAAGTAATGGACAATAAAGAAAGACAATCAGCTGTTATGTAAAATACGCAGAGTTAAGGATTAAATGATACTTCATGGATCTAATAATTGATAGTTGATTCTTTCCTTCCATCGGTTTATATAACTAATAGACAA
>JBMFVV010000063.1:0-1831 GCA_049965815.1 Thermoplasmata archaeon | reverse complement strand
CATGGATAACGTATTTACGGTATGGGTGGATAGTTCTAAATTAAGGCTCTTCCATGATTTATTGATATTTTTAGCTTTAAGTTTATAAGTGATAGAGTTTAAAAGACGGTAAGCTAACGTAGTTATAAAGATATGAGCTTCTATCCTGTCCTGTTTCTGATGAAAGTTAGGCCTTAAAGCAAGCTGGCTTTTCAGTGTTCTGAACGAGTTTTCTATCTGAAGGAGCAATGTATATATCTCTTTTATATTCCGTTCGTCCAAATCGGTTCTGTTCGTTCTTATATAATATGAACCGGAAAATGCCTTCGATATTTTTGATTCGTCTATAATATAGGATATTTTTTCTACAATTTCATTATGTTCTATCTTGATTGTATAGTACTGAGATATTGAAGAATATTTTTCTTTAAGCCTTGATATTCTTTCATGTATTTTATCGTAACTTTTGGAAGTATGTTTTTTGGTAAGCCCTTCTATCATTAAATTTAATTTATTCTCAAAAGATGCCCTTGCTTTATCTGCAATGGAGGTTTCTTTTATCTTTTTACCTTTAGATTCGCAGTAAAGTATGGATTCTTTTTCCGTTCTGTATAATTTAACGCTTAAGTTGCCGTCAAGGGGGATGGCTCCGGTTGTGTCCATATCGTATTTCTTTCTGGATACGCAGATGTAATTAAATCCTTTTTCTTTTAAAAGTTCTATGTTATCTTCCGAAGCTATGCCGGCGTCCATGACGACGGTTGCGTTTTTTTCAAAAGAATCAAGCATGCCCGATAAGGTTTTAGGTTCGGAGACGTTTCCTTTAAATATCTTTGTTTTTTTGATAAATCCTTTTTCGTCTATTACTAAAGCTAACGTAAGTAAAGGGCAGTCGGATCTTTTTTCTTTGGATCTTCCGTATGCCGCTTTATCCGCATTATTCATCGATCCTTCAAAATATGTATTGGTAAGGTCGTACAGTATTATATTTTCTTTCAGAGAAAACAGATCTCTTTCTTTGTTCTTCAGATATTCTTCTATTTCTTCCTTATGTTCCAATAATTTATCCGATATTCTATAAAGCCTGTTTAAAGGCAGACGGGTAAAAGAGGCATCTAAAAGCTTCTCGAGTCCGCTTACGCTTTTAAGCCATTTTAACGCATTATGTTCGCTTGAAGGATGAACGAGCTTAGCTATAATAGAAGCTAAAGCATCTATCGTATGCTCAGAGCTAAAGCCTATGGTCTGCAGGAATTTATCAAATTCTAATTCTTTAATCATGGAATAAGCGGTATATTCCGCTCCTATAGTTCTGACATTTAAAACATTCAACGAATTTAAATCTATATTTTCGTAATCTATAACTTCTTTATTGATTATTGCGCCGGAGGCGCTGTTCGTAACGGTCTTTTTTACTATTAAAGAAGAATAATATGCGGCAAGGGATTCTATTTCTTCGGATGCCGGAATTAAATTCGTCCGTCCGTAAACTAAATCCTCTATTCTGTCGGCTAAAGCTTTAAAATATTGTTTGTCCAGATCAAGAGTTCCTAAATCCAATATCTTTTTCTGTCTCGGACCGCTCTGTGTTCTGTACGACTCCATGAGTCTGTGATATACATATACCTTATCCGAATTCTTATTCTTCTTTTCTATGCGCTTTATGAACATAAAACAATATTATCATATACGGATACCCTTGTCAAGTATAAAATATATCTATGGGGGACTACAAACTGAATTTAGATAAAAAACACCCGCAAACCCGCATAAGTTCGTTTATAAATGTCTAAATTGGGCGGTTTTAGGGGTATTTTTACTAATTTTTAGGATAGAAGCGGCGAAGTTGGGT
>JBMFVV010000062.1:0-2007 GCA_049965815.1 Thermoplasmata archaeon | reverse complement strand
TCTCCCATGAATTAAATCAGAATATTTAATCTGATTAGTCTAATAGAGTGCTCTGATTTTAACCGATAAAACTTTTACCTGAATGTCGGGATGTTTAGTAACTATGGTCCTTGAATGATTTCGTTGTCCCGCAATTATGGGCATCGTAGGGGTAGTCTGCTGACCGAAATGTTTACATTAATAGTTACTATATAGTATGCATGGCATACGAGAGGACCATAACGAGCAATGGCCACAAGTATCGACAGCTGGTGGAATCGAAGTGGGACAGGGAGAAGAAGCAGCCAAGGATTCATGTGATAAGACACCTTGGCAGGATTGTGGAGAGGGATGGCAGGGAGGTGCTCGTTCCAGCTCAGACAAGCTTCGATACCCTGGACAGATCATTCCCCGTTGGATTCATAGCGATGCTATGGACAACGTCACAGGAGTTTGGAATGGTGGATGCCATATCATCCATTACGGACAGGGAGACTGCCCATTCCATCCTCGCCATGGTGTTCAACCAGCTCACGGGCCGAAGGCCCCTAACGAAGATCGGACAGTGGATATCCGAGTCACCCATACGGAGATGGTCCGGGATCGATGAATTCATGACGAGGGACAGGTTGCTCTCCGCCCTGGATCGCATATCAGGAGATGGTGGATCCATTGCCCTCTCTGTGCAGAATGCACTCGCCGAGAGGTGGAGGGGTATAGCTGGCGACGATAAGCCACGCTTCTTCTTCCACGACATAACGAGAATGAGGTGGAACGGTGATGAGACGTACTGGGCGGAGAGGGGGTACGGGTCTGCCATGGGTAGACCTCACATAGGATTCGGTCTTCTCGTATCTGGCGGGAATTACTTTCCGGTCGCAGGGTATCCTGTGAGAGGGTCCAGGCCTGATAAGACTACAGTTCGAGAGGTTGTTGACAACATCAGTAGATTCCGAGCCGGTGGCGTGACGTTCGTATGGGATCGCGGTTTCGTTTCGAGGGAGAATATAGATTATGCCCTGTCACACGGTTATCACGTGCTCTCAGGAGGGCCTCATACATCAAACGAGGTGGATAGCATAATATCAAGGCTCGACGATCAGGAGATAGAGAGGAGGGAGAACATTCTCGAACTCTCCGATCATGCAGTTTACTATTCTGAATCCGTAGAGGAGCTGTACGGCCACAGGTGCAGGGTAGCAGTCATGCTTGATCCCGAGCGAAGAAACAGGGAGAGGATAGAGAGGGACCTCATGATCCATGCCCTTGAGAGGGCAGAGTCGAAGGGGGAGATAGCACACCTTGTATCAGGGCTAAAACCCATAGTCAGGGTATCCAGGGGGAGGAGGGGATACGTCATAGACGTGGATGAGGAGAACAGGATGCGCAGGATGGATGGGAGGTCTCTCTTCTTCTGCACAAACACACGCATCAGCGGCAGGGACATCATAAGAACGTATTTCCAGAAGGATAGAGTTGAGAAGGCATTCCGCTACCTGAAGGGAGATGCATCAATAGCTCCAGTCAGGTACCAGCTTCCGGGAAGGGTTGAAGCATATCTCTCGGTCATATGCTTCTCTGCGTACCTGCTCATAGCTGCGATCAACTGGAAGATCGAGACAAGCAGTCTCCCCATAAGCTACGATGAGCTAGTTGAAAGGGCCTCAAAGATACACGAGGTCACCATGACATCGAAGGGAAAGCAAATACACAGATGGACAGTAATCGAAAATGATCTGGAGAAGCTGCTGAAACCATTCAACATCAGGTCACTGGAGACATAGTTACTAAAATGGTCGATAGACAGGTTTTATCAAATAATTCTGTGCCCTATTATGGAGAAGAGAAGCACTGCGAGTCGGTTGTGGTGGATAATTCTAACCGGACTGATACTTATAGCTCTGGTTTTCTTCTTCACTAAGACAAATTCTGTCATACCTGCAAACTACAGGCAATACACAGATATCATACAGGCTGCACTTTTTGGCCTGATACTTTACATAATCCTGAGATTGATACTCAGGGCCT
>JBMFVV010000061.1:0-2107 GCA_049965815.1 Thermoplasmata archaeon | reverse complement strand
ACAGCAGGGCATCAGACATACTGAAAATCCTGGGAGTCCCATACCCGAGAATACTGGAAAGTGCACATACATAATTCCAAACAATTGTCTGGAAACACAGTCAGGATAAGGGTCCAGATCAAATATCATAAGTGGCTATAGTGCGGAACTCAAGTTACAACTAGAGGAAACAGAAACTACAGCCAGTGAGAATTTACTGATTATGGTCCTAGATGAGCTTCTAAAAAATCAGAAAGAATGGAAAGGAACAACAAAGGGACTTTATGATGAGATTAAGGGTATTATTGCAGAAATGGGAATTTCAGAGAAAGATTCTCTTTACGGAGGCTAACTCGTTAATCTTCAACGTCCTAATTGAGAGCTTTACCGATCGTCAGAACACTGCAGAATCAAAAATATTTCCACACAATACCAACATGGGTGTAGAAGAGCGTCTTTAGAAAACCTCTCTACATAATGACAAAAATCAAGACAAGGCTGTACCGAGTCCATCCATGACTGGAAAGTTGTAAGGTACACCGTTGAATGCTACCGTTGTATTCATGCTGTAGTCCGTAAGATGAATCGTATTTCCATCGTCTGGATTCCCGTATTCACCAGCATTTTGATAATATCCTCCGAAAACAACAACGTTGCTTGATGCTGTCACCGCCCCGCCGAGAACCAAACCTATAACACTGCTAACAAGTCCAGTTTCCGCTAGAATGTCAGATGCAATATCTGCCCATCCTGACCCTGGAGCCCATCCATCCGCTGCTGCAGCGGCCACGACCATAGATAGGTAAGAGATCCCAAGTCCTATGATTCCATTTATTGTTCCATCAATGTTATTGTAGTTCCCTGAAACCTGATCGTATACAGTTGACCACGAAACTTGACTCTGGGGGGTTATGTTGTACTGTGCTTCATTAACCAGAGCTCCGGTCCATCCAAGCTGGGAAATGGCCTGCGGACTTGTATACGGACTAGACGGACTCCATCCGTCATAAACGTGGCCCATCTGAAAAGCGCCATCATGAACATTTAGAGAACTGATGAACATCATGGCTTCATAGTTGTTGAGCCATGAAGGGACCCCATTAACAATTTCTTCCTCCCGATATTTATCGACTGTGACATTTCCAACCAAATAAATATACGCTGCCGACGCGGTCTTGTTTGCAGAGGGCGGCTCAGTTGTAACTCCCGTGCTATTGAACACATTATCTATGCTCCAAGATCCATTGTTCTGGATATACCAGGAATAAGTATCGTTCACGTGATATCCATCCGCACCATTGAAAGAAGTTTGTCCGTTAAAACTGCCTATCGAGAGAGAATCGGTAAGTTGAGCATTTCCATTGCTATCATTGACCCACGATACAGGTACTTCAGCATTGTTAAACACCGTCTGTTCTTCAAGAACCCATTCCCACTCATAGGTATTACCAGGTAGCTTTGGTGGTGGGACTGTTCCAGGGCTGGACGAGGAGGAATTTGTAGAATTAACGATGAACGTGGGCTGATCACCTAGAGAAGGATGGTCCGTTATGATAATGCTCAATGTATTCAGTACCAGATTTGGGTCATAAGGGAAAGCATCTGAATATAAAACTATGCGATCCTTAGTCGCATTGTAGGTAAAGAGATAGGTAATCTGCAACTCAAGTGAGGTCTCTCCCTGCCTTCCCAGTGAAAGGAAATATTTTGCCCAACCGGAAACAACCGACTCAAACTCTGATGGAAACACTATGCTCGCATTTCCTGTGGAATTTGTTTCCGTCTCTGCAATAGGGGAAACGTTATAGGAAGTTTGTGTTGACATAACACTGGAACCATCCGGCGGGGCCAAGTCCCATATTTGTACGTTCGCACCTATAAGACTGGCCGGTGCCTTGTCGGGATAAATGGATATCACTCCCTTGATTTCTTTGTTGGTGGTATTATGACTGGTATAATAAAGAGACAGAGAAATACCGCCTACTATAACTATAGCGGAAACAATGATTATTGCAGCGGTATACAATTTCCTATTTCCAGGCGACACTGATAGAGGATTACCAATAACCCTATAAATTTTCTACAGGATGCATCCATGTCTTATTGAGGTTACAAGAGATACTGTTAT
>JBMFVV010000060.1:1965-2199 GCA_049965815.1 Thermoplasmata archaeon | reverse complement strand
CGCGCTTCCCGCTCCCGAGTTGATCGCCCTCTACAAGGCCCAGGGGATGTCCATTGAGGCGGGATTTCGCTTCTACAAGGATCCCCTCTTCTTTGCGGATGCGTTCTTTCTCAAGAGCGAGAAACGGATCATGGCCTTGACCGTGATCATGGGAATTGCCCTTCTGATCTACTCCCTGGCGGAAGAGGAGCTCCGAAGCACACTCAAAAAACTGATATGGTGGGGGGGCCTGTC
>JBMFVV010000060.1:0-1956 GCA_049965815.1 Thermoplasmata archaeon | reverse complement strand
TCTATCAAACAGGATCCATGAAATCCAAATTATTTACGGATAAGTTCTAAGTCTTTAAAGATCTGGGATTTTCGATAAACTTCTCCTCTCGGACGTCTCCGAACAATCCGGATCGGAATGCGAGGCTGCGACGCTTGGCAAGACTGATATCCGCGGATCAAAGTCACGCATGTCAACGAATTCGTCGTGGATGACCTCTCTCTCAAATCGAACGTCTTCCCAAAAGACCGGAAGTTTCACAGTTTTATCGAGGATTCTCCAACGGCGGCTCGCATCCCGGTCCCGATTGTCCGGGGGCTCTCCTTTGGGGGCAACGGAGATCAAGGGTCCCGGTTTTTCCTCTTTGGCGAAAGGTCTTTCGCTCTTTTGTCTCCTCAGGCGGACATCGGAGGCAGGTCCTTCTCCTGAGGAATCGTCACCGGTTTTCCCTGGATGTGACAGCCGATGGCCCAGACAAACCCGGCCAATTCCCGGGCCAGGGCGATGGTGACCACGGTCGCCCTTTTCCCTTGGCCTTTTAAGTGGATGAACCGGTAAAAGAGGCGCTTCTGGGCCTCCCAGGCGATCTTTCGAACCTCGCTGGGCTGGCCTTTCATCCGCTCTTTCAGCGGAGCGCTGATGCCCGGCTTTCTCTGACAGTGCCAGGCGCTCTCCACAAGAACCCGACGAACATGGCCATTCCCCGTTTTGGTGATCCCGCCTCGGCGGGTCTTCTCCCCGCTGGAGCTCTCCGAGGGGGTGAGTCCCAGATAGGCCATGAACGGGGCGGCCGACTCGAAGCGGGTCAAATCTCCGATCTCGGCCACAATCGTGAAGGCCGTCACAAGATCGATGCCCCGAAGGGAGCGGAGAGCCCGGACAACGGGAGCCAGTGTATAGGTCTCAAGGGCCCGTTCGATCTCTTTCTCCACCTCTTGCACCCGGTCTCTCGCCTCCTTCACACTTTCGAGATAACTGTGGTAGACGATCTGACTGGTGGCATTCTCAAACCGCTGTCCTTCCAGCCAGGTCATGAAGGGCCCGCCCCATCGGGTCTTGTTCTCCGGAACCGTCACATCGTGGCGGAGAAGGAAGGCCAGAAGCCGTTGCTTGAGATGGCGCTCTTCCGTCTTGAGATCCTCCCGGAGCCGGGAGAGATCCCGCATGGCCTCCTGTTCTGTCCCGGGAACCCACACCGGTGTCAGCTCCCCGGCCCGGAAAAGGCGGGCGAGAGACTGGGCGTCCCTTCGGTCCGTCTTGACCCGATCCCCGGTTTTTTGGGGGATCAGCGACGGGGCCACGACCTGGCACCGATGCCCTTCCGCCGTCAGACGCCGATGTACCCCGTATCCGCAGGGACCGGCCTCGTACACAAACTGAAGAGTGGCGCCATCCTCCGAAAGCTTCTTCACAAGTCGCCGCAAGGAATCGACGGTATTCGGAATCTCTCCGTAGAAACGCACCTCCGATCCTTTGCTGTCGGCGATCGCCACTGCGATGGTCTTCTTGTGCACGTCCAATCCGATGAATTTGGTATACTGTCCCATAGGCCTGTCCTCCCTGTTTTATGGCTCTGGATTGTGAGTATAAACAACTTCAATCTAACCCACGTTGACCAGGTTTGGACAGGCCCTTTCTTTTCCTCTCCCCCCCCACACATATTGTCTCAAGTCAAGAAAGCGGGACGGACGAACCCTCAAAAAGAAGGTGGTGTCTCCGACACCCCTGACCGAAATCAATCCCAATGCCGCGGGGATCGATATCGGAAGCGCCAGCCATTATGTGGCGGTTCCGTTCAATCGCTCCGACACGCCGGTTCGGGAGTTCCTGAGTTTTACCGACGACTTGAACGCCTTGGCGAACTGGCTTACGGAGTGCGGAATCACGACGGTGGTCATGGAATCGACCGGCGTGTACTGGATCCCTCTCTTCGAACTTCTCGAGAGCCGGGGATTCGATGTTCTGCTGGTCAATGCC
>JBMFVV010000059.1:0-2319 GCA_049965815.1 Thermoplasmata archaeon | reverse complement strand
GCATCGTTCAGCGTCGATAGCGCAATCTCCACGCCGGCATCGCGCCGGAGGATAGCTTGCTGACGATAGAGCGGCAGCGACGCGCAGTACTTGTTTACCACTGCCTCGATGATCAGTTGGTCGGAGAGAACCGACTTGGCTACGATGCGCTCCGGCACCGGCGCTGTCGCGACTCCTTGCTGTTCGCAATCGCGGCAGGCACGCTTCTCCCGCTTGATCACGCGCACGAAGTACTCCGCCGGGCGAACGTCGAGCACCTCGGTTTCTTCGTAACCGATCACCCGGGTCTGCTTGCCGCACTTGCCGCAGCGGAACGTGTCAACGACTTTGAGACAGGATGCGTCAGAGTTTAGTGTAGATTTTCCTCTGTCGTGCTGATCGGAGTTGGTGGGTTGATCCAGACCGCAGTGGGCTGGGGCGGATGCATTGGTCGGGCGTGGGGGAAGCGTTCCGGGTTGCGGGCATAGGCCGCATCGAGCACCTGCTGTCGCTGGCCGATTACCTCCGCGGCCATTCCGTAGTGCAGCATTTCCGGTGTCAGCATGGCGATCCCGCTGTGATGATGTTCCTGGTTGTACCAAGTAAAAAACGTCTGGCCGAAGGCGCGCGCATCCTCGACGGAGCCGAATCGCTCCGGGAACTCGGGCCGATACTTCATGGTTTTGAACTGGCTTTCCGAGTACGGATTGTCATCCGAGACGTGTGGCCGGCTATGAGTTTTGGTCACCCCCAGGTCGGCCATCAACAGCGCCACCGGCTTGGAAGTCATCGAGGTTCCCCTGTCGGCGTGGATGGTGAGCGTTCCCGGAACGATGCCCTGTTTCTGACATGTGTCGGCGATCAGCCGCTTGGCCAACTCGGCGGTTTCGCGGGGAGCCACCATCCAACCCACCACGTAGCGGCTGAAGATGTCCAGGATGACGTAGAGGTGGAAGTAGGTCCACTTGGCCGGCCCCAGCAGCTTCGTTATGTCCCAGCTCCAGACCTGATTGGGCCCCGTGGCCAGCAGCTCCGGCTTCTTGTACTGCGGATGACGGAGCTGGTTGCGGCGCTCCTTCAGCTCCCCATTTTCCGCCAGGATGCGATGCATGGTGCGGATCGAGCAGAGATAAACGCCTTCATCGATCAAGGTGGCATAGACCTCCGCCGGGGCTTTGTCTGAAAAGCGCTCCGAGTGCAGATGATCGAGCACGGTCTGCCGTTCGGCCGCATCCAGTGCCCGCGCCGGCGTGGGGCGCGCCCGAGGTGGAGCGGCCGGTTGCATGCGCCGATACAGCGAGGCCCGCGGCACCCCGAGGGCGCGGCAGGCGACTGCTTTGCCGACGCAGTCACCCAACTCCAGCGCGGCGTTCATGAGTTCTCCTCGTCGATCTGGATGTTGGGAATCGGATTGCCCAACAGCGCAGCCACTTTTTTTTGAACCTCGATGATCAGTTCGGCGTTCTGCAGCTTCTTAGTCAGGCGGGCATTGGCTGCCTGCAACTGGCGGTTTTGCTTGACCAGGGGGCTGACAACCACCTTGGGACCGCGCTTCTGGGGTGTGAGGGCATCGATCTCTCCCTTTTGCCGCTGCCGCTTCCAGGTGGTCAGGTGCGAGGAGTAGAGGCCCTCGCGGCGCAACAAGGCGCCTATTGTTCCGGAATCCTGCGCAGCATCGGCCTGGTCCAGGATCGAGCGCTTATATTCGGCGGTGAAGCTGCGCCGCCGCGGCCGCGCGATCACCTCGGAATCGGGTACCGGAGGACGGGAGACGCCCGGCGCGGCGCCCGCTGCGTTGGCAGCTTCTCCGCTACGCTCCGAAGCTGCCAACCCAGCGGAAGAAGTACTTGTCTTGCTTGTGCTCATCAAAGTGAGATTTCTTTCCCCGCCCTACAGTAATTGTTGAGGGAATACTTGTCTCACTGATGTTGGCACAGAGGGGAGCGAGACGGGTGCAGAGGTATGGTTGACGCCGCGAAACCCCGCGACTGATCCAGAACTTGCCTCAGTAAGGGACGCCTTCATGACGAGCGCAATGGACTTTGCGCTTCGTGAAAAGATCGAAGCAAGGACATCCGGCATCCGCGATCTTCTTTTGGCAAAAGCATTCTCGGAGTCCGGTGTCCTTGAGGATCAGCCTCTGGGCGTATTTGGCGATGCCGTCGAGGAAGCGAAGCCCGACGGCATGTTCAAGATTCTCGACAACCCAGGGCGTTGAAGGACGTTTACCTATGGCTCGCACGTTCTATCCGCTTGAGCGGTTCGCTCCCGCACCACCCACCTTCCACCTGCTCCGGAACGTGTCAACGACTTTGAGACAGGATGCGTCAGAGTTTAGTG
>JBMFVV010000058.1:0-2430 GCA_049965815.1 Thermoplasmata archaeon | reverse complement strand
AAACGGTGGAGGAACTGCGCTGGCGCGCTCCGGTTTTTGACCGTCTCCGCGAGGCCATGCGTATCGCATCGGTCGATGGACGAGACGGCCTTAAGGATGAAGGATCGGATGCAGACATGTCTACCATACGGCACGGTGTGGAGAAGTTTCGACAAGAAATCAAAAAGGACCCGAAATTGGCGGCGGACAGTCTCTGTCATAAGATGGTCGAACAAATAGACAAGTACGGTGAAAAGCTGTTTGCCGACCCCATAAGGGTGGATACGCCCAACGGTCCCATTACCGTTTACCCTAGGGCGTCCAAAAAACGGTTTTTTGGTTGAAATTTGATGCCCGGAAAATGAACCCGCCACGCATCTTCTACCGCGAATAGCCGAACACTTTGGACGGACATAGTTTGCTATGTAGTCCTCCGGCAAGGCAATCATTAAAAGATATCTGCTGTAAAATCAATGTGCTGGACATTTCGCGCCGATCATTGTACGATAGCCTGGATTCTATTGACCATAATCCAGGGGGTAAGCGCAATGATCAAAATACTCAGCCGCCGCCGCGCATCTGACTGGGTGGGTGCGCAATGAGTCCCGAGACCAGATACAAAAGGAGCCGGGATAACTGGAAACAGAAAGCCGAATCTCGAGCTGAGAAAAACCGCTACCAGAGCAAAGAACTGGCCAGAATCAAGTCGGAGCGCGACAGATTCAAAAAAGAGCTCAAGCACACCAAGGCTCGGGTGCACCAACTGGAGAGCCAAGGTCGGGTGGTTGTCATCCAGAGCAAGGTGGATCTGGTCTTCCTGGCCCTGCAGCTGTTTGTGGTGGCTCGCATCGGGTTCCGGGCCGTGAGCCGGGTGCTTGGCACGGTGATGGGAGCGCTGGGTATAAAAAAAAGTCCCATGTCCACAGACCATCATCAACTGGGTGACGAGGCTCTCACTGGCGCGCATCCGATCAGCTCCAAGGCTGCCGGGGCTGCAGCCGACGAAGATACCGTTTAGTAACGGATTTATCTGGATGATCGACATGAGCATTGCTCTGGGGACGGGTAAGATTTTGACTGTCCTGGCTCTCAACGCTCATCACCATGAACTCAGCCCGTCGGCCCCCGGTCTTCACGATGTGCACTGCATGGCGGTATCGGTAGCCGATTCCTGGACGGGTGAGTCCATTGCGGCATTCCTCGATCGCCTCATCGCCTCGGCGGGACGCCCGGTTGCCTACCTCAAGGATGGCGGAGCCGATTTGCAAAAGTCTATCCGTTTACTCGATGAGCAGGAGCTGGGGAGCCCGTGCATTGACGATATCTCCCATTTCACCGCCAATCTGCTCAAATGGTGGTATGAGGATCAACCGATTTTCGAGACCTTTCTTTCGTCCTGTGGTCGGGTATCCGGTAAGCTCAAACAGACGCTGCTCGCCTGCCTCGCTCCACCGAAAGTACAGACCAAGTCACGTTTTATGAATGTACACCGCCTGATCAGATGGGCGGACCAATTGCTTGGACTTTCTCCCGCCGGAGGCTCCCGCAAGGGCTCCATCCTGTGGAAACTTCGAGCCTCCATGGATCAGCTCCCCTCATGCAGGACCTTCATTAAACGGTTCCGAGACGATGCAGCGCCACTGATGGAGTGCCAGAGAATCCTCAAGGCTAATGGGCTTAGCCACTCCACGATAGCCCGGTGCGAACCATTCATCGAGGCCATCGGTTCGAGTCCTGTCCGCAAAAGATTCACCCACTATCTTCAAACTCAAATCCATACCGCCGAAAGGCTTGGTTTGGACCATATCGGTCTGCCGGTAAGCTCCGATCAGATCGAATCGCTCTTTGGACTTGGGAAACTTCACGGCACGGGCGAAATTAAAGATGCCAATCGAATCGCCCTTCGCCTGCCCTCCCTTTGCGGTATCCCCACCCGGGAGGAAGCGGAGCAGGTTGTAAAGATCACGGTTGCCGAAGAGCGAAAAATCACAGGCGCTTTCACCTCTTTAGTCAAACAAAGACGACAAGTGCTTCGTCACCCTGACCAGCTCGAGAGCCTTGGTCCGGCGCAGTGCAGGACGCAGTTTGATCTGATCACCAGTACCGAAAACCGGGAAAAAAATGGAGAAATACTCAATCTTTCAATGCATTACGGCAAAACTCATGACCTGGGGGCACAGTCCCAAGCAGGGTGCGGTTAGATGCGAAATGCAATAATCACGGCCATCTTGGATGGATAGGGCCGTCCCACCGCAATGCCAGGGAGCAAAAATCGGTCATAAGACGAAATCCGTTTTGGACGCCCTAGCCTAAGGCCGGTTCGAATTTCGCCTCGGGCCTTCTGGAAAAGCTGAGCCTCGGAGAAATGTCTACGGGATATTAAACCCGAAAAATGGCGTGTTAATCGAAAATCCAGGTCCGTAATAATAGGAATAGGGATACGGGTAATAG
>JBMFVV010000057.1:0-2446 GCA_049965815.1 Thermoplasmata archaeon | reverse complement strand
GATAAGGCGAAATCGTTCAATGGTAATGGTACATCTGAAGACATAGATGATCTGTACCACAGGTTGGTGTTCCTGCTGGATACGGGTTACGAGCATCTCAGGACAAGGAAGTTCGTGGACAATCTCCTCAAGCGGAAGAGGGAGTGGCTGTTCCGATTCGTTGTTGATCCAAATGTTGAACCGACAAACAACAGGGCTGAGAGAGCGTTAAGACCTTCAGTGATATACAGGAAGGTATCCGGAGACACAAGGTCACCCCGTGGAAGCAAGGCGTATGATACCCTCCTCTCCATATTCCACACACAGAAGCTGAGGAGGAGGAATTTCATAAGGTATGTACCAAGACTCATCACAAGAAGGGAGATTCATCCAGGTTGAAGTCCACACTAGACTGACCTGTTACCTGTGAAGGAACATTATATTCGTTCCCATGCTTGCATACTGGGCAAAGGCTTTCTCTTCTATAATGCTCAGTGTTCACCATGAGGAAGGGGAAGAATAAGGCAAGCATTACAGAGAAACTTTTAGCTTTGCTAGGGTGAATGGGTGCTTGACTGTATTATGGATAATAGGTAATTTTAGACTATATTAAGTGCATATTCATTGCGGCACCACCACCCTAATAGCAGCGAATAGGTCTGGGATTGAGCTGTCATCTGCACTGAAAACAGCTTTTGATTGTCTTTGGCACGTTTGTAATATAGCAGCGATGAAAGATTCAGATAAGGCCACTGTACTTTCCTCCCAGGATAAACAGCAGGGCGGCTGCCGTGGCTGAGGCAGCCGCTGCATATGAATACGAATAAAGCGGATTAAAATAATACAGAAATCCCATCGTGAGATTGCCTATAAATAATCCAGCGCTCCTCGAAGCTGTTAGAGAACCCATTCCTTCACCTAGCTGTTTCTTAACTTGAGTTATAAGATTTGGTTCCAGCGTATCTATGGTCCCGATAGCTATTCCTATTATTAATACCGAAAGTATAAGAGCTGGAAGTCCCCACCGGAAGAAATATGAAAGCCCCAGCATAAATGTCCCAATTGCCGATAACAGGTAGCCTAAAAATCCAAGCGATGGGATCAACTTTAATTTCCTTGTTCCAATAAAATATCCAAATACAGCAGAAGCAAGCAGAAAAAGGCCATAAGACGCGAAGGCTGGAACATCCATATCGGTGGCCTGCGCTATGGTCAAAACTGGGAACCCAAGGCTGTAAATGCTAAAGCCGTATAGGGCTGTTGCAAGAAGTACACCCCTGTATGCTCCACGGCCTGAAGCTTCGTGAACCATCCTCCTATCGGTGCGTTTTTCCTTGACCATTACCAAAAGTGTTGTGGCTACGATTATGGGTATGGCGGTAAGCAGTAGTATGTACCTTAGAGATATGCCAAGGTAGAGGAGCGTTAACAGGATTATTATTGAACACACCCCCCCTCCAACGTCCAGGGCATTTAGAAATGCAAACACCCTACCCCTGTTCTCTTCGTTTATTTCTTCACTTATCAATGCCTTCCTTGCCGGAGACCTGAAGTTTCTGGATAACCATCCAGCATTGAATAGAGCTGAAGCTTCATAGGCGTTGCTCGCCATTCCGCTAAATGACAGCAGAGGAATTAAGGCATTTCCCGCGACAGCTATCTTCTTTCTTCCAAATTTATCGGCAAGCCTGCCCCCCAGATATCCAAGTAATGCCCCAAATCCGTAAGATACTGCAACGGTTATCCCATAAATATATACTGGAGCATGATAAACGATAACTAAAAGTACAGGCAGCACAGCCAGCACAGTCTGATAGCCAAGATCTGTGAGAAGAATGCTGAGAATGAAATCAACAATATGTTATTGTTTATCCATTTACCAGGCATATAACTCAATTTATCATCATTCATTTATAAGGCTTTGGGTCAGGTCTATTGCCGCCATAGGCTACCTAGCACTATCCTCAGGGAATCTAACAGAAAATAATTATCTATCTAACGGTATATAATTGGCATAGTATATTTGCTACTTATCCTAATATTACTACTATACAACTTTATACAACCTCGTCATCATCTAAAATTGACTTTTTTTCAATGAAGAGGGGGAAAAATTAAAAGTCACGTGATGATAAATTCCACCGACACGAAAGTGCGAATAACCATAAATTGAAAAATATGGTTAATATAATAACATTTGAGGCCATTCGAGGCTCATCTCTCCATTTACTAGTTTCTGATTAATGCCTTATTTAACAGAATTAATCACAGAATCAAGCATTTTATCCACTCTTCCAGCGAGTTCCTCCATTCCATTGTACTGAGAGAAAAGTTCAACTGCGATTTGGACTGCCACATGGGTCTTGTCACTTTCTTCGTAGATGTAAATTCTCAGGGGCGGAACTATGCCTGCCCTCAGATCGATGTCAAAAACTTCCTTGGCAAGTTTCGGGTTGAAAACTTCGAG
>JBMFVV010000056.1:0-2731 GCA_049965815.1 Thermoplasmata archaeon | reverse complement strand
GGCACCAACAAAGTGTTATCCAAAAGCACTCAATAAGCACAATATTCCTACCGGTATTATTGCCGGTATTACCTAAGTGTATAAAGTCAAGCAAAAATTGATCCACTGCGCCCATTAAAAGTGATCCACCTCAGTTATTTCTTTACTCCTTGCCTCCTTCTGTAACTTTCTCCGTTCATGTTCAAGATAATCGCGTTGTGTGTTATCCTGTCCAGCAGAGCCATTGTCAGAGCCGTATCATGAAAGGTCTTTATCCAATCTGAAAAGATAAGATTCGTTGTTATGACCGTGCTTTTCCTTTCGTATCTCATCGCTATGTATTGGAATAACAGTTCAGACCCTTCCGTATCGAATGAAATGTATCCCAACTCGTCAAGAATCACCATATCGTATTTTTCAAATATCCTCGCATATTTCGTAAGCTGTCTCTCATCTTTTGCCTCTTTCAGTTCGTTAACCAGTTTCGCCGCTGTTTTAAATGACACGTTATATCCTTTTTCACATGCCTCAATTCCCATCGCGATTGCAAGATGTGTTTTCCCTGTTCCCGAATTCCCAAGCATTATGACATTCCTGTGATTTTCAATGAATTCAAGAGATTTCAATTCTTCAATCCGCCTTTGCGCATCTTCCGGCAGATATTCCGTTTTCAATTCTTCGAATCTTTTGAGAGTTGGAAATCCTGCCCGCTTTATCTTCTTGACTATGGTACTGTTATTTCTCGATTCGATTTCGGCTTTCAATATCTCTTCGAGAAATACGTCCTTACTTTTATCTCCCATTTTCTCATATGCTTGACATGCTCCGGGCATTTTCAACTTTTTGAAAAGCATCTTTATCTCGCTCATGAATGCACCGCTAAACTGTTGTAAATTTGAGGATCTCCCACCTCAATTTTTATCCCCGGATATTCGAATTCTTCGTGTTTTATTTCCTTTTGCTCGAGCACATTCTTGACTGTCTCGTATGTAGGCACAATCCCGTATCCCAAAAGTTTATCCATTGCTCTTATAATCTCTTCTTGTCCGTAATTATCCAATAATTCCAATATCTCAACGAACTTGACCACATCTTTGGTATAATAATCGTTGAATATGGTCTTCAGCTGTTCGCTGAGGTTTGTGAAAGCTCGAGAGTTCGCTAAAGCTCCGGGCTTTCTTTTTAGCGTCGTCAGGTAATGTGTTATTTCAATTGAATATTCGCCTTTTGAGTTTAGCCTCCTGTGCTCGGCTATGACTTTGTCCGAATCGACCATTTCAATCTTTTGAGGATATACCTTCAGGGTAATGCTTCTCGATTGGTGGTCTTCGGGTACCGAATAATAATTGCCTTCAAATGAAATCATTGAATATTTTGAAATCATTCTTTTTTCAATGACGTAATTGTTGTATTCCGCGGATGGCAATGGGATAAGATAATCTCTCTCTTGAGACAATCCTTCTATTGGAGGAAGTTCTCTTTTGTTGACATGTCCGGAATTTATTTCAACTAGTTTGGCTGCAAGAAATTCATTCGCTTCTTCTACCGAATTAAATTCATTCCTTTCGCTAAAACAATAGTTCCTGACAAATCCAACCGTTTCTTCGTCTGTCCCCTTCTCGTTCGGAGAAGATAGATTGCATGGAATCGGTGTGAAATTGAAGAATGAACTGAATTGAAGGAAATGCTCGTTTATCCTTTTCTCTTTCGAATCATCCACAACGACTTTAAGATTGTCGTAGAATATTGTTTTAGGGACCCCGCCAATCTGCCTGAAGAATTGAATGTGGCCCTCAATCACCTCAAGAAGTGTCTCTCTTTCAAAGACCAACGCGTAGCGGTACAAAGAATTGTTTAAGACCATGAAGATCACCGGATACGATTTCAATACTCCTTTTATCTTCAGAGGTGCATATCCCCAGTCGAATTCAGCCCTCTTCCCAATAGATGGAACCTGCATGATAAACACTTCGTTCAGACCGGTGTTTCTCATTTTCCATTCATGGACTATCCTTTTGACAGAAGTATAACTTATCTTGTATCCTTCACGGATAAGAATTGAAAAGATTTTCTTTGCCGTGAATCTTAACTTGACAGGTTTAACTTTGTTCTCTTCCAAAAGCGCATGCACTCTTTCAACTGTCTCGGGAGAAATCTTGCGATGAGCAGGTTTCCTGTAAATAATCGATGGTTTTTCTTTGAGCCTGTATTGTTCAACTCTTTTGAGATACTTGGAAACGGTATTTCTCGATATGTGCATTTGCCTTGCAACGAAACGAATGGATCCACTTTGGTCGTACAATTCCAAAATCTTTTCCACGTCGTACATATTCTTCATCCTCCATCTGCTCCTTTCCGAGAAATATTATCTCAGTTTCCGGAAAGGTTTATTCAAGATGGTGGATCAATTTCTGTGGGCGACGTGGATCAATTTGATCTTAACAAATACACGGCTTGGATGAGACCTTTCCCATTGCTCCTTTAAATCCGGTCTTTATTAAATCTTCGAGATCCCATCCGACGCAATAGGCGGACAAGTACCCGAGATCATGGATATGCATCCATCCTTCTTTGTGATATCTGGCTATTTCCTCATCGTATACATTGTCGAGCCAATATTCTTTTATCACTTTCCTATAGACATTGTGTTCCAGTCCCTGAAGTGAATAACCCATATTGGCATTTTCTTTAACTTCCCAGTCTGTCTTTCTAATGTAACTTTCGATCATGTCTTTGATATCCATACCATCAC
>JBMFVV010000055.1:0-2749 GCA_049965815.1 Thermoplasmata archaeon | reverse complement strand
TCAGGAACACGAAGATTAGAGTGGATTTCAGGATAACTGAAATTACTAATCCCTATAACCCTGCGGAGTTAAGGTTTATAAAGCAATCTTAAGATACCAGACCCCACTCCTAGTATCACTATTTTTTCATTGGATGAAGACAGAGAATCAATATTTACTACCTTTGATTTTTAGGAGACAGAGAGAAGTTGATCACTCCTCCATTGCTGCGTATGGATGTTTAACAAATTCTCTATTCACTGGTAGCCCATTGCTCAGAATTTAATGCACCCACAAAATCCAGGATTCCCTGATCTCACGCCCGTTGTACGACAGCGTCCGTTTGTCTCAGCACGAAATATCACATATCTCTTAATACGGGGGTCTCATCTAAGGAGATTTATTTCTCTGTCATGAAGAACTGATGCGGTAACTCCCTAAGATTTCGTTATTTGCATGTGTTTTGTGCCTCTACCATTCTCAGGACGACATATTGATGGTTCCTACACTATGGTCATGGGAGCAACATTGGCTACTGCTGAATTCTTGTCTTGAAACCTGTTGCTTTACCGATACCTGAAGTTCATCTTTGCAATTGGAAGGATGATAGTTGTAGATTAAGGTTAAACCTGATTCTAGATAATGCCTTGACTCTACTTCACTTTGTAGGATTAGGTACAAGAAGTAATGAGCATCTCGAAACGAACGCTGGCTTTGAAGTTTTTTGTAAGATTTGTATACAAATCTGAATAATCGTATTTATCGACGGCATATTCATTGATCAGGTGATTGATTGAACGGAAAAGCAGCAATAGGAGTGATAGTGGTTGTGGTGATAGTGGCTGCCGTGCTGGGCTACGCATACTCAGCTGAAATGGAACTGTCAAACAGCCTCAGGAGCAGCAACAGTTCTCTGGATCAGAAGGTAGGAAGCCTAACATCTCAGATTTCTGCGCTAACAACCAACTACACATCACTCAAGTCAAGCTACGCGACACTGCAGGGTGAAATTTCACAGCTCAACGGTAGCATATACCAGCTGAATACAGCTCTACAAAACAACCAGACTAACGTTGTCATGAGTGAGGCATTTACTCACTGGGATTACATAGCCATTGAAAACACAACGCTTCTTACGCCTCAGTATACAACCAACGCAACTCTCAAATGGATAGGTGGCCCACTCTCTGGAACCTACACTGGCCTGAATTCGATAGCGTCTACGTGGAACAAGTTCTTCGGACTGTGGAGCGCAGTATGGTTTTATACAGAATCGCCACCAGTTGTCACAAACAGTGGGGGAATATATACAGTGAATGCCACAGTGCAATGGGTGTTGACGTCCTTTGCTACTCCACAGCAGGTGAACACCATAGTAACAAACTATACAATACAGATGCATTATTTCGGGGGGAAACCGCTGATAACTATGGAAATATGGCATATAGTTGGCGTAGGAGTTGTATCGTATCCAGCAAAAGAAGTAGAGAGCCTTCAGACCGAAGCCATGATGAATGCCTCATTTTCTCACTGGAACAATATAGCCATTGAAAACGTCTCACTTGTCATGTCACAGTATATGCAGAACTCATCACTACAGTGGATCGGAGGCAAACTTGCGGGAAACTACACAAACTATTCCCAGATACAGTCTGTGTGGACAAAATTCTTCGGGCTCTGGAATGCTGTGTGGTTTTACTCAGAGGCGCCACCACTGATAAATATGAATTTCACACAGGGCAGTGCTGTTTCAGGGACGGTGACTGCAGATATACAGTTCGTGGTTCAGAGCTCATCCAACACTAGTTCCTTTGACTATATCAACGTGGTTTATACCATAGATTTCAGTGTGATCAACGGGAGTTTCATAATAACGCACGAGATATTTGATAACGTAGGCATAGGTCCTCTCTCAAAGGTGTCCACATTTGCCTGAACTTTTTTACTTTTCTTCTATACTTTTTTATAAAGACTATTCATTCCCACTAGCGTTGAGGTACAGGATAAATTTCAGAGACATAGAGATCGAGGATACTGAGTTGAAGCGATCGCTCTTTTGGCTTCTCATAGCCTCTAGGGGAGGCGACACGAGGATTAAGATTCTCAGCCTTATCCTGAATAACCCCATGAACAAGAACGAGTTGAGTAAAAGCCTCGGCCTTAACTACAGGACAGTAACGCATCACCTCAACGTGCTTATTGAAAACAATCTCATACGTGAAGATCAGAAATATGGAGGACTGGTTTATGTGAATGAAGTATTGGAAGGGGAATTGAAGAAAATAATTGGCAAGCTTCTAGGGGGGAACACGCAGTGATCGGAATACCATGGTTGGTGAACCTTGTGATGGAAGGAACTGAAATAGCTATATTTTTGGCCATCCTTCTCTCATTCGTCGATACCTATAGGAAAAATGGACAGGGAGTGATGATTAAGCTCATTTTGTTCTCTGTGTTCATGGTAATGTTTGAATCCCTTCTTGTCTACGTTACATATTTCCTCTCGACACGGTTTGGCCTTAGTTTAGCGTCTGTGGTTATGTTGCTGAACGTTTTCCTAATAGCTGCACTGTACTTAATGCTCCGTGTGGTTGGCTCTTGATGGACTCAAACTATTAATAGCGATTTCGAAGAATCCTCATTCAAATTGAATTTACTAGATCGTTGTGGGGATATGGTAAGTTAAGGATAATCAATGGAAATGGTGTATTTCAGGCCTGCGTAAAGGTAGGGAGTCATCACGGGGTAGAGGAGGTATGAGATCACTGTC
>JBMFVV010000054.1:0-2822 GCA_049965815.1 Thermoplasmata archaeon | reverse complement strand
TGACCATTAAATGTTGTTCCTGTCAATGTTGCTGACCATGCCGTTCCGTTTGATATTCCATTCTCTGTAATTGTTATTGGATACAGAATTATTGACCATACAATGTTTTCATTTACAGAATTTCCATTCACCATTAATGATCCTGAATAATTGCTTGTCCTGTAACCTGATATGCCTTGAATAGTGTAAGAATATGAACCGTTTGGTTCATCGAAGATAATTGTATTGTTTGATGAAGATTTTGTAATGTTATTCAAAGTAACATACCAGGTAGTGCCTGATGATAATCCAGATTCTGTGAATATTATTTTATATGTTACCAGATTGAAAGTAATTGATTCTGATACAGGTGCTCCATTAACAGTTAATGATCCTGAATACTGTGTTGGTGCATAATCCTTGTTACCTGTTGCTAGTATATATGGATAAGTGCCATTTGTCTCATTGAACGTTATTGTATTACTTGATGATGAGTAAGATTGCCCGTTAGATAGATTCACATACCATGATGATCCATATGGTAATCCAGACTCAATAAATGAAACTGAATAATTTACAGCTTCGAACGTTATGTTTATTGTTAAATTTGCTCCTTTTATTGTAAAGTTACCTTCAAATTGTTTTATTTCATAATCCTTGTTTGTTGTTGAAATTGTGTATGAATATGATCCATTAAATAATTCAATTACTATATAATTAACAAAATTTGAATATGATTTTCCATTTGATAAATTCACATACCAAGTTGTTCCTAAAGGTAATCCTTTCTCAATAAATGATACCTCATATAACATCAATGAAAAATTAATATTTATATATTGAACAGTTCCATTAACAGTGAATGATCCTGAAGATGGGGATAAAGAATATTCTTTATTGTTCAAAGGGTGTGGGACACTATTCTCGTTCGGTTTCTCCTTCTGATTTCGTAATTATGACGTAGACCCTCTTCCCCAGATATCTTCTTGGCACATCAGCTTTGGCAGATGTGCCCTGTTTTGTTACTGTTCTCTCTAATATGCCCTCTATCTGGTCATCTGTTATGCTCAGCTTGTTGCCAAGTACAAAGACCTTCCTGCTCACACATGGTTAATGTATAGATGATAATAAGCATGTCTATAGACATGCTTATATTCATGCATGCCATGTATTTTTGAAATGCCGAGAGTAACCAGTGATGACATTCATTACAAGCTGGAAGAGATCAACAGTACCATCGGGAAGAAATACAAGCTGGAACATCCCAGGAAGGAGAGGGACTGGCATTCATACGAAAATGAGTTTTCCGCAAGAATGAAAGTGGCCATGAAGGGTCTTGATCCCCTCATACGGGAAGCAGTATCTTCCATACGGATCATTCCCAGGCCAGGTCACCCGCATTCCCTGACACTGGAACAGAGGGTCAAGTTATTGCTGATCAAGCAGCTTGTCGGAGAATCAAACAGGATGTTCGCAGACATGCTTGACATATTCTCAATGCTGTCGGGAATAGATGTATCATACAAAACAGTGGAGAGACTGTATTCAGATGACGAGGTCATAATTGCGATACACAACCTTCATGTCCTGATATTGAAAAGGAAAGGTGTAAAGAATTCAGACGCTACTGGGGATGGAACAGGTTATTCCCTCACCGTGAAGAAGAACTATGAGTCACATGCACAGCATCTCAAGGATAAGGCCAAGGAGAATCCGGATTATGATAAGAACGTCAAGGAATCAAATGGCCACAGGAAACGACTGTTCGCATATTCATTCGCCATAATGGATCTGGAATCCCGACTATACATAGCATTCGGTTCATCCATGAAATCTGAAAGAGAGGCATATGACAGGGCAATGGATCTCCTCAAATCCATTGGCGTTGAGGTGGATTCCATCCGGCTTGACAGGTACTACTCATCACCTTCATACATGGATAAACTTGGCGAAACGAAGGTCTTTGTAATACCTAAGAGGAATGCAACACTCAATGGATCACAGAAATGGAAGGATACATTGATAGAATTTGTTGTTGACACAATGAATTATCTTGAGAAATACCATCAGAGGAGCAATTCTGAATCGGGATTTGCAGCAGACAAGAAGATGCTTGGATGGAATATAGCACAGAAGAGGGATGACAGGATCGATAATGCACTGTTCTGCACCGGTGTGTGGCACAATATGTTCAATATGGGTAGGTCTTAGAATAGTGTCCCACACCCGCTGGTTTATGAATCAGGTGTGACATTATGTCAATGGCGTTTGAAAACTTTCCAAAAATGGCGGTTGAATATTTTCCACCCGTATTTAGATTTTCTTTCATTCCTTTTTCACTCCATTTATGCTGATATTTCCAGTCTTTTTACGATCTTTCAACCTGTATGAGTCCCCTCTTATGTTCACAACATTGCAATGATGCAGTATCCTGTCCAGAACGGCAGATGCCATAACAGAATCACCCAAGACTTCACCCCATTCACTGAATCCCTTGTTGCTAGTGTATATTGTAGATCTCTTCTCATACCTGGAAGAAACAAACTGGAAGAACAGGTTTGATTCTTCCCTTGTGAGTGGTAGATATCCGATCTCGTCAACAATCATCAGCCTGAACCTTGAATATGTCTTTATGCGATATTCAAGCCTTTTCAGATCATAGTCTCTCTTAAGTGTCTGCACAAGCTTCATTGCAGATGTGTAATAAACAGGAATATCTGACATGATTGCCCTCATTCCCAGTGCTATGGAGAGATGTGTCTTGCCAACACCCGGAGGACCAAGGAACACAACATTCTCTGTGTTGTGTATGAACCTCAATGTCATGAGATCATCAATGACCG
>JBMFVV010000053.1:0-2843 GCA_049965815.1 Thermoplasmata archaeon | reverse complement strand
GTGGCGCCCACGATGTAGACAATATTTGATTCACCGTGCGGCATCAGCAACGGATGGATCTGCTCGAGTACGGCGTCCAGCTTCGGGTGGCGGACCCGCACGTCATGAAACGCTTTGTGCAGCGCGCGCTGCGCGTCGTTGAGTTCCGCCCAGCGCGGGGCTTTTGAGATGTTCATCATCGAAAACTCCTAAGTGGTGAATGGGTCACTTAGAAGTAGGTATAGCTGTCTATTACACAGATCTTTCGCGAACCGCAACGCATAGCCGATGACTTCTGACACGACAAGATCACGCCTTGCAGAGCTGACGGCGGAAGTCGCGGGCCAGCGGGTAGATCCAGACGCTTTTGACGGGTTTGTCGCACCGATGGAAGGTGTCGAGCTTGCCGCGTCCCTGGGTGTCCCCGAGGTATTGCCAGTTTGCGGCTTTGTAGCAATGGCCGGTGAAGCGGGGCTTCTCGACGAAGGTTTCCACCAGGACCGGGCGGTACGCGTACCGCGCGTGCCAGTCATCGGCCAGGCGGCGGGTGGCGAGAGCCAGGACCCGCGAGGCGAGATTCCTGCACTGGATCCATGGCAGGATAAGGAAGCGCGCGTTGTTGACGACGAGGTGCAAGTTGCCCGCGCGTTGCTCAGGAGTCCAGCCGATCGCAGCATCGCGCGGCCTGGTTTTCCAGGCACTGGCTCCAAATCCGAGCAAGGCGACGATGTGGCCGGCACTGCGGGCGAAGTAACGCAGCTGCGCCCCCGGCAAGGGCTGATGACCAAGGTAGTGGTGATGTTGGATGTATGTGTTCCACAAAAGGGAGTCGGCTCTGCTCGAGACGAGCTCGAGGCGCAGCCCAGCCAGATCGACGCTTGGCGCGATCGACGGGGGCTGCACGGCCCTCTCGATCTCGGGGTGTGCTCGGTAGGCAGGTGGCTTGGCCGTTCTCGGCGGCGGCAGCGTGAAGAGCCCGTCGGTCTGCATTCTGAGCATCGCGACCCGACAGCTCATGTCCTTGAGTCGGCCGTCCGGGCGACGCCAACCGAGCCGCTCGCAGACCTCGCGCGAGAGTCGCGCGCGATCGAGAGGCGGCTGCACAGCGAGCAGCTCGTGGATGAGCTCGAGCTCCGCTGGTTGGAAGTCACGTCCGCAATAGCGCATGGCTCAGCTGGAGTTGATCAGGTGCGGATTGCGTTTGATCTGCAGCAGCATCTCCACGGCCTCATACAGGCGCATCCACCCGCGCCAGAGCACGACCACGCCGGGCTCCCCATCGCACTTACGTCCCAGGTGCCCACCGAGCTTGCCGATCAGTCGCACGGTCTGCCTCAAGGTGGTCGGTCTTTCCAGATCCGGCATGTCCTTTCTCATGCGCACATGCAGCGCCTGGATCTCCACCTCGGAGAAGACCTTGCGGGCAGGGAGGTCCGGTTGCGCGCGTGCCAGATACGCGATGTACATCAGCCGCACGCCGATGATGCTGAAGAGCGTCAGATAGCGAGCAAGGCGCTCGGCTTCCTCGAGCAGGCAGTCCTCAACCTGACAGCCGGACTTGAGCACCTTATGCCAGGTCTCTATCCCCCAGCGCTTGGCGTACCAGTCGACCTTCTCGCTCGCCTGCGCGAAGGTGTTGACGGACAGATTCGTCAGCAGTACCCAGCTGATCGCCTCAGCCCCTTCGGGGGGATGCTCCTCGGTGCTGGCGATGACGTTCACGGCAATCGGCTCACTCCACCCGGAGTCCTTCGCGTGCCCCCGCCGTTGTGGCGGCTTGAGCGTCACGGCGGCGGTGCGCACCGTGACGGTGGCGGTGCGGGCTTTGCGTTTGCCGTTACCGGGGACCGCGACCTCGCGCTCGCCCAGCACCGGCGCGTGAGCGAGCGCCTCCAAAATGCGCTCCTCGCCCTCGCTTTCCTCGGGTACGAGCTTGCGATCGACGCGCGCGCGGATCAGGTAGGAGCACTTCAGCTGCTCCGCCTCGGCAAGAAACTCAAAGAAGTCCGATTCCCGATCGGCAACGGTCACCACCTTCACGCCCGCGGGGGTGCGCGCAACCGTCTCGCGCAGCGCGACGAGCCATTTGGAGCTTTCCTTCTCCTCGATCGCCGTGCACTGAAGCCGCACGATCTTCTCCTGGTAATCCTCCTCGGGAATCTCCCCGCGTGCCCAGATGCATTGACTCAAAAGGCCGAGCGGCACCCCCGCGTTGGTGAAGGCGAGCGCATTGTGCATAATCAGTCCGCGCTCACCCGGCGAATTGCCCTTGCCGATCGGACCCAATCCCTTGGTCTTCGGGTGTTGCCCGTACGAGAAGAACACCGTGTCCTGCATCACCAGCACCGGCTCGCTCTGCGCCAACATGCGTTTGGCCGTCTCGGCAACATGGGGCGCGAGAATCCCCGCGGACGTGGCCTTCGAGTTGTTAAAAAAACGGTACGCGCCCTGCGTCGCCGCCCAGGTTCCGCAGGCTTCATTGATCGGCGAGGCGGGGGATTTCGCCAACTGCTCTCCGGTCTTGACCAAACGCCGCCTGAGACGCTCATCGCCAAGATCGGCACCGGCGAGCTCTTGGCTCACCCAACCGACTTCCTGCGTACCCGCATCGATGACGGACTGAACGTCATCATATTCCAACGGCCCATGCCTCGACACGCTGCTTGCTCTCGTCCCTCGCTCATCGCGATGCCCGGCAGACTATCAGCTCAAAACGCGTGTGTCCAGCACTATCTATATGTTGCTCTGCAGGGCAAGACAATGGCGCCTACATGTGTGCAATAGACAGACTGATCGTCCCGTAAATCTTCGGATCGCGAGCAGTCTGAGACAGGGCTGTTCGGCGTTCGTACACACCCCACAGG
>JBMFVV010000052.1:0-3087 GCA_049965815.1 Thermoplasmata archaeon | reverse complement strand
TAAGGTTTTAGATTTAATCTAAAAAAAGGGGGTTATAAGGCGTATAAATTAAGTAAGAAAGTAAATATATAAGGGGTCAAATCTTTTGACAAACAGCATAAAAGGAGGTGATTAGATTAAATAAGCCGGATAAAAGGTGAAAATAAACGCAATTTGTAAGGATGAATTTAGTTGCAATTTAGCATGCGCAAAATGCATAAAACTAAATTTATAATCGGTGAAAAACGGAATTTTCGTTCGGCGTTTTGCGTACTTTTCGTTCGGCGTTTTAGGGAATTTTAAATCGGTGTTGACATTATGTAATCTCTTAAGATTGATTCTTTGCCCGTATAGCCCATTTCTTTTATTTCTTCAAATATGGAAACGGCCGTTAGTTCGGGATATTTTTCTAATCTTTGAACTATATAGTCTTTAAAATTATCCAACTTTGAAACTGAATTCATTTCTTTAAAACCTCCTTTTAGAATTTTAGATACCGTTTTAGAATGTAAGTTAAGCCTTTTTGCTATTGCGCTTAACGAAAGGCCTATGCCTGAATAAGCCTTAATTTGATAATACTCGTCTTTCGTTACCATTAGATACCCTCCATAAATTAGATTTTTGGGTATCTATTCTACATTATTGAATCTTAAATTCTACATGCTAAAATCTTAAATTCAAAATAAAATAGTATAGAATATCTATTTTAATGAAAAGTAACGACCTGACTTTTTGGTCGGTGAAAATAGGAATTTTAATTCGGTGTTTTTGGTATTATACATTCGGTGACGATAATACCAGTCCATTATTGCAAACAGATAGGCAAATCCGTTTAAAAGTTTTATATAAGGGTGAGTAGACCGGGGGAGTTTCACCCCCAGCCCCTCGCAGAACCGGACGTGAACCTCTCGACTCATCCGGCTCCCATTATTCAACCTATATAACATATCCACCCTCCCAATGGGCAAATGCATTTGGCATGGACATAGCCAATTTTTCAAGCAACTTGCTCGCACGTCTATAATGATAACTTAAGTGCTTATATTTACGCATGAGCCACCTGACTAAATACGCATTAATGTGTTTTGAAACAGGAAACATAGCCGAGGCATAGAATTTACCGTAATAGTTAAACCAGCCTCTTATTACAGGATTGAATATGTTTGATAAATCTTTTATTCCTTTATCGCATTTAAGCTGGATATGCCAGCCCCTGATTGTCTGCCTCATCATGGTCAGCGCTTCCCGGCTTACCGCAGGAGAGAAGTTTTCATAAATCCTGCCGTATTTATCCTTTGACTTACGAGGACGAAAAGTATATCCAAGGAATGTATAGCTAATCACCGGATAGGACTCTCGGCGGTTAATATCCTTGCAATACACAATCCGGGTTTTGTCTGGATGAAGTTCAAGCCCTACCTCTCGAAAGCGGTTTCTGATTTTCTGCAAAGCCATTTGTGCTTGCAATAGGCTTTTGCAATGAACTATCCCGTCATCGGCATAGCGGCAGAAGCGCACGCTTCTGAGATTTTGACTAACCCACCTGTCGAATGCGTAATGAAGAAATAGATTGGCAAGTAAAGGGCTTACGACACCGCCTTGCGGAGTGCCTTTGTCCCTTTCTATTAAGTTACCTTTGTCATCCTGCATTGACGCTTTCAGCCATCTTTCGATGTAGAGCAGAACCCACGGAGTCTGACAGTGTTTCTTGACCGCACGAAGAAGTAACTCATGATTAATATTGTCAAATAAGCCTTTGATATCGAACTCTATTACCCAGTCGTATTCCCAGTTTCTTCGTCTAACAACGGCTATGGCATCATGAGCCGACCGTCTTGGACGATAGCCATAGGAATTTTCGTGAAATATAGGTTCTACCATTGGTTCTAAGACAAGCTTAACAACGGTCTGCGCTATCCTGTCGGAAACTGTAGGAATGCCAAGCATGCGCATACCTCCTGATTTCTTTGGAATAGCCACTCCTTTAACCGGCGGCGGAAAGTAACTGCCGGAACTTAGGCGGTTCCAAAGCTTGTAGAGATTGGAGCTAAGATTTTTCTCAAACATTTCAATAGATTCTAAGTCCACACCTTCCGAACCTTTGTTTTCTTTGACACATTTAAACGCATTCCATACTAAGGATTTTGGAATGTCGTACGGTTTTGTTATATTCATAGGTTCCTCCTGCTTGCGCAGTTGACAAATAAACATGACTGAATAACGCAACCCCTTCGCTCCGTCGCCGTTACAGCGACTTCATAACTACTACGAGTTGCTCCGCCCCTTGACGGCGCTTCGGTACTTTTGGCCTCGCCTTTCACGCTTGCGCCTTTCCCTTTACATCGCCGACGAAGGTTCCCGCAGTTCAATATAAAAGCCCGAATCAGGCTGGCGCTGCCTCTATGCCGGACACCGCCTGTCCCGTAAGCAGGTTGCGTACAGGCTAATCCCGGGTTAACATAAACGCCCGGTTTTGATGTCATCTGAGCACTTTCGACACTTGAACGGCAGTTCATTTGTATTCGCCTTCTTCTGATTCATACCTGATATCTTTAATGATACCTTTTCCATAACGCTCACGACTTAGGCTTTTGACCCAAGCCGCCTATGGTGGTTTGCAGCCTGCTCCTGCAAGCCGGCTGCGAGAGACCTACTCTCATCTTTTATACTGCTTTTCTGCGGCACACTTATATCGGCGCACCAGACGAAATTAGGTCTATCTATTATAAGGTTTTTTAGCAAATAAGGATATTTGTAATCCAAAGAGGGGATACTTAGTCTTTTGGGATAAATCGCTTCTATATCCATTATATGATAAAGCCGCCTTATTCTTTTAACGTTTACCGGATAGCCGTTTCTTATCAGATGAGCGGTCATCTTTTCTACCCCGTAGAACGGGGTCTTGGTATACTGTTTATCTATAAGATTCATTAAATGCAAATTAAAGGGATCTTCGGGAACAGGTTCGTAGTAATATCCGGAATTTGAAATTCCTAATAACTTGCACTGTTTTTTTATAGGAATATTTGAATTTAACTCTATCAGCGGTTTTTTCTCCTCGATTCCAATATCTGGGATTTTTTTTTAAGCCAATCAAGTTCTACCTTG
>JBMFVV010000051.1:0-3181 GCA_049965815.1 Thermoplasmata archaeon | reverse complement strand
ATCTGCAAAGTCATCTGCAGTCTTTTAGGCAGTAACATACCCGTTACGTGATGCTCTTGCGAGAACACCATTCCCAAAACATGGAAACATTCAGAAACGCATGAAATACCTTAAAGGCCTGACATGACAAATTCAAACGAAAGCGATGTAAATCAGACTGGCCCTAACCGAATGGTATTATAGTTTGTTTCCTCAAAATCGATGGGATTGAAGGTGATGCCATCAATTGATCAGACTTTCTGTACCAGAAATACAATGTATGGACCTGAATCCTAAACATTTACGTAGCCATAACTAACCACAAAAGGGAAGAGTGAAGGTGATCCTTACCGGTAATGGGGGGGTAGAGTCGAATGAATCCAAGGAGGAACTAATCGGACATGTTCGATACTTTGGCTATGTATATGGTAGTAGATACCCCCTGCACACTAGTGCCGGACACTGGTGCCGAGCACCGAGCACTAGTATCCTGATTGACTGCGTATAATACAGGGTTTCTGATTGGTGCTCGAGTTTTTGACACTAGTGCCGTGTGGTGTCGTATGATACCAGTGCGAGCACTAGTGCTATAAATGGGCAAACATTTAAATTCGACATTTTTATATATATGTAAACTCGTGACTTTACATGTATGTGTTCCAATGATGTTTCGGGATAGCATATTTTACGGTACCCGCCGATTACATCTGCTGTAGTGCTAAAACTATGCAGTTATACCAAGATGCTCACATATCCTTATTTCTTCATCACCCTTTGCATCGAGCCTTTTCACTACATTCCTGCCGTTGACAAGAAATGTTATCCTGACTCCCTTAAGGGTATTGAGAACCGAGGTGAGGGAGACTCCAGATACGTCCTTAACTGCGTTGTATATTACAGCCAGAACCAAAAGGGAGAGGAGGGAGAAGAACATGTGGACCCTTATCTTCTGTGGGGTCCAGTGATATATGGGCGATGCAAGATCCTGGGTGCTTATCGTCCTGAAGCAATGCTCCACCCTGTTGCGCTTCCTGTAGAGGTCTATCAGCTCTTCTGGGTCAAGGTAACCTATGTTGGTGAAAAGAGCATTCCTTCCGAACATCCTGAACCTTGCATTCAACCTCTCCTGGTTTATTCTGAAGTCAGGAAGCAGTATTGTTTCATTCAGATTGTTGCTCTCTAGGTACAGCCTGGCCTTCTCCAGAGAATCTGAGTCACCTCTCTCTATAATCTCTCTAACCCTGTTGTAAACAGTCCTGAACTCCTTCATGAATGATTTAACCCTCTTCCTCTCCAGTTTGGATGAATGGTAGACAATTATGCGATGATACTCCCCGTATACAGTCCTGTAGGTCTCGAAGAATGAGTCCCTTTCTATGGGAATGTCCATCAGATCCATGTGGTCTGACTGTATCAGTGCACCCAGATACTTCCTTCCCCTGAGCATCTTTATGTTATCAGCGGAGTTATAACCTCTGTCAAATATGAGAGTTGCATTCTTTGGAAGTCTCTCAACAATCATTGAGAAAGTCCTGGAATCGTAAACATTTCCGGGATATGAATCCCCGTCCAGCGGAATGTAATCGTAGTTTGCCGCTATGTAGTACGATACCTGGTTCAGATCATAGCGGTGCTTCTTGTTGTGCCCCTTCTTAGCCATTGCATTCTCTTCCATGAATGTGTATAAATTTGATGCATCAACGAAAATCTTTGAAAAATCGTAACCTAGAGAGATGAGGCGATCCTTTATTCTCCTCCTTATCTCCTTCATGGACTCGTCGGAGAAACGGTCCATCACGTTCCAGAACCCCTGTGAAGTGGGTTTCGGGAATAATGTGGATGCGTAGTCGTCCCTTATCCATCTCTCAATGTAGCTCTTTGAGCCTGGATCGGAGAGGCGGTTCATTATGAATATGAGCGCATACTTTCCAGGTGATAGATCCGTCCCCTTGTGACCGACAACGGAATCTATCGTCTCAGATATCCCCAGTCTCTTATCGGCCCACATCACTGCTGAGCTTATACCATATGAAAGGGAATATGCATCCACTTTCCTCAAAGGGTCCTCTATCATCGATGCAAGTCTCTCCATATCACCTATGTACACCTCCTTGAGCACCCTAACCTTTCCACCGACCCTTCCGTTCCACCTCATCACGAGATAGCGCTTCCCGTTTATCGTCTTCCAGACCAGGAATGGCATGATGAATATATGCATCTACACTACATAAAATTTATGCTTGTTACCTGTCACAAAACATTGCACTATCAGGGAAAATCTGAAAAGCAACAAGGGAATGCTATTAGCATCTACAAAGAAAAAGGTAGAAATTGCCTAAAATTCAGTATCTCACTGCAACAAAATGAAAATGAATGTAAAGTCACGTCCAGATTGTTTTTATATTTTCACCACTTTAATTTTCTGTTATACTATATACCACTTGCCCTCTCCTGCAATTTCTAGCTCCTCACTGCCGATATGACTTGAATAAATATTATTTTAACCACAAATAAGAATTGAATATTTTATGCATTAGTTCTTTTTCCCAGATATACCATCTTGGTTTTAAAAGGCATATTCTGATCCAGTTCAGGATTATTACATTTGCAATCTTTATATTTGCAGTCCAGAGTGATTACATGACCTGCAGGCCAGTGCGGATACCCCAAAAGCTTACTCCGTGTGATGTGATGAAACCACTTTGAATTATATTCAACCACAGGATGTCCGCAATTTTTGCAGATACCGAATTCCAAACGTTTCATAATTAAAACCTGATATTGTTTATTATTGAATGTATCTGATAGCATTATAATAATTTTATCTGCTTAAGTAACTGGTCAGTCCCTTGTGGATGATAATGGTATTTGACCAGACTTTGTATAATACTATAAGACTCACAACACGAGTCTATGAATCAGGGAACGCGTACTCAGGCTTTGAGGATAAGGATGCCTCGATTACCAGCATGCACCCCCCTTTCATGTCCATGTCACGAATGGTACGTTGTAATAAACGAATGTACAAGACTGTGAGGGCATGATTGCGGGGTTCAGTTCACCTGATTCTGGAGGACCCATGATATACGTAGGCACAGACATTGGGAAAGAGAAGTTTGATGTATGCAGCTTGGACAACGACGGAGACCTTATTTCAACTGAGCAGTACACAAACGATTCTAAAGGGTTCGAGAATTTCATT
>JBMFVV010000050.1:0-3282 GCA_049965815.1 Thermoplasmata archaeon | reverse complement strand
GCATCATTAGAGATTTCCATCACATTCAAACACCCAGAAACCACTAATCTGGTACTCTCGCCAAGCAGAAATTCCAGATAGTTCTCCCGGTGGAGAATGTGAAATAGTATATGACTACTGGAATTATGCCTAGTATAACCACATATAGGTCTATCATCGCCTTTCCATATAAAGGCCCAGAGGAAAAATATGCATAAGAAATCAAGAAACCTGAAAGAAAAGATGAATAGGACATGAAGGAGAAAACAAATGGGTTTTTAACTGCCATACTGGTAAGTAATGGCAGGAACCATATAACGAAGAGCACCAACGAGGTAAAAACCACTAAGATGGTAAACAATTTACCTAACCTGTTAGCGGGAAAGAAAAATTGTACAAGATAATAAAGCAGGAATCCACCGAGTGTCATTATCATTCCTGTTCCAAAGATGAAAAATGGGCTCGTCTGAAGGTGGAAGAAAATCCCGAATACAATAAGCATCTGAGATAATACTACTACAGAACCGAAGAGAAAAGTTTTCAACGGGACCGAGATTCGGGGGGCCTAAGAATTGGTGGCAGAAGGTTCCTTTCATAGAACCTAGTTATCAGCAAGTAACTTTCAACGAGCAGAGAAATGCTGAGAATGAGGAACGGGATGAGGAGGGTCGTGAGGAGGAAGATTGCTGCTGCAGGAAATAATGCAATGGCACTCTCGCACTGGCAGCCAAGTGCTCCAATGATCGTAGTGCCGGTGGAAATAGGCCCGGCTCCGGATGATACTGGTATGACTGCAGTCCTTTTCCTAAGTAGCCTGAAAATTCGAAAATAATTCTCCACCACGAAGGAGGAAGTAACCAGGAAGATGAAGAAGGGGAAAGGACCCGTAAATACATCACCGTATCTGGAAATCAGTATCAATCCTCCGTAATCCAAGATGGATCGTGTACCTGCGTCATAAAGTGATTCTATAATCATTGGAGGGACAGAAGGTTGAGGACCAAAGACAAACATTCTTCCAAGGGAATACATAAGCACCAATATAATGAAAAGAGACAGGATCTTTGCACCCTTTTGCTCAGTTTTAAGAAAATAAATAAAGGAAAAGCAGAGTGATGCTGCAGGAATCAGAATCAGGTATGCCATCAATTCCCTGATAAAGAATGTCAGTAAAACTATGTTAAGCGAGAGATAGGAGATGATGTGGAAGGAAATAGTTTCACTTTTTGTGAGGAATGGGAATATCAGTAGAAAATTTATCACTAAAATAGAAAAAAACACGGGGATAACAGAATCAGAAGATATCAGGACTGATCCTCCCCACGCTCCAATATAGAGGAAGATATCGATAAACAGCGCTGCAGCAACGAGAATCAAGTTTCTGCTGAGATGCTTATAACCACGATTCCCCGTATTGTGCTTTCCAGACAAAACAGGTCCTGTCATTTCGTCTCTTTCCTCAAGACCGGAGATTCATTTTTAAACTGAATCCTTCCACCTAGATAAGTTCCTCGAGACAAGCTTTCGATGATCCTTATGTTCCTGACGTGAAGCACCCCAAGGATTATGAGCACTGCTGCATCGATAAGGTATGAGTATGAGGCAAAGAATAATGTCACTCCGAAGCTGGCTGAGGAAGATGCAACCAGTGCAAGAGCATAATATATAATTGGAAGGGAACAACAGCCTCCAGTGGTTGATATCAATGAGAGTATAGATCCACCCAGTGAAAGACCGCCGGCTCTTCCAATCCTTCCATTCCTCTTGATCTTCATAATATCATCAACAGCCAAAGGGACCATAACAGCAAGAAAAACGGAAAGAATGGTCTGGAGAATTGGTAGCGTGATGCCGACATGATTAGTCGGGAACCAGTAAATTCCGCTATATTGCAGAAAATCGTGCGCATTACCATAATATATGAAGGTGATCCTATGCCCCACTCCCTCGCTGAGAACGCCCGACAGTGAGTGATCATAGTACTCGATCATGCCTGAGGACGCAGCAAAGAGGAGCCAGTACAGCGTTCCCAGTGAAATGAGCCCCAGGCTCCTGCTATTCAAATTCTGCCGTATATTATTTAGCGAAATCGCCATTTTCTCCTCCACATCATTGTTTGCATTTCAAAAATATTGAATAAAAAGGATGAGAAAAGATCACTCACAGAGCAGTCCTTTTAATCTCAACAATCATCCTTCATGGCTTTTGAATGGCTTGTTTTCTCGTGAGTGTGTAATTCTTCTTCTGTTTCAAAAGATGCACCGCATTCACACTTATGGTTTTTCACATCCTTCACCTCCCTCAAGATAAATGGAAAGTATAAATACAGCAAAGTAAAGAAAAATTTACTTCAGTGCCTTTATAAGGCTATGGTATTTAGGCACATGGGCGTAAAGAACGTAAATCTGAGAATATATGGAATGACCTGCGATGACTGTGTTAGGACAGTAACAAGTGGTTTAAGGGAACAGATCGGAGTGATAGATGCTAAGATCTCACTAACGGACAAGACTGGAATTGTTACAATCGACCCTGACACTATAAGTCCTGACGATCTCCTTAGTAACAGAGTTTTCTCAAAATCATCACATTACAGAGCTATTCTCATAGATCAACAAAATGGTGAACAGGCTTGAGTAGTGAAGCACGACAATTTGATCTCGTTATCATCGGTAGGGGAGCGGCCGCGTTTTCTGCTGCAATAAAGGCTTCAGAGCTGAGCAATGGCGAGATGAGTATCGCGGTTATTGGAACTGGTCCCATTGGAGGGACCTGCGTAAATGTTGGCTGCGTGCCATCCAAGTATCTCCTGGAGGCCTCGCATGCCGTTTTCAGACCTGGGAACCCCAGAATCGCAGGAATAAACAGAACGAGTGTGAATTTCAGCTTCTCTGAAGTGATGAATGGGCTGCGTTCCTATGTTACCCACGCAAGGGAGACGAAATATGAACGTGTCATAGAGGGCTACAAAAATGTTGAACTTTTCACAGGATTAGGGAAATTTGTGGACAAAAAAACTGTGAAGATTTCAGACTCCGATGGAAAGGATATAAATCTCTTAACAGGGTCAAATATATTGATAGCAACCGGTTCCCGCCCGTCAGTACCCAAAATAGAAGGTCTAAAGGAGACTGGCTTTGTAACAAGTGACTCGATATGGGACCTAAAAGAACTACCAGAGTCCGTAGCTATAATAGGAGGCGGAGCCGTCGGACTGGAATTAGGACAGGCACTTCTGCATTTTGGGTCTCAAGTAACAGTAATAGAGGCACTAGACTCTCTACTACCTCAAACTGAGCCGGA
>JBMFVV010000049.1:0-3853 GCA_049965815.1 Thermoplasmata archaeon | reverse complement strand
CTTTATGCAAACCATTGGGAATCTATCTAAAAAGTATCGCGGCCGCGACGTCATGTTTTTTCGGCTCCAAACACAGCGCGGCGACGAGGTTTATTATCCCAACTGTGCAGGACGGCATTAAGTTGATGGCCCAGCCATCGCGGCATTTGTTCGCCATGCGTATCGGAGCAGATGCCGAGGCTGATGGTTGCCGAGTTTGCCACGCCGGCGTTACACAAGCAGGCGCAGACAGTTACTTTCCTGTTGCCGTCTGCGGACGACCATGCCCCTTGGCGTGCTGGTGCGAGGAAGGCATTTCTTGGTCATCGCTTGGACCGGAACACCGCCGCCGATCTAAGTCCGTATTTTCGGGATATTGTGCTTGGCGAAGCGGAGCCGGTGTATGTCGCGGCATGACCAGCACCTGTCGGCTCCATGGTATTGATCCACAGATGTATCTGATGCAACTGCTGGCTAATCTGCCGTGTCCGTACTATAAACTACATCTACCGCCTGCGCGGCGAATTTGACAAGATGGTGCCATCGTACTTGCAAAAGGAGTCAAGCGATGGATACCCCTGTATTGTCTCGACGTGCCGCGTGTGGCGGCGATGAGGAGTTCTGGCGCTTAGCGGTGGCATTGCAGAGAGGCTGTGGGCTAAGCATGGCTGAGTTCTGCCGGCGTGAAGGGCTGGCGGCCAAAACTTTTTATAAGTGGCGGGATCGGCTTGCCCAGCGGGACGCGTGGCCCGACCGGGCGCGTTCGACGGAGACTGCTCTGGCCGGGAAGGTGGCCCCTGCGTCATTTGCGCCGGTGCGGCTGCGGGGGGATGATATTGGACGAGCATCCAATCGCGTCCCGATCCGTCGTGAAGCATCCAGTCGTCCAAGGTTGCCGGAGCTTACCCCCAATCAAGGCCAAGGCGTATCAGTCGCAGGCGAATCAGCCCTGCAAGATGGCATCGGGGCTCTTGAAGTGCGTACGGAGTTGGCCAACGAGCGTGTGGTGATCATCCGAACCCCCATTCATCAGCAGGCGTTAACAACCGTTCTGGCCTCGCTGGAGGCTCTGGAATGTTGAATGTGCCAAGCCTGCGTGTGATGGATGGCGTGGATGCCGGTCATACGCCGCGGATTTACCTGTGCCTTAATCCCACCGATATGCGCTGCGGCTTTGACACGCTGGCCCAGCGGGTGAGCGAATCGTTGAGGCGTGATGCGTCAGGGGGCGATTTGTTCCTGTTTATCAGTCGAGGCAGGGACCGCATCAAGATATTGTATTGGGACCATAACGGCTATGCGTTGTGGTACAAGCGTCTGGAGGAAGGAACGTTTCGACTGCCCAAGGCCGCCGTCGGGCTAAAAGCCGGTGTGGAACTACGGGCCAGCGAATTGGCCATGTTGCTGGAAGGCATTGATTTACGGAGCCTCAGACGCACCCGGCGGTACGAGCGCAGGTCGGCAACGCCGGCGATGGCGACAACCCTCGTAACGGCAGTAGCCTCGATGTCATCATCACCATGCCCATGAAGATACCCCCATCCACCACGGCGCAGCAGGCGTGTACGTTTTAATTGCGACGATCGGCGTTCCCCGCATCACGTCAATATAATTAAGTAATGTACATGACAATACTACTTGACTTATAACCAAACCATGCTATAATCTTATGTATGTCGAACGTTACACCTCCCATAAGTGTGCCTGCTGATCTACCGGATGATCCGGTACTGCTCAAAGCGTTGTTTCAGCAGCGCGAGGCGCAATGGCAGCGGCGGCATGTTGAACTTGGACAGCAACATGCCGCCCTGCAACAGAAGATTCAGGAACTGGAACTCGACAAGCTGCGGCTGCAGTTCCGCCTCGACGCCTTGCTTAAACGCGCCTACGGCCCACGGGCCGACAAGGTAGGTGCAGGTCAAATGCTTTTGGAGTTCGCCCAAACGCTCGACGCCATGGAGCTGGATAAGAGCACAGTTTCCGCGGATGCCGGGGCGGTGAATACTCCCGACGCCCAAGCCGATGCGACCGCATCGGTCGGGCGGCATATCCGCCGTGGACGCAGGTCTCTGGCCCAGGCCGATCACCTGCCGGTGCTTGAGTATGTTCATGACCTGCCTGAAGGCGAAAAGCCTTGTCCTGCCTGCCGGCAAATGCGGCAGAAGATCGGTCAGGTAAGAACCTGGCAGCTCGAACGCCTCCCGACTCCATTTGTACGGGTGGAGCACGTTCAGCTTAAATACGCCTGTCGGCATTGTGAACAGACTGCCGCCGAGACCGGCAGCCAGATTATTCTGGCCCCCAAGCCTTTGGCTCCCATTGATAAAGGCCTGCCCGGACCGGGCCTGCTGGCCTATGTGGTTACCAGCAAATTCGCCGATCATATGCCGTTGTACCGACTGGAGAACATCTTTGAACGCCAAGGCTATGCCATTGCCCGCTCGACGATGTGCCAATGGGCACTGGATGTGGCGGAATTGATCAAGCCGGTCTATACACGAATGGTTCAAGAAGTGAAAAAGAGCCATGTGGTAGCCACGGATGATACGATCATGCCGCTGCTGGATATTCCACATGCCAAGAAGGCTCGCATGTGGATTTACCGGGGGGATGATGACCATCCCTACAATGTATTCGACTTTACGCAAAGCCGCAGTCGCGATGGGCCGGCGGAATTCCTTAAAGGGTACAATCAGACGCTGCTGGCGGATGCCTATGGCGGCTATGACGGCATTTGCATCGAGGGAGGTATTCGGCAGGCCGGCTGTTGGGCCCATGCGCGCAGGAAGTTCGTGGATAACCGCGATGCGGCCCCGGGTATCGCCGATGAAGCCTTGAACCTTATAGGCCGATTGTTTGCCATTGAGCGCCATGCCGGCAATCTGGGTATCAAAGAGTCGGCTCTGCTGGCCCTGCGGCAGGACAAGAGCGTACCCGTATTGCAGGAGCTTCATCAGAAGCTGCTGTATTGGAACCAGACCATGCTGCCGAAGCATCCTATATGTCTGGCGATCAACTATTGTTTGAACCAATGGAAGCCGCTGACGGTGTTTATCCAGGACCCGGCGGTGCGGATAGACAACAACCTTGCCGAGCAGGAGATGAAACGCATCGCCCTGGGCCGGAAGAATTACCTGTTCGTGGCCAGTGAGCGAGGCGGCCATACGGCGGCGGTTCTGGCGAGTATGACCAGCACCTGTCGGCGCCATGGGATTGATCCGCAGATATATCTGATGCAACTGCTGGCTAATCTGCCGGCCACGCCGATAACGCAGGTAGACCAGTGGCTGCCAGATGTGTGGCAACGCCGCCATGCGGCCCAGTGCCAGGAGTTGGCCATCAAACCGGTCACCGAGCAGGCGGCCGATGCCGCCGCAAAGGCTCCAGCCTCGGCGGGGTAATAGCCCGGCCTCTGTACCCATCACAGCGCCGCGACGCAAGCCAAGGTTGCCGCCGCTGCACCATAGCAAATAAGAATCAGCACCAGGCCATCGAATCATGCTGGCAGGCTACCGCACGCCCACGCCATGGGCCAGATGCGGTTTATAGTACGGACACGCGCTTTTTTGGGCACCCGCAGCGGGCTGCGGCGCTAAGCGGGGCGGGGGGACGGGGACGCCCGCGGTCGCCGTCGCGGGGCTATGCGCGCGGGTGGATTGTGGGGGTATGCAGGCGGGCATAGCCAGTCTGAGTGAATTGATCCTGCTGCTCGCGTGGATACCAGCGGATATCCGGATCGAGAATGATGTAGGGGTTAATTGGAAATTCGGGGTTCAGGGGCATATTTAACTCCCTGTTTTCTGTAGGACCAGTGTGCGGATGAGCTGGGCGCTTTGCAGCGCCGCCGCCGCTTCCTGGGGCGTGGGGGCAGATT
>JBMFVV010000048.1:0-3883 GCA_049965815.1 Thermoplasmata archaeon | reverse complement strand
AGAAAATAACAGTAATATTCAGTGCGGACCAAGCACACACTCATAATTCTAAAGGCCCTTATGGCTATAGTCCTGATGCCAGAAGATATGATGAACTTGTGATAAAAGCATTAAAGTCCAATGATTTTGATGAGCTTATCGGAATAGAAAGAGAAGTTATAGAGAATGCTAAGCCAGACAGTTACTGGAATATGTTGTCATTTTATGGATTCATCAGAGAAGCTTCGTTGAAGCCAGTCTTCAGATATTATTATGTACAGGAATATTTCGGAATGATATTCGCTGATACTGCACCTTAGGCTTCTCCTCAGCTGAAGCTTCGGAACTTCCTGATTCATCGACCGACATTTGCCTGTACAGGTATATTTCATATAGGGTAGAAATGGTAATCTCAACAGGCATAGATGAGAAGCAAAGAATTATAATCCTAAGGTAATTCAGGTCTAAGGGCTCGTGGTCTAGCGGCTATGACGTCTCCCTGACACGGAGGAGACCGCCGGTTCGAATCCGGCCGGGCCCATTTCTGCTCATGGGGCATATAGAATAAGGTAAAGGCCTGATTTTTAAAATATATATGTAGGTAACATAATTTGATCTATTATGAAATCTTAGAATAATGAATAGAGAAAAATTAATATTATTGTATAATAATTATCAAAATATGGTAAACTATAAAATAAAAATATTAAGGTTCTTCCCACTTTCATGTGGGTAATTTTATCTATTATTTAGCTATATTATTTCATGGATGATTGCCAGCTGTATTCAATGTTACTTGGACTGAAAGCTCCATGGAAGGTTGAGAAGGTTGATGTTGACTCAATGAAGAAGAATGTTGATGTATACATAGCACATGAGAAAGGTTCAAAGCTCCTATGCCCTGTATGCAGGAAGGAGTGCATGGTCTACGATCACCTAAGCGAGAGGGTGTGGAGGGATCTGGACAGCATTGAATTCATGACACTTATACATGCATCCCCTCCAAGGATATCCTGCCCTGAACATGGTGTAAGGGAGGCGGTTATGCCATGGACGGAGAAGAGATCAAGGTTCACCCTGAGATTCGAGACAATGTCAATAAGGATGCTGCAGAATATTGATACTGTAAATGGCGGTTGACTTTTCCCCAAAAGTGGCGAAATAAAATTCCCCAGTTGTATTTAACTCTTTTTCATTCATTTTCTCACTTCCTGAAAACTGACATTTCCTATCCTCTTCCTGTCCTTCATCCTGTATGATTCACCCCTTATGTTAACAACAGTGCAGTGGTGCAGTATCCTGTCAAGCACTGCTGATGCCATAACATGTGTACTGGTCCCCGTTATATTTGTACCACATGATAGTGGAGAGATGTTTACATAGAAGTAAGTCTCAGAAAGTTAGTAATACAGTTAGACATCAGAAGGTGATTGATTGATGGCAGGTAAATCAAACAGAACCAAGGAAGAAAAGGTAAGGATTGTGATGGAAGCACTTACAGGTAACACACCGATAGCGGAAATATGCCGCCGGTATAACGTAACGTCTTCCGCTTTCTAATTGCTATAGGAGGTTTAACCTGCACGTATAGAATTGAGTTAAGCCTCAATTCAGGCAGGGAGGGGTAGAATCCAGTTGTTGTGGATTTGGATCCACTCCTTTCTAATTCTACCCTGATCAAAATCATCGATAGGCAATATCTTCCCTCTGGGGGAAGCTCATAGGTACCTGCGGTTTGATCAATTCCTCCCTGTATGAAGTGCAGGCAGAGAAGGGATAAAATGCTTTCATGTGGCGTTGACACACACCTGAAGATGCATCAGGTGGAGGTGCAGAACGATAGGAGAAAGGTGTTGTGGAGAGGACAGATTTACAACAACAGGAAGGGTTTCAATGAACTTCTTGATAAACTTAGAACAATAGAGAGGAGCAATTCAGATACAATAGCTGGAATATTCATCAATCCTACCGGTACATATCACATGCCGATACAGCACTTCCTGGAATCCAGTGGGTATACGGTATATTACGTAGATGCGAGGGTAACGGAATCAGCTAGAATTACATCAAATCTTGGGAAGGTGAAATCTGATAGGGTCGATTCACACCTTCTGGCCTCATCTCCCTGGGACAACGAGAAGGCAATGGAGAGGAAACCTCATCTGCGTGACAGTGTTTCTTCATTGACAAGGCTTCTGGAGAGCGTGAAGAAGAACATTACGAGGATAAGCAATGTGATGTCAGCAGACCTTGCTGAAGTGTTCCCTGAGTTCCTAGACTTTTTTCCTGATATTACGTCCAAAACTGCACTTGCCATGCTGGAGAGATATCCTGTCCCGGAGATAATGGTGAAATCTGGGATGGAAGACATTCTCAATACGATGAGGAAGTGCAGCAGGAATCATTACAAGAGAGCAGATGCTCAGAAGATTCTCGAAATGGCAGCCAGCTCCGTAGGGGTACCAGACGATGGAACTTTTGCATTCAGGATAAGGGAGAACGTTAATAGGATTAAATCGGAGCTGAAATCTATGAGTGAAATAGAGGAAATGATCATAGAATCAACAGAGGACAACGAAGATGTGAGGAGAATAGACGATATAAGGGGAATAGGACCTGTTAATGCAGCAGCAATAGTATCTGAGATAGGGGACATAGGTCAATTCGATTCCGCTCTCAAACTACAGTCATACGGAGGGAAGGCGCCGATAATGAAAGGAAGCGGTGGCAAGGACAGGGCAACAGGTCTATCAAAGGCCAGGAATCCCCATCTCTCGAATGCTGTATACGAGAGCGCTGTTTCACTTGTGAACAACAGGAATAAGGAATTCCTGGAGATATTCAACCGTGAGATAGGGAAGGGGAAGAAACCTACACAGGCTTACGTCACGGTTGGAAGGAGGCTTCTTTACCACATATTCACAATAATGAAGAATCACAAACCCTACAGGCAGAGACTGCCAAGAGGAGAGGGGGAGGGGGTAAGTTCCAATGGAAGCTGAATAATGGCCAACAGCCAATGCATTCACCTTCACCCCCCTTTGATTCCCCCGTAAATCTCATATAGGTACAACTGGAAAGATAAACTCATAAAGAGCTCTCCGGAGGTGTTTGAGAACAGGGGGAGGAAGAACACCTCCCTGGAGAGGAAGAACAGGGAGCTTCAGGAGGAGATAGCGAAGCTCAAGGACACCATTGCAGAGATTACCACGGAAAATCTCCAGCTTAAAAAAAAGCATGCTATAATAAGTCTTCTACAGTGAAATCCGTGTGTTATGTGGCATAGCTACCGCTGATCATACCGGATTTTTGCCATCCATTCGGGGCTATTGTGTATTGATTCTCTCCGGTATTCCAAACGGCTTGTTGTTGTGCCAGACGGACCATATTATGTGGCACATCTTCCTGGATGCCGCCACAAGGGCCTTCTTCCTTGGCATTCCTCTCTCAACAAGCCTGTTGTAGTATTGAGAAATCACTGGATTGTGTTTAGTTGCCACAAGGGTGCCCTGGTATATGGCAGTTCTCAGCATAGGATCTCCTCTCTTTGATATGGATCTTTCAGACCTTAGTTTGCCACTTTCCTTTATAACTGGATCTAATCCTGCGAATGCGACAAGCTTCTCCGCATTATCAAATCTCCTGATATCGCCTATCTTCGCAACTATTATTGATCCTGTTATTGGTCCTACGCCAGGTATGGTTGTTATTATCTGATTTGTCTTGGAGAACTCCTCCTCTATGGCCCTGGATATGTTCTCCTTTTCAGAGATGAGGAGATCAAGAATCTTAAGGAAGGACAGTAGCTCTATGTCCAGTGCCTTTCTTTCAACACGTATGTGAATGTTCAGACCGGTTCTTTTTTCGCTAGTTAGTCATATAATCTCCATATTTGAAATGTACT
>JBMFVV010000047.1:0-3899 GCA_049965815.1 Thermoplasmata archaeon | reverse complement strand
CCCAGGGGGACTAGAGTTCCGGCTTGAAGTGTGATTCGAGATGCTAAAACCCACTGTTTCCTCCAAGATTATGCCCTCCTTTAAATCACTGCTGTTATTTCTGCCGTATATCCTGAGCTGTCGTCCGGCAAGCTGGTATATCTCCGACAGAGATATGATTCCAATATGATGATGGAAATGGTGCGGTGTAACTATGTCTGCATCTATAAGGATCGCTGAAGCTATTAAGATAATAGTAATTACTACCGCAACCGTTATGATAATAGTCCTTCTTGTGGCTGAATGACCGGAGGGAGATTTATCTGGAGGTGGTGAATCTCCTAAAGTTAAATCATTCTCCATGCCTCTCATGCTTGCACCTCTACTACGATTCCTCGCATTCTTATAACCCTTTAGATTCCCAAAATAGAGCAGTGCTTCAATTTGAATAAGACATTGACGAGCATGAACCAAAGGATCTTCAACCAGTGCATTCTTGGGTTATAGAGGGAGGAAAAACATGCTTTGGGACAATATTACTCGTGGAATCCTCTTGGTATCTCTTCATCATCTGGTGTGAGCTTGATTTCTCTCACATGGAGTGTGAGAGAGTGGCTGTTCGGGAGGTCCAGCACTATTCTAAGCTTCAATTCTGGGCTGAAGACATTTCTATTTTCTTCTATTCTATTGGCGCGAGACAGATTAGATTGTCCAGTGATGTCGGAAACATTTCAAAATAGTTCATATAGATACGTTGATAAGGGAAGTCATCAGCATGTAACGCAACAAGGGTTAACATAAGATTTTACACGGGTGCCCCACATTCATAATTGAAAGGTCTTCGTCAATCCCTAAATGGTAGTCTTACGATTTATTTGTAAAACTAGCAATCTAATAATGTATGATATATTTAATGAAGAATAACCAATGAAGGATAACCAGAGTCAGCCTGCAAGATTATCATCAAAAAGGTTAGCTACTGTCTTAATAATCTCAGTTCTGGTAGTTCAACTTATTCCTGCAGGCTTGAGTGTCCATATTAGACAGGAACAAGGACAGGCAGAACCACAGCAGCCTCCCGACCTTCTGGCAGAAGAGAATATCTACAACCAGGCCCTTCAAACAATTTCATCCCTGCGTGAGGCACCAGTTATTATAAAATTGACTGACAGACAAGGGAATCCTGTTACTTCTGAAGGTGTGTACTACAACCAAACAAGCAGCGATTTCCTTGTCGGCATAACTGGTAGTCAATGGGCGCTTCCCGGTGGGAACTCGCAGGCAAAAGTCAACAGTACATGGGATTCATGGTCTAATCTATCGAACATTACTGATGTTGTGGAATTGGACTGGAGCGAGTGGGGGGCGGTTGAGCCTAAACCGGGCAATTTCACTTGGAAAAGTGCTGACCAGCAATTTAGTGAAGTTCTTACCCATTCACCGGAGGCTCACTTCATAGTTATGTTCGATGACTTATCCGGCTATGGACAACCATACTATAACGCAACGATGCCAAACTGGGTACCATATAACAATCTTGGCAATGCCACGGCCTTCGAGCAATTCAGGGAGGACTTATACCAGTATGTATACAATGTAGTGTTACGTTATTCCGGCAAGGTAATCTACTGGGTAACAGAAAACGAGCTTAACTTTCCAAACGTACAAGAAGAGTTAGGAAACAGTACCAACAAGGCCGTACAGATTGACATTACAGTTGCCCAGGCTATAATGGCCGCCAACAAGAATGCAAAGGTACTCCTCTCTGATGGTACATACTACTCTTCCCCTACCCCCTATACATTTGCTCAGGATGTTCTTGATTCAGGAGTGAAGTTAGCTGGAATATCCATAGAAGCATATCCAGGAAGCCAGTTTGTAACGCCTTTCTTCTTTAAGGAATACGTTCGAAGTCTGAACAGCATTGGTCTTCCCATACTTGTTCAGGAAACAGGCTATCCATCTGCACCCACCTTGGGCGAGAACCAAAATGCTACATTTCATTACTGGCCTGGATGGGGGGGAATTTTCACACAGAGTATCCAGGCGGACTGGTTGAAGTTCGTGTTCACCTTCGTCTTATCTGATCCCGATGCGTTAGGCATAATCTGGCCATTTGGAGTGAATGAAAATGTAACTCCATGGCAACATTTCGGCTTAATTGATGAAAACGGAACAATCAAGCAGTCATATTATGCCTATCAGAAATTCGTAAGCAGCATAAACTCTTCTGGCTTCTCGATCACCAACAGCACAGGTCAAGTATCATTTAGGGGATTTGCTGGCAATTACTCATTACACGTTTCTGGCTCTCCAAATTCGTTCAATTTCAACGTGAGGCAGGGGTTTGAAAATCAGGTCATCATAACTACAGACAACGTCTCAAGCGAAAGTTATGAGCCACTGACTAACTCAACTTGGTCACTCCCTAATGGAACGCTCTATGGACTCGTCACTGACGGCTACAATTATTTCACGAATGAAGTTCCAAACTACACTCTAATTTCTGCCTTACACCCCGAACTAATAACAGACTATGCATTGAGCACCCCATGGTGGGGGCAGACATGGGATTACAACATCGTTGAGACATTTCCAAAATCTAATTACATAGGTATTTTAGGCCCGAACATTCTAGGGCTGAATAACTATCCTAGTATAACGTCATCAACTGGAGCGGAGGTATACCTTTACAACTGGACCCTCAGCGAATGGGATGCAAACGTCAGCACGATAGTAAAAGAATACCCTGATATCCACATATGGCAGGTATGGCTCGAGCCGCAGTGGTATCAGGGTGGCTATCTCGGCTCTGGGTATAATACTTCCATTATTGCCTTTCACTACTTCAATATGCTTAAGGGTGCTTATGAAATAATAAAATCTTATAATCCAAACGACATTGTCATAGGTCTTGGAGGTTCTGGAATTTACCCGGAGGGCTCTAGTACGTGGAACTGGGCATGGAATTTTACAAGAGGTGTATGGTCTTTGGGAGCTGCGAATTATTCCGACGGTATAGCAATTGACTTTTTCCCAAACACTCTCTTGAATGAATCTGATGGCTATGGACAGAGTTGGAGTGATGTGATAAGCAGCGAACTGGGTATGTATGAAAACCTGACTAGCAAACAGGTGTGGATAACTGCAACAGGACTGCCATCTGACGGAAGCCAGACACCTGAAATACAGGCAGTTTATTTAAACCAGACTTTTACTCTCCTCAGCTCCGACCCTCGTGTGAAAGCAGTGATTTGGTTTTGGGACTATGGAGTATATTCTAAAGGGAACTTTGGCCTCTTAACAATAGCTCCGGTCGCCCAACAGGTCCCGGAACCAGCCTATTACGTCTTCAAGTGGTTTTCAAATCATTCTGGCTCCATGCTTCCGGTGAATAAGTCATTGGTCACCTTCGTCGAGTCTGGATTACCAACTGGCGCGACGTGGAACGTCACTTTCAATGGAATGAAGGAGTCTTCCACTACTGACTCAATAGTATTCAGTGAACCGAGTGGTTCATATTTCTTTACGGTAGGAACATACCAAGGATATTCTGCATCTCCAAACTCTGGCACTATGATTGTGAAAGGGGTTTCGCTATCGCAGTCTATAGCATTTTCAGAAGTCAATTATTCAAGGCCATCTTTTTACTCAATGGCCCATCTATATATTTTTGCCGCAATGGCTACTGTCTTAGTGGTTGCCGCATCAACGGTTGGGGTGCATAGGAGGCAAAGGAAGAACAAAATTAAACCATAATGGAATCATATCGATTTACCAGAATACAGGAGCAATGCCTTTTTTGCAAAATGTTTCATAAGTGTCTAATCCCTATATCTTAACCTCTAACTCAGGCTATTTTGCATAATATGTTTTGATAAACCCTTGATGCAACTGGCTTTAGTGCAAAAGTATATTAA
>JBMFVV010000046.1:2848-4089 GCA_049965815.1 Thermoplasmata archaeon | reverse complement strand
ACAACAGGCTCCACACCCATCCCATGAAGCCTGTTGAATACGGGGGACTGGTCGTATGCACCATCGCCATAGAAGCTCTTGATCTTTATTCCTTTTTTATTCAACCTGTAAATCGATACATTTAGTATCTATGTTCTGAGTTGTAGTATGCCGAATGGTTTCACAATCTTTTCAGTCTCCTTTGGAATGGCCGTCCACCTGAATATCCTTGACCCCCTTGATAAGAGTGCAACCTCATGTATTTCAGACAGCTTGTCCATCAACTCCTCATAAGTGATTCCTATGTTATTGGTATCAAGCTTCCACTTTATTCCCGCAATGAGTTCATATGCTATGAAACTCACCACTGAAAGATATGCATCAACCCTTCCAGGCAGCTGATACCTTACCGGAGAAAGACAGGCATCCCCCTTCAGGTGCCTGAATGCCTTCTCCACTCTATCTTTCTGCAGATAGGTGTTTATGATCTCCCTTCCCTTTATAGTCAGGTCTGTTGAGAATATCAGAGATCTTCCGTCAAGCCTCCTTGCTCTTGCCTCCTCTTCATGGTCGATGATGTACCCCCTCCTCCCCCTGGATGGTTTCACTATTGAACCAAGGCCGGACATGATGTCGGACCTTCTCTTCCCTGACGTACCGCCCTGAAGAGACTGTATCGCTATATCCATCTCCACTCTGGTTCTGTTTCTCCTGTCAGGATCCATAATGACGACGATCCTGCATTCATGACCGTAGAGGTATCCTACCTCCTCTGTGAAGTAGATTCCCTTGTTGCTGGAGAGCTGGAATACGTTCTCCCTCTTCTCTATTTCAGAATCGTCGTATCTGGATACCCATTCCATGACCTCTCCTGAAGTGTGATTTCCTCCTGAAATCACATTGAAACCCTTGGATAGGGCGTAATCGATGTTGGACCTGCTGTCGAATCCACGATCCCATACAAGTACTATGTTCTTCATATCCCACCTGGCAAGGTTGTCCACGCTCTCGGGTACAGTGACCTTGTCGAGTTTGGAGCCTCTCACCGTGTAGGCTGAGATCGGGAAGTAATGGCCCCTTGACACGAGGAGGCCGAATCCTATGTGCGGTCTCCCCACCTGTGCACCGTATCCTCTTTCCGCAATTTCGTTCTCATTGCCGTTCCACCTTATCCTCGTGATACCCTGGTAGAAGAAGTACCTCGCATCATCGTCTCCAACGATGTTACGCCATGCATCTGCAACGCCATGCTGTATCATCGA
>JBMFVV010000046.1:0-2752 GCA_049965815.1 Thermoplasmata archaeon | reverse complement strand
ACCCTGGTAGAAGAAGTACCTCGCATCATCGTCTCCAACGATGTTACGCCATGCATCTGCAACGCCATGCTGTATCATCGATGCCCTTGTTATCCTCTCTTCTCCGACATCTGAAGTGATGCTGTCAAGTGCAGAGAGGAAATAGTCTTTTGTCATTTTTCCAGGGTCAATGTCAAGCCATCTATGCAGTGGAGAATGGTATATCCATTCTCCTATCTTTGTAAGCGGTCTCCTTCCCGTGAGCTGGTTGAGCACCAGGACAAGGATGGCAGTTGCATGATCATCCCCAATTGAATCGGAAATGTTCTTCATGACATTGAATTCCTCTGAAATCTTCCAGAACACTGCAATGTCCCCGACTGGGTATGCCATGTCAATGCTGTCGAACCGAGACTGGGCACTGATAACTGTTTCCCTCCCATCCTTCTCTATGACACGGCCAAGGTGCCTGATAACATGTACCCTGGACCTCTTCCTTTCACTGTCCCATACAGATTCCACAAGCTGCCTGTATTTCCTACCGTTGCTTGTTATGGTTCTCTCGTATACCATCGATACCAAATAGTATGTATATTTATAGACCTTTCGGCAAGTAGAGCAGTTCAGGGATGACCAAAAAATCGGGTTTTTTCAGATCAACGCAAGGTCATAGATACTAAAATCGACGAAAGACAGGTTTAATAAAACGTTCTCTGCGAATGATCCCTCTATACAATGTGATATATGTCAAGCAATTGCAGATTTTGCTTGTGACTTAGTTGCGGATCAAATACCTGAAGACGAAATATGTGCTGAGGTATGCGCCTCAGTCTGTCTTGAGTTTGTAGAAACACTGGTAGGCTATCTTATCTGTGTGGCCATATGTGCAACAGCATGCTCCATAATACTAGACCAAATAACTGAATACGGGTGCAAAGTAGGATCACAATACCTATGTCAGAAAGCGGGATACTGCTAACTATGACAATACATAAAATGGTGATTACATGGTTAAATTTCATCCAATAAATAGAGTAATGACTGCAGGAACAATCCTTTTCTTTATATCTCTTATAGTTCTGGCAATAGGTGCAATTTTTCATACGAATGGTACTATCCTTGCTGATACATTCTTATACGGCGGTCTTGCATTTGTAGTTTCAATTGTTCTTATCTTTTTAGGAGCACTGCTCGGAGCAAGGAGTGGTAAGCTTCAAACAAGAGCCGGCAACATATGGAATAACAAAAAAAAGAAGCAATGACCTTAGGCTCTTTGCCGAGGTAAATTTTTAAAGTCTATCATGAATCATTATCTTCATCATATATTACTCGTCCTTATTTTGTCAGTTGTTGTTCTAATTATCAATGTGATGACCTTCAACTCAAAGAATGTCACTGATTATCTGTATCCTGTAGAAAATCTATAGGGTTATTGGGAATCCTCTACAGATAATTTAAAAAAATCATGTCCACCTTGGACTTAAAAGGTTTTCCTAATTTAAGAGCAAAATTCCTAGCTATTCTTTTATTGCATTTTAGAACTAGAGATGACATCGTCTCTTCGTCTAACCTTTCCCTGAAGTAAATGAAATCTAGCAGGATTTTTTCAGGAACCGACACCGGTACAAAAAATCCCGAATAGTTTATGTATTCATACCCGAAGAATGCCCTTTGGTTGATTCTCCTTATCAGAACTCTACTATCATTAACTATCCTAACACCCTGATTGGCTTTTGTTCTAGATATTATGACAGGGTCTGCCTGTTGTGCCCAGATCTTTCTAATTGTGAGGGCGTATTCCATTCCATAATAAAAAGGGCGAAATGCAAATCCAGTCAACGCCTCATTTTTGTTGAAGGAGTAAACTCCCCTCTTGATCCTCATCAAAGAGCCATCCGCAACTAATTTATGGAGGAAGAGTCTTACATATTCACTGCTTGCGCCTTCTTTCTCGAGGTATCTTTTTGCATCTTCTGAGGTAAAGACAAGTTGTTCCGAAAAGAACGCGCGGAAGTTACTTTCATACTTCATTAATCCACCTTTTTATAAACTGCACTATGTCTGAAAAACCGATATTTTCCTTTCCCGAATAAATTAAGGCTCTGAGGACTTTCTCGTCTACAGGTTCTTTAACATCTTCGAGAAAAACAGACAATTTTGATCTAACAGTATAATCTCGTTTATCCAAAAATCTGGTTAGTAAGAGAAGATCGTATATGTCTCTTATAAATCTTCTCCCCAAATATGCTTCTATCTTTCTAGTCATCAACTCCGTTGGGCTTAGGACTTCTACAACGGTTGCTGTTCCATCCGTTCTCACAAATGGTCTTATTGTGCTTTCTCCTCCGCCTTCCTTTGATTCTATACGTAACGCAATAATTCATTGCGCATGTTTTTATACATAGACACAATGTTATATGGAGACAAATGAAGAGGTTGGAAGTGGAACAGAAAGATGACATGATCATCGCAATACGCAATGAAATTGTGCGATCTCCCGATGCAAGGTATGATCACAGGCTTCATGGTGTGCTGCTTGTTGCAAGTGGAATGAGCTGTTATGATACCGCCAAATTGCTAGGTCATTCTCCAAGGTCTGTGGAATCATGGGTTTCATCTTTCAACAGGAAAGGTTTTTTCGCCCTCCATGACAGGGAAAGACCCGGAAGACCCCCAAGACTCTCAGAGGACCAGATACGGAAGATAGACCAGGATATAAGGAAGAGTCCGGGTGATTTCGGCTATCATCAGAACTTCTGGGACGGAGTGGTTC
>JBMFVV010000045.1:0-4093 GCA_049965815.1 Thermoplasmata archaeon | reverse complement strand
GATAAGGCGAAATCGTTCAATGGTAATGGTACATCTGAAGACATAGATGATCTGTACCACAGGTTGGTGTTCCTGCTAGACACGGGTTACGAACATCTTAGGACAAGAAAATTCGTTGACAATCTCCTCAAGCGCAGGAAGGAGTGGCTGTTCCGATTTGTTGTAGATCCTAACGTGGAACCGACAAACAACAGGGCTGAGAGAGCATTGAGACCTTCCGTGATATACAGGAAGGTCTCTGGAGGCACAAGATCACCTCGCGGATCAGAAACGTATGACAGGCTATTCTCCATCTTCTATACGCACAAGCTGAGGAGGAGGAACTTCATAAGGGATGTACCGAAACTCATCACAAGAAAGGAGATTCATCCAGGTCGAAGTCCACACTAGACTGACCAGTTACCTATTAAATAAAATAATAGGATATTGAGGATTGTTATGTCTGGTAAATACTATGTTGGAATTGACATCGGAGGAACCTTTACCGATGTCGTAATTTTTGACTCTGAAACAAAGGACGTTCAGATTCTTAAACTTCCAAGTACACCGGATTTTCCTGAAAAGGCTGTGATTAACGCACTGAAATCACTTAATATTGACTACAATAATATTGCGCTGATTACCCATGCAAGCACAATAGCGACAAATGCACTTCTCACCAAGACAGGACTGGGAAGAGCTGGCCTGGTGACAAATAGGGGGCTCAGGGACGTACTGGAAATAGCAAGACAGAGAAGGGCCGAGATATATAATCTGCATTATTCGCGCCCTGCCCCACTGGTTCAGAGGAGACATAGGTATACGATCTCAGGGAGGGTTTCTTTCGATGGAAAGGAAATTGAGGCCGTTAGGAAGGCAGATCTAGACAAACTGAGGAAGAGGATAGCCAGGGACAGGATCAAGTCGCTTGCAATATCCCTCCTGAACTCTTACGTCAATCCATCGCACGAAATCCTAGTCAGAGAATATCTCCGAGACTTCAAGGGGTACATATTCCTCTCGTCAGAGGTCAACCCTGAATTCCGTGAATATGAAAGGACGAGCACTACGGTGGTCAATGCCATCCTGGCCCCGCTGGTCTCAGATTACCTGAAGGACCTCAGTGGCAAGTTCAAGGACATCGGCATCAATGCCCCCTTCTATATGATGGGTTCAAACGGAGGCCTCAACACATCGGAATATGCATCCAAGGTACCCATATCTGTGATAGAATCCGGTCCATCTGCGGGTGTCATAGCCTCAAGTTTTGTTGCAAGAACATTGGGACTTGGGAGGGTCATAACATTCGACATGGGAGGAACAACTGCAAAGGCAGGAACCATAATTGACGGCAAGCCAGATATCTCTTCTGAATTCGAGGCTGCGGGGAAGACTCACAGCGGCAGATCAATAAAGGGTAGTGGGTATACGGTCCGTTTTCCTTTCATAGACCTCGCAGAGGTCAGCGCAGGCGGAGGAACGATCGCGTGGGTGGACGAGGCCAGCTCGTTAAGGGTGGGCCCGAAAAGTGCAGGCGCCTCCCCAGGTCCGGCTGCCTACGGAGGCGGCGGGAAGGAACCAACGATAACTGATGCAGATATTCTCCTAGGGAAACTGAATCCCCAGTATCTCCTTGGTGGGAAAATGAAAATTTTCAAGGATTTGTCAGAAAATGCTATAGAGGATAGGATAGGGAAGAGGCTTGGGATAGATGCTACTACTGCAGCTGACGGAATCGTCAAGCTCATAAACAACGCAATGGCCAAGGTAATATCTATAGTCAGTATTGAAAGAGGAAGGGATCCGAGGGACTTTACCATGATGACCTTCGGTGGTGCAGGGCCTGTTCACGCCTGCGATCTTGCGGAAGAGATTGGGATTAAGGAGATAGTTGTACCTCCCAACCCTGGGCTGTTCTCTGCATACGGTCTTTTGACAGTCGACATAGTGAGGCCATTTTCTAGGTCTGGAATAGGTCTTGCAATGGATAAAATTGAAAAACAGCTCTCTGCTCTAGCTGATGAGGCAAGGGAGTCCCTCAGGAGGGAGGGTTTCCAGAACGTGGATATTGAAAAGTATCTAGATATGCACTACGTGGGTCAGTCCTATGAGCTCTCCGTTCCCCTGACCGGGAATACCGACCCATTTGCATTCTTCAAGAATGAGCACAAGAAAATATACGGTTATTTTTCAGACGACCCGATTGAAGTGGTGAACACAAGGGTCATTGCAAAGGCAGGTGTTCCAAAGATTGAGATAAGGGAGCACAATGAAGGCGGTCACTTGGCTGGCGAATCCAGGAGACGGGTATACTTCAATGGCGGATTCGTCGATACACCAATATTCACAAGAGAGAGAATACCGGCCGGCTCTAAGGGAGCTGGTCCAACCATCATAGAGGGCTACGACTCAACAGTTGTCGTGAACCCCGGATGGTCATGGGCGGTTGACAAATATCTTGACGTGATACTAAGGAGGAATTGAGATGGACCGATTTTCAAGTCAAATAATCAGAAATTCGCTGTTCTACGGGAGCGAGGAGATGGGGATTGCACTCAGAAATTCCGCTTATTCTCCCAACATCAAGGAGAGGATGGATCATTCTGCTGCCATATTCGATTCGAATGGCAACCTGCTCGCTCAGGCGGAACACATCCCTGTCCACCTCGGCTCTCTGCCCTGGGGATTGAGGAATACGCTGGACTACATGGAAAGGGAGTCGATGGAAATAGAAGAGGGTTCGATGATTGTTGTGAACAATCCTTACATTGCGGGAACACACCTCAATGACGTTACTGTTGTAAGACCAATATTTTTCAGGGGTAGGTTGATGGGGTTTTCCGCTAACAAGGCTCACCATTCCGATATAGGGGGGAAGGTTCCAGGCAGCATATCATCCGATGCCAGATCGCTCTATGAGGAGGGGCTGATACTTGATCCAGTTTTCCTGATAAGGAAAAATGAGTTCAATAGGGATGTTTTTTCATTATTTTCCATCAATTCCAGAAATCCATATGAAAGGAAGGGGGACCTTAAGGCACAGATAGCTGCGAATCTGACGGGTGAAAGGAGGGTGAAGGAGATACTGGAGAAGTATGGGGTCGAAGCGTTCATTGAAGCAAACAATGATGCTTTCCAGTATGCGGAGAGAATGACTCTTACAAAGATCAGGGATATGAAAAAAGGATCATACGAAGCAGAGGACTATCTGGAATCTCCAGACGGAAAAGACATTAAACTGAAGGTGAGAGTCAGCATAGGGGGAGGCGAAATCAGAGTGAATTATGCGGGGACTGATAAGCAGGTTCTATTCCCGTTGAACGCTGTGCTGGGAGTTACTATATCTGGAGTACAGTTTGTGTTCAGGAGTCTCCTTGGTGAGGACGTTCCCGTGAACTTCGGGACATTCAAATCCATAAAAATAGAGGCTGAAGAGGGGACGGTACTGAATCCTGCTTTTCCAGCACCAGTCTCAGGCGGGAATGTGGAAACGAGCCAGAGAAATGCCGATCTTCTCTACCTTGCCATGAGCAGGGCCATGCCTGACATAGTCCCTGCCGCGGCTGGAGGTTCAATGAACAACATCATGATTGGAGGGATATACAAGAATAAGACCTGGGCGTTCTACGAGACCATAGGAGTCGGGTTGGGCGGCAGGGAGGGGATGGACGGTGTCGATGGTGTCCATTCCAACATGACCAATACCATGAATACTCCCATTGAAGACATTGAAAAGAGCCTTCCGCTCTTTATAACCAGATATGAGTTTAGACCAAATAGCGGGGGTGCAGGCAGGTTCAGAGGGGGTTGCGGGATTATCAGAGAATACAGGGTAGCAGAAGGGAACGTGACGCTTACCGTTCTTTCAGAGAGGGGTATCCATAGGCCGTGGGGGTTAACCGGCGGAAAACCCGGTCAACCCACCAAAGTTTCAATCTTCAAGAAGGGGCATTGGAGAAGAATAGGAACAAAGGAGACCATTGAACTATCAGAGGGAGAGGCATTCAGAATCGAGACTGCAGGCGGAGGGGGATACGGAAACCCAGAAGAAAGGGACAAAGGCATTTTGAAAAGGGATAAAGAGAATGGGATAGTTACCAAAACTGAAGACTAT
>JBMFVV010000044.1:0-4206 GCA_049965815.1 Thermoplasmata archaeon | reverse complement strand
GACCGATGACAAAAGTCCAGACAACGACGAAGACTGGGTGGGCGACAAATTTTAGGACTCGTCTCCAGGGAATGATCTTTCGAGGCAGTGATTAGAAAAGTACTGATCAGGATCCATTTTCATCTACAAGCCAAACACGCTGGACATCTCCATGGAATTTTGTTATGGATAGGAGGACCGTTAAAAAACTTCCCACTATCCATAAGGAGCGTTCCATGAGCCCTCGAAAAAGGCCCCACACAGGCCCGCCAGTGACAAATGTCCAAAACGCACAGGAGATTCTTCTCGAGATGGAATTGGCTTTGCTTCAGCAGCTTCAGGAGGTTCCGGACGGATCCGATGAGAAGAATCGCCTTCAGGATCTCCTCGCCCTGCTTTCCGCCCGGAAGAGCAGCGAGTCGTCCTCCCCGTCTTTCAAGGACTCTGCCCCGAGAACGACTTCCCCCGATACAGGGCCGAACCTGTCGTTTGGCTCGATCATCGGGGAGATAAGCGAGACGATGTTGCGCTCATCCAAGAGATTGGATTTTGGGGCCATGGAGAGAGTCGTCAAAGACCGGATGCTCGAGGAGACCGCCCGCAACATCGAGTCTCGCCTCAACGAAGAGATCGAGCTCAACCCGGCTCCCTTCCTCTGTCCGGAGTGCGGACGGGCCCTCCAGAACAAGGGGAGGAAGTCCAAGACGTTTACGACGTCTTTCGGAAGAGTCGAGCTTCGCCGGCGTTACGGATTCTGTCGTTCGTGCCGGAAAGGGCTCTTCCCAGACGACGCCCGTCTGGGACTCGACGGGAGTGGTATCTCTCCCGAAGTACACTATCTGACGGGCCTCTTCGGAGCCGAGACGGACTTTTTGAGATCCAGCGACTTACTTTTTCAAGCGGCACGGATCCGGATCCCGGAAAAACAGGTCGAACGGATCGCCAAATCCCTGGGAGAGCAGATCGTTCAAGACGAACGGGAGCACGTGGAACCCGATCATCACCGCCCGCCCACGAAAAGGACAATCTATGGCGGCATGGACGGGACAGGCGTCCCGATACAGTCGCGCGAAACGGCCGGGAGAAAAGGGAAACAGGAAGACGGCTCCTCAAAAACTCGCGAGGCGAAGATGATCGATTTCTGGGAAGCCAATACGACAAACGAGGCCGGAATCCCGGTCCGGGACCCCGGATCGGTTTCTTATTCCGCGTCGATCGAAAGCGCTGCCTGCGGGGATATCGGCACGGAACTCTCGGACTTTGCCAAGCGGGTCGAGCGCGAGGCGAAACGCAGAGGTGTCTCACAGGCCGCCCGCGTCGTCATCCTCGGAGATGGGGCCACATGGATCTGGAAAACCGCCGACTGGCTCTTTCCCGGATCGATCCATATTGTGGATCGGTTCCATGCAAAGCAGCACCTCTCCGACCTCTCGAAGGCTCTCTTCGGCTCCACTCCCAAGGCGGAGGAATGGACCCGGTATCGCTATGAAGAGCTTGACGGGGGCCGCATGGACGATCTGATCAAGGAGATCGGCCTCTATTCCTCCCGTTTTCCGGAGGCACAACAATGCCGCACTTATTTTCAGAACAACCGGGAGCGAATGCGCTATCCAGAGTTTCGTTCCATGGGGCTTTGCACCTCGAGCGGAGTCGTCGAAGCCGGCTGCAAGTCGGTCGTCGGGGGCCGTCTTAAAAAGTCGGGAATGCATTGGAGCGTCGCAGGAGCCAATGCGATACTGGCCCTTCGATGCAGCATCAAAAGCGGCCGCTACGAGTCGTTCTGGGAGCGCAAAGCCAGCAAGTTGGCAGCCTGAGGTTATGAGTCAACAGTCATGCCTTAAAATAGTTACTTGCAAGATTATTTTTGGTCCTAAAATTTGTCGCTCACCCCCTAGGGCACGACCACGTCAAAGTTCCCCCTCGAAGCCTGATTGGAGTTAAAAAACGGAGGAGATTTTTAAAAGTCGGAGAGAAAACGAGAAAATTTTCGGGATGAAGGGGGGATCCAAGGAAGAAGGTCAGGATTTTCCGGATTCTTATCCCCCCAAAAAACGCACCGGGGGCGGCCCTGCCTTTCGGTGAGGGGAAAGGAGTTTCGCTTTTTTTCGGGAACCCGGCTTAGAATCCGAGGAAAGACACCGCCCGGGAGGGCTTCCAGGAGAAGAACCGCAGGGACTCCGCAATTTGATTCCGCCCGGATAGACGGAGAAGGGCGATCGCGAGATTTCTGAGAAGGGTCATGAAAACGGGCGCAGAACCCTTTCTCGTGGCGCTTTTGTCCTCCCCGAAAACGGCGTCCCGGATCCAGTGATGGGCCTCGATGCCCCAGTGTCGGCGGACGAGAGAGAGGAGGCGGGCGGGGGCGGCCTTTTCTGGAGAGAGGCTGGTGACTCCGTAGACCACTTCCGTGGTGGGATGACTTCCATCGAGTTTGGATGTTTGGCGTTCGAGCCGGAAGACCTGCTGGTGGCCGGGAAAGGAAAACTGGGGGAAGAGCTCTTTCAGTTCGGAACTGACGGTGAGGGTCCGACGCTCGATTCGGCCATGGGCTTTATCGATTGTCGAGGCAGTTTGCCGAGGGGGGAAAAGCCTCCCAGGGGAGGCTTGCGATGTCTTCGACCATGGTGGGCTGGTTTTTTTTGACCGTGAAGACATAATCGGCCTTTTTGTCTTCGGTGATGAACCGGGCCGTTTCCGTTTGGGTATGCAGGGCATCGGCGATCACAATCTGACCCTCGATCTCCATCGGGGCGAGAAGAGCGCGGAGTTCGGGGATCTCGCTGGTCTTTTCGTCCACGTTCTTCTGGGCGACGACGATCCCCCGGTTCTGAAGGAAGGCGGAGAGGAGGTGGACCTTCTGACCGCCCTCGGCCCTGGAGGCTCCCCGGACGGTCTTGCCGTCGACGGAGAGGGCCGGGACCTCGTCTGCCAATCCGGACTTGGACAGGATCCGCGTAAGCCAGCCCGAGATCGCCTGCTCGACCTTCAGGACGTCGATCGACTGGAGGGCGCGACGCAGGGTGGGCTCGGAGGGAGCGACCCAGACCTTTGTCTCGGGGTGCTGCCGGTATCCCAGGCGTTTTTTGAGGGCGTTCGAGAGATTGTCGGCCCATTCGGCCATGGCGAGCGTATGGCAGGCGCCGGAGAGAATGGCGCACACGAGGGTGGCGATGAGGGATGTCTGGGAGTGACGGATTCCCCGCCGCTTCCGGGAATCCGTCACCTGGGACAGATCGTCCATGAGAGACTGGATGTCTTTTTTGCTGAGAGCCTTGACGGGCACGCGGGCCTCCTTTGTCTGGAAAATAGGGAGGTTGTCGGGGGAAGAGAGAAGACGAAGCGCATCCTTTCTCAGGGACCGGACGAAGAGGCGCTTGACCTCCCCGTGGTAGTCGTATCGTCCGGCGTTTCTTCGGTACCCTTTGGTTTCCCCAAGATCGTGGAACCCTGCGGCCTTATAGCACGTTCCCAAAAAGCGGGCGGGATCGACGAAGGTCTCGACGAACAGGATGGGATGGCCGTACCGGATTTCCCAGTCGGATGAAAGCCGGCGCATGCAAAGAGCCAGCACCTTGGAGGCCATGTGGGGACGACGGCCCCCCGGAAGAATGAGGTAGCGCAGGTTGTTGGCGAGATAGCACAGACGCCGGGCCCGCTGGGGCGTGGTCCATCCGATCATCCGGTCCCGGTATCCATTGCTCCAGGCGGCGGATCCCCACCCCAGGAGGGCGACCCACTCCCCGTCGAGAAGGGCGACATAGCGGATCGACTCCCCGGGCATGGTCCGGAAGCCGAGGTAGTGGTGAGCCCGCATCTCTTCGTCCCACCGAATTCGCTCGGAGGCTTCGACGGGACGGACGATCAGCGTATCGAACCGATGCCGGTCCAGGGAGTTGGGGTCGGGAGAAGGATCCATGGAGCGAGCATATAGAAGTCGAAGAAAAAAAGCCAGCCCTTTTTTCTGAGGCTGCCGCTCCTATTCATAGGCCGGGATGGGTGCCCCTGACTTTGACATGGCCGTGGGACAACATGAGGGAGGTCTCCTCCATATTTCTCGCAAGCATCCAGGAAAGCCGTTTCTTCCCCGGGGTTCAGGCGGCGATCCCGGGAAACTCCTCGACCGGAAGGTAGGCGGATGGCTTGGACGGGATTTCAAAGACCTGACATGCCCCATTCCTTGCTGGCAACGGTGAAGAGATGCGAAAGGATGACAAGTTCTCTTCTGAC
>JBMFVV010000043.1:0-4804 GCA_049965815.1 Thermoplasmata archaeon | reverse complement strand
GTCATTGAAGAGACAGATATCAAATGCGTTTATCTTTTCGGAAATGCATCTTAAACACATCGTTCAAGTCCTGTTCTATAGACTTTCGTGGTCACTTCCATTTGCAAAATCCAGGTTTAAGGAATCAATAAGTGAAGAATTCATAAAGTGTAATAAATTAGGCGTTGGACCATAAATAAGAAAAAAGAGAACTAGTTGTGAATTCCAGAAATATCATATGTCCTCACAGTGTATAATTGGGAGACAATGAAAGTGTCAAGTATGGTAGGTGGATATGCCTAAAAGAGAGAAAATCTAAAAAAATGAGATAGATGACTGAGAAAAACATAGATTTTAGCAAGATGGGGGTAGATGATGCATTCAAGGAGCTTAATTCTAGCCGTAGCGGTCTGACAACCATTGAGGCAAACAACAGAATAGGGAAGGAGGGGTATAATGAGATAACAGAAAAGGAAGTAAATCCGGTAAAGAAATTTCTTCTCTACTTCTATGGCCCAATGCCTATAGCTATAGAGGCCGCTGCGGTTGTTTCTGCGATTATTCATCACTGGGATGATTTTACTTTGATCGTGATCCTGCTCCTTACTAACGTAATAGTCACCTTCTGGCAGGAACAGAGTGCCAGTAATGCAATCAAGCAACTGATGCAGAAACTTGCACTTAAATCCAGGGTCCTAAGGGACGGCAAGTGGCAGACTTTAGAGGCTAGAAATCTGGTCCGTGGAGACGTAATCAGATTGAGAATGGGTGATGTTATACCTGCGATTGAAAACTAATTGACGGGGCATTCTTATCAATTGATCAATCTGCACTTACTGGAGAATCGCTTCCAGTTGAGGCTCATTTAGGAGATGTGGTGTTCTCAGCGTCAATAATAAAACAGGGTGAAATGAGTGCGGTGGTAACTGCCACAGGAGAAAACACACTCTTTGGAAAAACTACGCACCTTGTTGCGACAGCATCTAATGTCACTGGTCTATCAAAGATAATTTCAAAGATAGTTTATCTACTTGTAGGGGTGGCCTTGGTTCTTAGTACATTCGTATTTTATTATGGTTTCCACCTAGGATACCCATTGCTTAGCAATTTGCTATTCTTTTTGATCCTGCTGGTTGCAAGCATTCCCATTGCACTGCCAGTCGTGCTTACTGTCATTATGGCACTTGGTGCACTCTCGCTCGCCGAAAAGAAGGCAATTGTGACAAGACTCGTATCCATTGAGGAGCTTGCGAGCATGGATGTCCTCTGCTCCGACAAGACAGGAACCCTAACAAAGAACAGCCTTACATTCGGAGACGTTACATCATTCGGTAAGTTCAGCAGGGAGGACGTTATGTTGTACGCATCTCTTACCTCCAAGCGAGAGGATGCTGATGCAATAGATCAGGCGTAATTTTCTATCTCCTAAATTTTATCGGTTTCCTGACATATCCTCCAGGACCTCAAAATGGAACTGTGTGGAATGTCGGTTACATTTTATTTGTCATATTCTTTATTGTGGGAGTAACATCGATAGTGGTGCAAGTGCGAGACAATAGGGCATACAGAAGAATTACGTCATAGTTGCAGAAATTGATCTTGACCATGGGGAGGTATAGCACTACATTTCACAGATCACTGAAATCCGTCACTGATCCGTAAGAAAAGCATAAACCTTAAGTAAGCCAAAACTAATTGAATGAAATATGAAGAAGAGGGCAATTGTTCCCCCTGTTTTGGCGGTAGTGATCATAGTTGTTATTGTTCTCATGGGAACATTCACTCCCTTACTTTCAATCCTCAACCCTTCCACTGGCGTGATCCAGAACTCCAGAAACCTGGTGGTAGGAAATGAAACATTTTCACTTCCAGGTTTGACAGGAAAGGTAGTTGTTGTCCAGGATAGTTCCGGCGTGTTCCATTTTTATGCTCCTAACATAGAGAGTTTATACTTCGCGCTCGGGTTTGTCCAGGCAAGGGAAAGACTGGAACAGCTCGAAGTGTTTGGTCTGGAAGGCATGGGGCAAATGTCAAAATTTTTCGGTAGTTCATACCAGAACTATGATAGATTCCAGACATTTACAGGGGCACCTATAACAGCGGAGAAGGATTGGAACAGTGTTGTTGGCAATGCTTCAACCAATTCAACCGATCTCCTCACCGAGGAGGCAATGATATCCTACTCCGCCGGCATAAATTCTTACATCAATTATTCCACATCTAATCACCTTACACCAGTTCTATTCAAACTTCTCGGCGTGCAGCCATATTATTGGACGCCTATTTATTCGTATGCAGTTCAGGAAATAATGGCCCAGCAGCTGGAGTTCGGCGACGAAGGGCTTAAGCTTTCAATCATTCATAGCCTCCTCGGCAACTATACTTATGATCTATTCCCGACTTTCTCCCCCGTTCAGAGCTATTATTACGGAGGCTATGGTGGTATGCCGAACGAAACAGTGTTGAATATTTCACATAACACCTATCCTGTGAATTCTACGGTCATATCCCTTGCGAGTGATCTTCTGCAGCAGTTCCGTTACGATCCGCCAACATACTTCCCCGTACCCACAATTGACCATAGCAACGAAATAATTATTGCAGGCAACAGAACAACTACAGGTTCGCCAATACTGATGGGGGGGCCCGTCCTGGGGTTCTCATTGCCAGCAATATGGTTCCAGGTGCAGTTGGTTGCGCCAGGGATTGACGTTTATGGTGTTGTACTTCCAGGGGCCCCTGCTGTTATAATAGGCTTTAATAAGAATATTGCCTGGACGCTGACGGATACTCAGGCAATAGCTGACGGTACATTCTTCTTCGAGCAGAAGATAGTAGGGAGCGATTATGAGTGGAACGGCACGCTTCATCCACTTACTGAATACAGTATAAATGGCTTCGACGTTAACTGGACAAACCTTGGTCCAGTGATGGTTCAAAATGGAAGCACTGCCATCGTGATGGACTGGATGGGGAATATCGTCAGCAATGAGATAGGTTCCCTTCTAAAGATAAATTTGGCTGCCAACTGGACACAGTTCAAGAGTGATCTATCGATATGGAAGGCTCCCTATCAGAATTTTGCATTCGCAAGCAGGACTACTATAGCAGACATTTCCCCAGCGTTCTATCCAATATTTTCAGGAACAACATACAATCCTGCTGCAATAATGCCAGGTGACGGAAGTGAATTCATTTCAGGTTCCATTCCATATTCATCCGTGCCACAGGTGGTAAATCCTCCACAAGGTTTCATAGTGAGCTCAAACCAAAGACAGGTCGGGCCTTCTTATCCATACTGGTTTGGCATGACCAATAGCTTTTCAGATGGATACAGGGCTCAGATGGAAGTAAACTACCTCGAACAGCATCCCATGCTATCGGTGAATAACATCATAAATTTCCAGGGGACAAATTACACAGACTATGAGGCAGAAGCTGCCGTGCCACACTTGCTGTCTTACATGAGCGATAGCTCAAATGCTACGGTTGCAAAGGCATATTCTCTCTTATCGCAATGGAACTATAATATGACTGAAAACTCCCTTGCCGCCTCCATTTGGTTCTTCACATACACATATCTCTTTAACAACACATTCCTCCCGTTTCTTGGGCAACACGGGTGGTTTGAGTATAACAGCTCTCTCGGAGTCCCATCTGCAATGGGTGGCAGTCTTCCAAATACTGCCGGTTATGCATCGATGGAGGACGTACTTCTCGGTATCATTATAAACGGTTCGGCAGAGCCATTCACGAACCAGTCAATGAAGACCCTTGTCTCGGAATCCGTGATTCAGGCCATGCAGTATCTGGAATCAAAATATCCGTCTGGGAATTATACGTGGGGTCACTTCTATGGATTCCTGTTCCCAAATCTTTTTGGCCTTTCTGAATTCAATGTCGGTCCCATCCCTAAGGGAGGAGATTTCAATACTCCCAATGACGCTTCGGGCGTGGGTCCAGACAATTACCCGACCGGTGGCCAGAGCTGGGAAATGGTTGCAAATCTCGGCAACATTTCGGATTCATTCGGTGTTTATCCTGGCGGGCAGAGTGAGAATCCTGAGAGCCCATTGTATTCAAATTATGTCAATGACTGGATCAACGGCACATACCTCCCCCTTGTATTCTATGCCTCCTCAACATCAATTCCAAGGAGTGAAGTGATGTCCGTCATAGTGTTGAATCCCGGAGGTGCATCATGAAGATTGGGAAAGTGAGTGGTCTGCTGATTGCGCTCGTGGTAATAGCTGTAATTGCATTTGCGCTACTGCTGACCGGGATATGGTATACTGTTATCATAGCTGGTCTAGTTGGGTCTTTACTCGTGAGAAAGGGGTATCTCATATCTGTGGTCTCTTCCTTCATCGGTGGAATTATTTCCGTCTCATTTGTATTCCTCACACTCCCCACGGGGTATTTGTCTCCTGTAATCGGTGAAGTGGCGGCAATATCTGGAATAGGATCGACCATTCTCCTGACTTTAATGCTCCTGGTGACTGCTGCACTCACTATATCTGGGTCGTTAGTTGGGACTTTCATAGCTAAGAATACAGGAAGCGTCGGGAAAAGGACGTAGCCAGCGATGAACACCAAATGTGCACCAATCCGAAATTAATTATAACACTCATGATGATGTCACAATAGCATACGTCCTTAATGCGCTCGTGTTGTGGTATCTGCTAATAACTGACCTCTCTTTTAGTTGTATATTGTTATTAGCCATTCCTTGTAACATATCTGCTAAATTTCAAGTAATCCTATTATACTCTCTGTTAATGGCTAGTAATGGAAAAATCTTCCTTTTTCAAGAAGTTTACAAGTG
>JBMFVV010000042.1:0-5094 GCA_049965815.1 Thermoplasmata archaeon | reverse complement strand
CTGCTTATCTGTCTAAGTGGGATCTAACACAGTTTTATAATGGATCACAATATTACCTCGATAGTTACACAAATATTTTACCTTCAGGGAACTATTATCTAGTCATTGCTAACAATTATTATCACTTTGGAAGAGGTGTATATGGTTCTGCTTATTTTAATTTAATTTCTTATTATTGAAAAATGCTAGTGATTTAATAGTGATTTAATGGCTGAAAGTGTCCCATTTTCATCAAAAGTTAATTAACAAGGTCTTTGTAATTGGTAAGATAAAAATGATCCACGCCGTCCACAAAAATTGATCCACCATCTTGAATAAACCTTTCCGAAAACTGAGATAATTGGAACGGAGAAAGTTACAAAAGGAGGCAAGGAGCAAAGAAATAACTGAGGTTAATGGGCGCAGTGGATCAATTTTTACTTGACTTTATACAGTTTTAGGGGATCATCACAATCTCAGTGTTCGAAATTCACGCACAAGTAATTAAAGTAATTAAAGAAAGCAATCTCTGAAAAGTTTTAGCTGTTGTAGTGCTTTCATTTTAGTGTTTACCTTACCTATGAGGAATGGAAACGTAGTGGTTTCCTTATTATCTGTTATAGTGTTCTTATTATCTGTTATAGTGGTTGCAGTGGTTTTTACCTTATCTATGAGGAATAAAAAACATCTTCGAAGAAACGAGCATAGTGAATGCAACATAATGTAATCGAGTTAGATCATTTGCATAGCGATTCTTTACGCATTTTTTGCCCTCTGCGCATTTACAAATCAATAAACAGCATACATGGTAAATGTTCTCTATTCGATAAATATAGTATTTGCTTGATCTTTTGAAAGGTAACTTCCATTTATGCTTTGACTTTTTGTCCAAAACATTCTTCATGCGCAGAGCGCGTAAGAAGGCATAACGTTTTATTATGCTTTATACATCCGAAATCTTGCCTTATCTTTTGGCCACATCCAAAACCAACAGACTTTATGATCTGGCATATGGCATCGCACCGTACCCTGCTTATAATACTACCATTGTCAGATCAAAACACATACCCGGCTAACCTCCCAGATACATCCCAAATCAATAGTGTATCTTTTTGGTACATTTTGGTTGTAGAAATGGCACCAACAAAGTGTTATCCAAAAGCACTCAATAAGCACAATATTCCTACCGGTATTATTGCCGGTATTACCTAAGCAATCAAAATCAAGAAGAGCATTTCTCCAAAAGGTCAAAAAACTATTGCTTTTCCTTTCTGAATAAGCACAAATGCCTTTAAAGGACGGTTCGCGATCCGGCGGAACTCTTCAAACTTCCGATGTCAATCACCAAGATATTCACAAACAGAAAGATGAATTACGCAGTACCATCTGACCTTCTGTTTCTTTCACAGTTCAAAAGTCTCGATGACCTTGAAGACTATGCAAAGCGGATGGAAGACGTAGAACTTACCTCGGCAATAAAAGTATCTGTGAAAAAGCCGAACAGCATAGAAAGATGTTTTCAGCGCGCAATCGAGCAGTATGAAACAGATGCGGATGTGTATCTGACGACGGCACATACATCCAAAGGGCTCGAATGAGATGAGGTATACCTTTTTACTATGTGGATACACGTTCCAGACCGACGATTATCCGGACATATCGGCAAAGATAAAAAAGCAGCTGAAAGTTTGACGAAATTCATGGATATGCAAAAAACATCTGAAATTAAGATCCAAAAAACAGTCGAGGAAATAAATCTCCTCTACGTGGCCATAACGCGCGCAAGAGAGAAAATAGATTTAAAAGAGGTTAAAACGATATGCTCTTTTCGAGAAAGATAACAGACAAAACCAGTCAAAACACAATCAGCCCGCCAGACGCTCATAGAGGCTCAAAATAGGGGGGTACTTCTGTTTTTGGTACCAAAGTACTTACTCCTCTCTCCAAAGCCCAGCCACGACGTCGTATGGGGCGTATACGGGCATCTTTGTCAGAGGCCGAGGTTTAGTTCTACGATGTGCCCTTTGTTCTCTTTGTGGAAGACACAAAAATAAAAGTCAATAGTCGTAGACGTCCATAGACGTACATAAACGTCCATAGACGTACATGGAGGTCAAAAAGATGGAAAAAGTTCCTCTAAACGTCCATAGACATACATAGACGTCCATAAAAAAACAAAGAAAATCCTTATTTCATCGAAATTCGAATAGGTTTTAGAGATTTTCAAAAACTCAATAAAAGTCAGATATAATATAGCTCTTCTTCAGATTTGAGGATATGCTTGCTTTTACCTGTTTTGCAAAGTGAAAATTAACTTTTGTGGAGTTCGTTCCGTCAGTAATGACGGGACTTTCTGACATTTCGGAAGACACATTTTTTTTGTTCCTTTGTGGAGTTCGTTCCGTCAGTAACGACGGGACTTTCCGACATTTTGGAAAATACATTATTTTGTTCCTTTGTGGAGTTCATGACGTGAGGAATGACAAGGCTTTCCGACGTTTCGGAGGACATATTTTCATTTTTATCCTCTGTGGCTTTTGTGGTCTTAGTAACGACGGGACTTTTCAACGTTTCGAATGGCATATTCTCCATTCGTGGAGATTGCGGAGTCAGTGTTAGCAATACTTCGAGGCGCTTGCGGATTATTATCTATCAACGATGGAAATGCTGGGACTCGATATCAGTGATTCATTGGATCACCTCCAAGAATTGCCTCTATAGTAATGATATGTGCTATTTGGAGTCATAAGCGGACTAACTGCTTTCTTTGTAATTCAAATTCCGCCTTCTCTATCTGATTTCAGCCAGCCAAATCCAACTCCACAAAATTTTGCTGCTCCACAACAAGCACCTGTTCAATATTCTTCAAGAAATCAACCAAAATATATAATTACTCCTGATATAACCATGATTCAAGGAATGGATGGTGTAATAGCACAACCGTCGGGAAGTCCCGTCATTCCTCACGGAACAAACTCCACAAAGGATAAAAGCAAAAATATGTCCTCCGAAACGCCGGAAAGCCTTGTCATTCCTCACGTCATGAACTCCACAAAGGAACAAAATAATGTATTTTCCAAAATGTCGGGAAGTCCCGTCGTTACTGACGGAACGAACTCCACAAAGGAGTGAGCGAAAATAAATATAGCAATTGGTGGGAAAACGGGATCAGGTAAATCAACGCTGGTGAATACGTTGTTGAAATTTATGCAACAAAAGTATGGAAAAGATAGAAAACAAGTGATTATATTCGATACTTCAACTTCTTACGCTGAAATGGACGCTGAAAAAGGCAACGAGGATATTTCCGATTTTGAATATCTGATGAAAAATCCTCCCAAAAAACGTTTGAGAATAAAGCGCGGGAATTGAAGTCAAGATGAATTATTTCGCCGTATAGAGGGCGAATTTTTGTTTGCCCGATTATCGTTGATCTCTTGAGTACAATAACACGCATATTTCAGCAAAGAGTTTAGTAGCATTATTTTGTTTTTACCGCATAATGTTTAAAATAATTGTTCATTTATTCAAAACGTTGTTTTCAACATTTCATCTGTATTTATGGTATTATTATATTTGTACATATACGTGTTAGGAGGCTCGACATGGACTTCGATGGATTTGTATCTTTTATGGCCAGATACAATGCTGCCCTTTATCCCACTCATGACAACTTATGGATGAGAATTCATCTTATCAACCCGCAATCCTTAAAACCTTCAACCGCAAAGGCTTTTAAAACTTTCAAATTTAAATTATCCAAAGCCGTCAGAAATCTTTCTCAAGACGACCTTGAGAAACTTATCAACATGAAAGATGGAAGAATGCGCCCTCATCCAAACACTTTCATACTAAAAAAGTTCGGCATCTCAACACGAATTTACGAAACGATAAGGTATGCAGCTTTCAACCATGCAAGACATCTTTCCGTAAGTCAGAACCTTCCTCCGGTTCCAAGAATTCAAAAAAGCGTTATGAATTCCACCCAGGATGCACTCAATCAGATTATAGATGCAAAATTGCAATCTATTTCCACTTCTATCTCGTCTGTTCAAGACAAGATATCTTCAGATGCCGAAAAAAAGATAAACGCTTACATAACTCAAGAATTAAAAAGTATGGAGTCTTCAATTGCAGATGAAGTTACGAATAGAAGTTATGAGATGATCGAGCACGAACTGGATAAGGCTATAGAATCGATAAACAAAAACAAAGGAAACACTTTTGCAGTCGGGATGCTTGGAGGCACGATAGGAGGTGCCTTTGTGACTTTGATAGAAAAACTTTTCAATAAGGACAATATGTCTGATCTGTCAGAAAAGGTCAATGCAATATCAAACAGACTTGCAGATATGGAAAATGAAGTTAAAAGTTTGAAAATGACCCTTTCGTACCTGAAAAACATAACGGATCCTTTTCTAAACCTCGAGGATGGCTATAATTACCTGAAAGCGTTTGGCGTGCCCATAACGAAAGCAGACTGGGATAAACTTTCAGATGTGTTAAAGCGGAGCTGGTCTCCTTATCATATAAAACCTCCTCTCACAGATGGAAGGCGGAAAGCGATAGCTGAATCTATAAAACGAAATGAACCACCAACTGTGGGGATGTGCTATGACCTCGGATAACAGGATTAAATTCATAAAGATAGACGAAAGCAGGAATATGAAAAGATTTTATGTCCTCCATCCGGTATGTGACACACTTTTGGATGGGGTGTATGCAGTCGTGTCCGAATACGGAAGAATAGGAAGGACGGGAAGAACGTTTATAAAACTGTTCGCAGATCAAAAGAGCGCATGGAATTATCACGATCATTGCATTGCCAACAGGATAAATCATGGATATACCCATGATCAATCGATTCACAACTGAATTTGAGTTTTATGCTTGCTGATTCTCCATTCGTAGTATTCAGCGGGGCTTAATATACGCAAATAGAATCCCTGTAGACGCAGCAAAAGAAAATCCTTATCACCGGTCAAAAGTATATCCACATTATTTTGAATCGCACTCATGAGTATCGGAAGATCACAAGGATCTCTTATTTGTAATGGATCAAAACTCTTTTGCTCTCAGATTATTTCACATCTGCTTTGTTATCAACATGATTGG
>JBMFVV010000041.1:0-5221 GCA_049965815.1 Thermoplasmata archaeon | reverse complement strand
GGCCCGGGAATATGGTCTAGATAACCTGGAAACGGCCTGCGCCATGGCCCTGGAGCAGGGTGCCGTGAATGCCGCAGCCCTCCCATCTGCCCCGCCAGGAGATCCTGCACGACCTGGCCCCTGAGCAGAAGTGGTGCGAGCACGATGGAGCGTGCTGGGTGCGCGAGCGGATCGGGGAGGAAGTCAGCGAGCGATACCACTACGAGCCACCCAAGGTGTGGGTCGAGCGGCACGTGTGTTACGTCTCGCGATAAATCGGGCGGAGAGTCCCAAGCTGTTCCAGGCAGACAGATCGCGTGAAGTGAGGCTGAGCTGGAGCATCTGAACGGCGGCGGGGGCCTGGGTGAGTGCGGGATGGATGGAGGGAGCCGTTCCGTTCCCGATTTGCTGTAGAGAGATTTGGGAACGGAACGGGAAGGTGGCGGCGTTGGGTCGGGTCAAGCGCTGGGCGCGAGGCGATAGCCGTTGGCGTCGCGCAGCACGTGACCGGCGCGGGTCAAGGTGGTGAGTCGCTCGTGCAGCGTGGCGTTGCGCACACGACAGATCTCGCGCAGCTCGGCGAGTGGCATGGAGCGGCCGGCCGCTTCGAGCGCCTCAGAGATGCGCTCGTCGATTGGGTTGGACGCCGTGGCTTTGGGTTTCGATGAGGTACACACCTGCAACGCCAGGGCGTTCTCGCGTTGCATGAGCTCAAGAGTGATCGGCGGCAGGGAAGGAGCGGCGCGGTGCTCGACAGTCATGGTGAGGTCGTTGCCGGCGCGGCGCATGTAGAGATTGGAGTCGCCCCACGCATGGAACTCACTGGAGCCCCGCAACGCTTGGCCAGCGCGGATTTTGCCACCGCCCTTTTTCGCATGATGCACGACGAGCACGGCGAGCTCGTACCGACGCTGTAGCTCGCGCAGGTACGCCAGGAGCGGTGCGACCTCGCCGCTCGCGTTCTCATCGATCCGGTGCAAACGCACGAAGGGATCGAGGATGAGGAGCCGTGGCCTGAGGTGCTCTACCGTCTTGAGCAGACGATCGCGGTCGGCCGGCAGATCCAGGCGCAGCGTCGGCACGGTGATCACCTGCAGGTCCAGGAGCGCAAGCTCACAGCCGGCGGCGGCACAGATGCCTTCGAGCCGGCGGCGCACGATGTGCAGAGCATCCTCGGCGGCGTACAGCAACACGCGCCCGGGCCGTGGCACTGGGAAGTGACGCAGACAGGGGCTGCCTGCAGCCACGGACACGGCGAGATCGAGTGCGAGGAAGGATTTATAGCACTTCGGCTCCCCGCCGATCAGTCCTACGCCGTCGTCCAACCATAGGTCTGTCACGAGCCAACGTTGCGCCTCGGCACGCGCCGGTAGCTGACAGGCCGGCTGGACCGGTAAGGTGTTGTGGGCCAAAGCAGCGTTCATCGCAACTCCGTGATCGCTTGGCTCAGCACCTCGTCGGGCAGATGGTTCAGCTTTTTGCCGGCGGCGATCTGCATGGCGGCGCGCAGGATGCGGGCCGCCTGGCGCGGCAGCCCCTGGGAGGCCTGGCGCAGCAGCTCCAGGCCCGAGTCCGAGATCAGGGTCTGGGAGGCGCCTGCGCTCTTGAAGGCGTGCTGGATGAGGGCCGCGAAGCGCTCGCGCTCGCAGATCGGCGCGAGATGCACCCGCACGTGCAGGCGCCCGGCGAGGGCGGCGTGCGCGGCGCGGTCCAAGGTGTGCGCGAGCTGCGGATGGCCGAGGAGCCAGACGGTCATCAGATCACGGCTGTCGAAGGCGAAGTTCACGAACGAGGGGAAGTCGCGGAAGAACTCCTCGGGGAGGTTTTGCGCCTCATCGATGATCCACAAGGGCACGATCTGCTTGTTGTCGGCGAGGTCGGTGATGCGGGCCTTGAGCTCGCGCCAGAGCCGGGCGCGGCGGCTCGGCGGATTCAGGCCCAGAGCGATGGCGAGTGCGCGATACAGGTCCAGCCGCCCGAAGTCGCTCTCCGAGAGGTAGACGACCTGGAAGCGATGAGGATTGACGCCGGCGAGCAGCGAGCGCAGCGCCGCGGTTTTCCCGACGCCGGGCGCCCCGGTCAGCAGCCCCAGGCCCGGGGAGTCCAGCAGCCATTGGAAGCGCTCCTTCAGGAGCGTGAGCGCCCCGTCATCCCACAGCTCGGTCGCCTCTTTACCGAGGGGAGCATGTCGCAGGCCAAAGTGAGCGAGGTACATCTTACTTCTCCTCCGAGGTCGGATCGTCGGCAATGGGCCGGTAATGCTCGAGGTAGGCCGTGTCGATGAGCGTCGGTCCCGAACGCGCGACCGGTGCCGAGTGGCTCGCCGGCTCAGACTCAGGATCGCGGGGCTTGCGCCGCCGGCGATGGCGGTTGGCGAGCTTGTCCAAGGGGGTTGCGGCACCGAGGGCGACGCCATCCTTGCCCTCGACGCCGACGACGGCGCGGGTGTGCGGATCGACGACCAAGTGGACCCTCTTGCCGGCGAGTTCGTAGGGGACTTCGAAGAAGCGAGCGCCGTAGGAGACGGTGCCGTCCCGGCGGACCAGCCGTTCGGTGCGATGACGGAAGATCTCATCGAGCTTCGCGGCCAGGGGGCCCAGCAGGCGGATGTGGCCGAGATCCTGTTGATACCGGGCGAGCGGAGTCAGGCCGCTGAGCCCGGCATGAGGGCTTCGATGATACAACTCGGCGATCCATGCCCACAGCCGCGCGTTCAGCTCCGGCAGCTCGAGCGGCGCAGGCCCAAGCTCGCTCAAGAGCTGGTCGCGTAATGTTCTGTGCCACCTTTCCAACTTCCCCTTTCCCTCCGGGTGATATGGGCGGCAAAAAATCAGGTGAGTGCCGAGCCGCGCGCAAATCCTCTGCAGAGAGACCGAGCGATAGGCCGCGCCGTTGTCGACGACGAGCTTGTTGCAAAGGCCGCGCTTCAAGACCGCCTGCTTGAGCACACCCTCGATCTCGAGCGCCGTCTCCGACAGACAGAAGGCGCTGTGGGTGATCAGCCGCGAGGCATCGTCCATGAGCGAGACCAGGTAGGTCTTGCGCGCTCGACCCGCCACGAGCGCCCGCGGCCCGTGCAGCACATCGCCGTACCAGATCTCATTCGCGCACTCGGCGGTGAAGCTGCGCCGCTCTTCGGGCACCGTCGCCGCGCCACTCGGACGCGACAAGCCCTGCTGTTTGAGCAAGCGATGGATCGCTGAGCGCGACAGCGCCCCGCGCGCCACCAGTCCCTCCTGCTCGAGCATCCAGCGCAGCACGCGGATCGAGCGGCGCGGATTGTCCCGCTTGGCAGCCAGGAGGCGCTCCTGCACCACGGCCGAGAGCTTCGAGACCCCCTCATCGCAACGCCCCTGGGGCGTGAGGCCCTGAAGGCCCTGCCGACGGTACTTCAGCAGCCACTCCTGCAGGGTCTTCTCGGCGATATGCCGCCGGCGAGAGCCCGGGATATCGTATTCCTTGGCGGCAAGCTCGCGCAGCAGCGCCTGCTGCTCCCCACGCTGAAGTTTCGGCCGGCTGATGAGCGGTCCCAACACGCTGAGGCGGAACAGGGCCATCGGATCGATCTCGTTCATACGCTTCTCCACGGCAACAACTGGAGGCGCATGCAACCCCAAACCCCTGCCTGAGAGGCAGGGGCCAAAGCCTGTGGGGTGTGTACGAACGCCGAACAGCCCTGTCTCAGACTGCTCGCGATCCGAAGATTTACGGGACGATCAGTCCTTGATTATCGAGGTACGCCATGAGCTCCCGCAGCGGTTGCTGCGCGAGCGCACGGCGCCAGAAGTCCGCCCAATGCACCGCCCGGCCCCACTCGGGCTCTCGATCGAGCAACCGGAAGCTGAAGAGCGCGTGACGCGCCTCGAGCCACCGCCACCAGCGCCGGATCGTGCGCTGAGAGGGACCGAGGATGCACCCGACCGTGTCCGCGCACTTGTTGAGCGACATACCCAAGAGCAGACACACCAGTACCGCCATCTGCACACTCCACAGGTACCAGCGCCTCGGGGGCAGGCAGCTCGTCAGCCTCGAGCAGCTCTTCCCGCATCCCCCTTTTCTCCTGCACACGTAGCGCGGGACCGGGATCGGATTCAAACGCCCACCGTCCCGGTCGGCCTTGCGCTCATAGTGACCGTGGCACCACGGTCGTCCCAACCCGCACCCCGGGCACGCAGCCGGCCGATAATCCTCGGGCTTGCCGGCCAACCGATCCAGATGCTCTCGTAGTGAGCCCACGAGCGGTACGATCCGATGCATGAGTCCTGCCTTTTTCGAGTGGATTGTCGGGAAGCCAGCCCTCGGATGCGGGCCGGCGGTGGAGGCGGCGAGCGGTCAGCTCGCGGCCAGCTTTTCCACCAGATACTGTTCGTATTGCGGATCGAAGTGATCGGGGTTGGCGTGGATGAACTCGATCACCTTGCGGTAGCACTCGGCTGCTTGCCGGTGATCGCCGCGCGCCTCATACACGCTCGCAAGCCGCTCGTGCCCGTCGGGCACCTCCGGGTACCGTTCCAGCAGCTCCCGCGCGGCCTGCTCGGCTTCATCCAGCTTGCCGGCTTCCAATAGGTCCACGACCGCATTGGAGGCATTATCCAGCGCGCGAGCCTCGTCGAAGGCCTCAAGCTGCGCTTGCCGTGCCGCCTCCTGCCGCTCTCGCTCCGTGATCGACCGAGCTCGGTCCCGCGCAGACTGCTCGGCCCGGTCCTTTTCCCGGCAGCATCGCTTGTATGGCAGCCCGCTGCCGCAGGGGCACGGGGCGTTTCGTCCGACGGTCTTGGCACTCATAGGGTCGTGCACTTTACCCGACCCTACGCTCTCACGGGCGCTGATACGACCGCCAGCCCGGCAAGGCCACCGACCAGTCCCCCTCATTCAACCTCGCCGCCTGTTATCCCCGTGCGTCCACAGCCGCTCGCTGCGCTCGCCCGGCCGCTCTGGGCTGTCCCTTCGGGAGCCCGCGGCCGGCTGGCCGGGCTGGGGACGACGGGGATAACCGTGCCAGCCATTGGACGCCACAGCCCGATCTGTCCCACGATATCGGCGGCGGCAAACCGCCGCTCTCGGGCCGAATGTCTCGGACTGCGACGGGAAATGCTCCTTCAGAAATCCTGAACGAGCGCGGGAAAACGGAAGGCGTTACGCCTCAGATACTGGAGGACGTAACACCGTCGGTCTGCATTCTGAGCATCGCGACCCGACAGCTCATGTCCTTGAGTCGGCCGTCCGGGCGACGCCAACCGAG
>JBMFVV010000040.1:0-5305 GCA_049965815.1 Thermoplasmata archaeon | reverse complement strand
GGTGACAGAAGGGTAGTATTTCCCATGAAATCAGTGAATTAAGGGAGAGTAGATACAATATCTTCATTAAACAGAGCTGCAAATTTCGAAAGTATAAAATATAAGCCATTGGGTGCTGAGACTTATTAAGGAGGATAGAAAAATGGAAGGAAAAATTAAGGCTGAGTGGAATACGTTAAGGAAGGTTGCAATGCATAAGCCCGGAATAGAGATGTTTTTTGGTTTGCTTGACCCAGAGGCATCACTTTATGAAAGGGCATTTAGCAGGTATAAGGCGAGATCTGAACATAGTATGCTTCAGAGTACATTAAAGGAGGAATTTGGTGTAGATGTAATACGCCTCGATAAAACGATTGCAGATATAGCTGAAAGGAATAGTGAAATAAGGGAAAAATTAATAAATTTGGCAGCAGAAATACTTAAGTTCGATGGAAATGCTTCTGAGGTTGCTGAGGCACAGAACCAGCTGAAGCAGAATATCGATCAATACGACACAAACCATTTCATAGACATACTGCTTTTAAGGCCAGAGGTTCATTTAAAGAGCTCCACTGGGGCATCTGCAGTACACATGAGGATAACGAATAGTGACCCATTATCAAACCTTTATTTCATGCGCGACCAGCAGGCAACAACAGATAAGGGAATTTTTATGTCCAGGCTGTCAAAGCCACAGAGGCGGCATGAACCAGAGATGACAGAGTTATTATGGAATGCCCTTAATTTACCCATTGCAGGGCGAGGAAGCGGAAATGCAACAATAGAAGGTGGAGACTTTATTCCAATGAAGGATTTTGCACTCCTTGGAAACGGTGACAGAACCAATGATGAGGGTGTTAAACAGATGCTTTCGTACGGTCTGGGATTTGATGAGGTTGCAGTGGTACACCAGCCGCTACATCCCCTAATACCTGGTAATCAGCCAGACCCAATGATAGACATGCATCTTGATACGTATTTTAATGTAGCATCAAGCACGACAGTTGTGGGGTCAGGATTACTATTAAAAAATGCTGTGGTTGATATATATCTAAGGGAATCGGAGGGAAAATACAAGAAAACGGGAGAAAAAACAAACCTTCATGATTACATGAAAACAAAGGGATTTAACATCATATGGCTATCAACAATAGAGCAGATGGCTTATTCATCAAATTTCCTGTGCATAAAGGATGGAACAATACTTGCAATAGACAGTTCAAGGATATTAAAAGCTGTTGTAAGGGATCTTGAATTTAAAGCGGGGGAGAATCCGGGAAGATACGGCGCGCTTTTAGACGAGATTAAAACGGAGTATTCATCATTTACACAGTCCGGGGGAGTATTCCCATACAAGAAAGAGATAAATGAAAATGGCATTGATGCCTATGCCCTTAACCTTGAAAACCTTACAGGAGGATACGGAGGGGCACACTGCATGACGGCAGCAATAGAAAGGAATTGAAGTAGCAAGATCATTTTTTTATATTTAGGGAATATAAATAATGATATGCTTACTAATTTGGTCAGCAGAGTCACCTACTTTAAATCCATTATTGGACAAAACGCCCATAGGTAAAATAATGGCAAATAAGTATGCTGGCATTCTTTATGAAAAGCCATTAACAAGAACAGGAATCTCATTTGAGGTTGCATCTGAAAGAATGGATTTTTCTGCTTTACATGCTCAAGGCGAATCAAAGCCGTGCAAGCTTAAAAATATAATTGACAATTTAGGTCTTTTGCTGCAAGTTCTGAAGATTGATTGCAAATGTAACGGCATTAAGATACACCAATAATAGGGGTCATTTGTGTTTCAACTATACTGATCATTTCAGTCTTATCTAGACCCTCCTATCGTGCCGTCCCTTGCTCCTGTACTTTACAAATTCATTATACCAACATCCCTTGTGTTTGAAACGTGTGTCCCTCCTTCCATCTGCATGTCGAAACATTCTATCACAATGACCCTTACCTAATCCAGTCGTTCAAGGAGTTCCCTCTTTTCTGCGGTATTCCACCGGTGCATATGTTGCAGATGAGTAAACCATCTCTCTTATCCACTAAATCGGACTCAGAAACAACAATTAGTCACACAGACTTCTTCTTTCGCATTCCATTCACGACAAGCCTGCTGAGTACATTAGCAATGGTCTAAGAAGCTAGCTCACCTTCCTTATCTGCCAGCGATTGGAACCCGCAAACAACCTTGCAGAGAAGGCCATAAGAGAGTATATGGTTGTAAGGAAGATGAAGGCATGTTCAGGTCAGATAATAGATCACGGAACTACCAGTATATCGTGTCACTCATGGCAACATGGCAGTTAAAGGAGACGAACATGATTGTAGTGAAGGGCGAGATAATAAGAAATGAGCTATGTCAATTCAGCTGAGATACACTATGAGAAACGTTAATAGAACGTGAAGGACTTTACATTGTTAAGAGGGTGATAGTATGGTAGCCAAAATCAAGATGGATAAACCAATTGTTGAAATTGATGGAGACGAAATGACCAGAGTGTTGTGGGCAATGGTAAAGGAGAAACTGTTGACACCTTACATAGATCTAAAGACAGAATACTTCGATCTCCAAGTTAAAAACAGAGATAGAACAGATGACAAGGTAACTTACGACGCTGCACAGGCAATTAAGAAGTGGGGTGTAGGCGTGAAGTGCGCAACTATTACACCAAATGCAGAAAGGGTAAAGGAATTTGACTTGAAGAAGGAGTGGCCAAGCCCAAACGGAACAATAAGAAAGATTCTTGATGGAACAGTATTCAGGGCACCAATAGTCATAAATTCTATTCGTCCTGCTGTAAGGTCCTGGAAAATGCCAATAATCGTTGCAAGGCATGTTTTCGGTGATATCTATGATGGAATAAGCCTCAGATTTGATGAAGCGGGGAGCGCTGAACTGATATTTAAGTCAAAGAGTAATAAAGAAACGAGAGTTAAGTATCCAGAATTTCCTGGGCCCGGAGTCATCCAGGGGGTTTATAACCTGGACAAGTCAATAGAGGGCTTCGCCAGGGCATCTTTCAAATACGCAATTCTGAAGAAGATGGATTTGTGGTTTGCAACAAAGGATACCATATCAAAAGTCTATGATGCCAGATTCAAACAGATATTCGCAAATCTGTACGAGAAGGAATTTAAGGATGAATTCGCAAAGTTGAATATAAATTACAATTACTATCTAATAGACGACGCAGTAGCTAGAGTCACCAGATCTGAGGGGGGATTCATTTGGGCGTGCAAGAATTATGACGGTGACGTGTTTTCTGATTTTGTATCCACGGCATTTGGCTCGCTTGCTCTTATGACTTCCGAGCTCTTCTCCCCTGATGGATATTACCTGTCTGAGGCAGCTCACGGAACTGTACAGCGCCATTATTACAGATATCTGAAGGGCGAAAAAGTATCTACCAATCCAACCGCTTTGATCTTCGCGTGGACAGGAGGCCTGAGAAGAAGGGGGGAAATCGACGGTCTTAGTGACCTGGTTAATTTTTCAGAAACCCTTGAGAAGGCAGTCATTAACACTATAGAAAGGGACAAAATAATGACACAGGATATTGCCAAGCTCTCTGAAGGCGCAGCAAAGGAATTTGTAACTTCAGAGGAGTTCATTGATTCTATAGCTAAAAATTTACAGGAGATGTTAAATGCGTAGTTTACCCTGACGACGCGGAAGGGGGGGGCTTGGAATGGAACGACATAATCACATAGATTCTGGATCTCCCATTCTATCGAAGTAGTAAAAAAATAACTAATTAAGTAGCGGGGATTGCATCAAGGTCTGCCTATCTTTTTTAGGGATAAAATCAATGATATATTACTGCTGGACATGACTGATCTGCTCTACTAAAATTTATGCGACAATCTGACCTGTAATCATATTTTCATTAGACACTCGTAAAGTGAAAAGTACATGGGTGGAAAAGCACCTAAACCACAGTAATTTATGATAGTGTGGTTACTTGGTGCCTTGAAATTTTCAAGTTGGTCATTTTTGCTCAAAAAATAGTGGATTGCTTCCATTAAGGTCACCGTGCTGACCACGGCACCATCTCTCTTGGCTAGCCGTGTTTCAGCCCTCCTTCGTGAGCATGCCAGTCTCTGCAGTTGATTGCTATGAATTTATCCATTCTCTCAAGTGTCTCACTGTCAGGATCTGTACTTAACCACGCTTCCAGAACTTCCTCAAAGCATTCATGGGGGGTGTCAGGTATCCAATCGGCAAACTCTGTAGACGATTCCTTTTCGAACGTGTATAGCCCCAGAAGTAGTCCCATGCAGTGTTGCATAGCCTGTTCATTCATAGAGAGCTTCAGGCATCTCTGAAACTCCCTTTCATAGGGTTCGTAGACCTCCCTGAACATTTCGTCCGCCCTCTCAGCGGGTTCAACATATCCGTCTCTGGTTTTCCCTGAAGTATCATAGAGGTCCTCGACTTTAATAAGGTCCAGACTGGTGAAGAGACTATTCGCAATAGTCTTGTAGTCGACGGCTCTAATGTACTTTGCGGCAAGTTCTCTTGCCGTTTGCATGATACTTCGATCATAATTGAGAAGTCCTTGCAGGATCTCCTCAGGATGGTCTTGGATATACTCATCGAGGTGTCTGATGGTCCCTGTTTTCAACTCATTCTTCTTCCCTTCTTCAACGTTCATATCACGATCACACCACGCCAATGGAAATGTTATTGTCATCGTCGTTAATGTTAGTTTCGGTGCAGGTGACACATTCATAAGTCTTATGGCTCTTAGACGTACCGAAATGGGATTCAGATGAATTTAGATCTGACTTCCGCACTTGATATTTTGTGAGAATTCAATATTTATCCGTATTATGCTGCTTCTCCTGCAGAGACAATCTTTATTTTGTTAGTGCACCAATCACTATCCTTTCCGGATACTCCACACCAAGCTGTTTTCGATTCCAATCTCATCATTACTTTACCCGATCTGAGACTTAGCAGCGTAACTTTCAGGTATGAGAGCAATCTGGATGTTGTTCCAATCCATGTTGAAGATAGATTGTTTTTGTGTCATCAAACAACAGCCAGGCATTAGACATAGTGAAAATCCTGGGGTGCCATACCTGAGAATACTAGAAAGTGCACATACATAATTCCAAACAATTGTCTGGAAACACAGTCAAGATAAAGGTCCAGATCAAATATTGTAAATGGTTATAGTGCGGAACTCAAACTGAAAGGAAAAAAGCCTGAATTCCGTATCTAGTTACTGCTGTTTAGGTATGTACCATCTCTTTATGCAGACCTGGTAATAATAAACCTTAAATTTAATTACCTCTTCAT
>JBMFVV010000039.1:0-5409 GCA_049965815.1 Thermoplasmata archaeon | reverse complement strand
CCGATGAATAGCCAACAAAAAGTAATGGACAATAAAGAAAGACAATCAGCTGTTATGTAAAATACGCAGAGTTAAGGCTTTAATTGAATGTGCTATAGGGGAAGTGTTGACTGACTACTCGCTTGCAAACTATGATTTCGAATTGCCGAAGGAGCTGATAAGGCAAGTACCGCCTGATGACAGAACAGATTCCAGACTCATGATATTGGAAGGCGAGAAGATTTTACATTCAACTTTTGAGAAAATAACTGGCATACTGAAAAAGGATGATGTTTTGATACTCAACAGGACAAGGGTCAGGAAGTCTCTTGTCCTGGGGAAAAAGACAACTGGAGGGAAACTGGAGATAAACTTCCTTAAAAGGGATAAGGATAATTTCCTGGCGCTTATCAAAGGCAGAATAAGGGACGGGGAATCGTGCGAAATTGGCGATAGAATTGTAAGGATATGGAGCAATCCAGAAGGATTTAGGGTCGTGGAGGGAAACATAGATTGGGATTTCATCGAGAACATCGGCCAGCTACCCCTCCCCCCATACATCAAGCAGAGGAAAGATTTCGATTACTACCAGAATGAGATAGGAATGAAAACTGGTTCGGTGGCTGCTCCAACTGCCAGCCTGCATTTCAGTAAGGAACTTCTGGATTCTCTCATCAGGAATGGCGTAAAGGTCAGGTACGTCCTTCTTGAAGTTGGGTATGGAACTTATAAGGAGATAAAGGACGACTGCATCAGAAAACACATCGTTGATGAGGAGGAAATTGAGGTGACTGATGACCTGGTATCAGACATAGAGAATGCAAGAGGTAATGTAATTGCTGTTGGAACGACAGTTATGAGATCCCTCGAAACGGCCTCTTATCCTGGCAGAATGGTTCCATACAGTGGGCTCACTAGGATATTCATCTACCCGGGATGGAAATTTAATTCTGGTGTAACTCACCTTCTGACAAACTTCCACATACCAAGGAGCTCTCTGCTTTCACTTGTTTATGCATTCGGTGGAGAGCAACGCATAAAGGCAGCTTACCGTGAGGCAATAGAAAGAAAGTATTATTTCTACAGCCTTGGAGATACTATGCTTATGGATAGATTCTCTAGTTCTTGACGTTTCCTTTCTGGTATAATTTGTTTATTTCGTCAGTCATTGTTTTCAATTTTGTGTTCATTTGATTGACCTGTTCCTTGATCGACTTAAGTCTCATCTCGGATATTTCGACATCTTCTTCTATTTCCTTCTTGAATGATTCAACATCCTTCACTTTCACAAGTATTGTACCAACTCCCCTGTATATTTCATCGTCGCTGTTAGATTTGTTGAGGTACTCAAGCGTTTTCTTGTCTTCTCTGGATTTGACTTCGTACTGGTATTGTTGTGCAAGAAGGGTCTCTAATTGTTTCTGGAGCGTCTCAGCCTGTTTCATCTGATCCTGCAGATATGGTCCAAGGTTTAGATCAACCATTATGACCCAATGGAAGGATGGAATATTAAATTATACCCTTGACATTTCACGGGTGACCAGATTCTATCAGCACAGGTAATGCCATGCATCCTCTAATTCAAGCTATGCACTGCTTGACTTCTTTTCCCCGCACACATTGCATTTTTCATTTCTTGGTATAGGCATGGTTTCCATTCTTGGCGTCCAGACATCGATATAGACCAGATCACCAGACGTTTCATTTCCAAGTATCATTTTCAGTGCTGTAGTTACTGCAATTGAAGAAACTGCCCTGACAGCACTCGGGAGCACTCCTTGAATGGTGCAGGAAATGCCTTCTCCTTTATCAGGGTAACCAAAGCAGGACAAGCAGGATGTTTTCCCAGGAATGATAGCCTTGACATAGCCAAACGTTCCTTCAACAGCCGTGAATACCCAGGGTATTTTCAACCTATATGAAACGACATTAATCACGTTTCTTGTGTTGTAGTTATCAGTTCCGTCCATTATAAGTGTTGAATTTTCTAGTATACTTTCTGCATTTACAAACGTCAGTCTCTGGTCAATAGCATCAACGCTCGCGTTCTCATTGATTTTGAGCAATTCAGCCTTGGCCACGTCAACCTTCTTCAGTCCTATGTCGCTTTCCTTATACATGGCCTGCCTGTTGAGATTGCTGTTCTCTATTATGTCGTTATCGACTATCTTGATGTTCTTTACTCCCATTCTCACCATCATTTCTGCAATAGAAGACCCAGTGCCTCCCATTCCTACGACTACAACGGATGCAGATTCAATTTTTTTCTGGCCAGATGGAAATATCTCCCTCAAGGCAACCTGGCTGAGATACCTTTCCATGCTCATGGAAAGACATCAGAGAACAGATAATAATCTATCCTCCGCTAACGGGAGGAAAAATGGAAATGTTATCACCATCAGAAATAGTTTTATCGTCCTTCTCAAACCTGTCATTCAATGCTACAAGTGAAGTTTTGTCCTCGCTCATTTTCGGGTATTTCTTCCTGAGGAATGCTAAGAGTTCTTGCAGCGTCATATCTTCTACTTCCAGATCCTCCCTCTTCGTCCCTGCGTATTCAGCGTACTTTGCGTAATACTTAATATGAACTTTCATCAGCCTCCCTCCAGTACGGTACTCTCGCAGTCACTGCGCTCTTGAAAGAATCGAAGATTCCTGCATTATCTTTGCCTTTGAAACTGAACAGCTGATCTCTCCTGTTCAGGCAGGTCTGGAATTCCCCCTTCGAAGTGACCCTGAGTCTTGTGCAGTGATTGCAGAATTCAGCATTTCTCATGGGCTGGACAAACTCAACAAAAGCGTTTCTGCCACTGGGCGTTAGTATCTTTATCCTCTTCCTGTTGTGCAGCGTGTTATATTCAGTTGATTCGGCATTTGGTATCAATTTCTTTTCTATTATCCTAAGATCGTAATGGTACTTCTTGTAGCTCTCCCCCATCTCACCTTCCCTGTCAGTTTCATATTCTATTAATTGGAGGATCACACCTTTGCTGGCGGTAAAATCTATCATTGCATCAATCTGGTCTTCGTTGATTCCCTTTAAGACGACAAAATTTACCTTAACGGGGGAAAGGCCTGCATCGACTGCCGTGTCTATTCCCTCTTCCACAATGTCGAGGGCGTCAACTTTTGTGATATCTACGAACTTATCCGGTTCTATTGAGTGCATGGATATGTTTATCCTGTTAAGACCAGCATCTTTGAGGTCATTTACCCTTTGCTTCAGGAAATACGCATTCGTTGTAAGAGATATATCTCCGTTAATGTGTTTCCTAGTTCTTGCAATGATGTCTTCTAAGTCCTTCCTCAGAAGCGGCTCGCCTCCCGTGAATTTCACTCTGTTCACTCCGTTCTCAGCGGCAATGGCGACAACCCTTTCTATTTCCTCAGGAGTAAGGGTTGCAGCGTTTTCATCTGTCCCTTCCATGTGGCAGAAAAAACACTTGAAGTTGCAGGTTGCATTTACCTGAATCCTGAGACTATTAAGGGGTCTTCCGAAATAGTCGTAAAGCATTGTGATCTTCAACTGATTCGGGTATCAATACTTTGTGAAGTGTTCAACACAAAAAGGTTCATCAGTGCCACGATTCTGTCCCATCGACGAAGTGGTCTTTCTTCCATATGGGGAGTCTTTCCTTGATGGCATCAACGATGAATTTGCACCCATCAAAACCCTCCTTCCTGTGAGTGGAATTCACTGCAACAAACAATGAAGTTTCCCCAGGTTTTACGATTCCGATTCTATGGATTGCAATTGCGTCTATAAGCCCGTACCTCTCCTTTGCCTCTTCTAGTATTTTATTTATCTCCGTTGTTGCAAGCTTTTCATCTGCATCATAGAACAGATGAGAGAGTTCTCGAGAAGATTCAATATTCCTTACTATTCCCTGAAATGTGACAGTAGAACCCACGTTCAGTTCCTTTGACTCCAATAATTTGGTCGTGTCTATGAATTCTCTCTGAATTAATCCTTTCACGAACGCATATGCCGCTTCCAATAATCAATTTTCTCTAGTCAAATAAAATAAAAAATAAGGAGAGAAGAATAAAGATCAAACGTCGAATTTGACACCCTGTGCCAGAGGAATGTCCTTCCCCCAGTTAATGGTGACTGTCTGTCTTCTGGCATAGCTCTTCCAGGCATCGCTTCCACTCTCCCTGCCTCCTCCTGTGTCTTTCTCTCCACCGAACGCTCCTCCGATCTCTGCCCCTGCTGTAGCAGTGTTCACATTTGCGAGCCCGCAGTCACTGCCCTGGGCAGATAGGAACATTTCTTCTTCAGTGAGGTCTGTAGTGTAAATGCTAGACGACAGTCCCTGAGGAACAGCATTGTGAATTCTTATCGCTTCGTCCAGTGTCTTGTACTTGAAGAGGTAAAGGATAGGTGCGAAAGTCTCCTCGCAGGTGATGGGTGTTACTTTTGGCATCTCTATTATCGTAGGCTGTACGTAGAATCCACCTTCAATTCCTTTAATTACTACTGGTTTGCCTCCCACTAGTACTTTCCCTCCTTCCTTGGTAGCCCTCTTCACTGCATCATTGAAATTCTTGACCGCCGCATCGTCTATCAGAGGTCCAACTAAAACCCCTTTTTCAAGTGGGTTTCCGACCTTGACTTTCCTGTATATATCTTCCAACTTTGAGACAAATTCCTTGTAGATCTTCTCTTCAACTATAATTCTCCTCGTTGTGGTGCATCTCTGGCCTGCAGTGGCCATAGCACCGAACGCAACTCCCTTCAGAGAAAGGGGAATATTTGCCTTGGCTGTTACGATGGACCCGTTGTTTCCTCCAAGTTCAAGTATCGTTTTTCCGAATCTCCTGGCAACAGTTTCAGAAACAGTCCTTCCAGACTTCACCGAACCTGTAAACGAGATTAGCTTTACTCTAGAATCAGCAGACATCATGTTGCCGATCTCGCTTCCACTCCCTGTCAACAAACTGAATATTTCTGGATAGTGATTCTCCCTTACCACCTTGGTTACTATCTTCATCACGGAAATTGCTGTCAGTATAGCCTTGGACGAAGGCTTCCAGATAACCACATCTCCTACCACCGCAGCTATGAATGAATTCCAAGACCATACTGACGATGGGAAGTTGAATGACGTTATGACCCCAATGACGCCGAGTGGAAGGTACTGCTCATACATCCGGTGTTCATACCTCTCACTGGCCATCTGCAGTCCGTGCAACTGTCTTGACAGCCCAACTGCGAAATCAGCGATATCAATCATCTCTTGTATCTCTCCCTCCCCCTCTACCGTAGTCTTTCCTGTCTCAAGCGAAACGATCTTGCCAAGACTCTGTTTCTCCTTCCTGAGTTCGTTTCCTATCAGTCTTATTAGCTCCCCCCTCGGGGGTGGAGTGAATTTCAGCCATTCCTCGTAAGCCTTCTCCGCTTTCTTTACCACGAGTTCATAATCTGAC
>JBMFVV010000038.1:0-5690 GCA_049965815.1 Thermoplasmata archaeon | reverse complement strand
CTCTCAAAAGGAGGTCTACGAGTTGCCACTCTATGAATCAGGAACCTCAATCCCTTTAGGGATGAGAGGATGTCAGTTGGAAGATCAGGTCTAATTCACAGCCTCAAAATTAACTATTCAAAGTAATAATGTTCAAAAACCATAAGATTATATCTTTTAAATGGTGAAAATTTCCACTGACAAGAAGCTTCTTTATTTCAAAGAGATTTTTGGGTCAGATATTGCCAAGGATTCTGTTGATTATACAATCTTAAAGGATAATATCGACTCAAAATATCCGATTCCTCGTCATAAAACTTATTCCATTGCGGGACCGATCAGCGACTTTAAAGTTACGGGAAATTCCATTCAGGTTTTCTTCATGAATGGACGTATGGTTCTTTCGATTGCTCAGAAAGATACGATTCGTGTGCTCTGGGGAACTGGGAACGAGCCTCCAGAGCCGGACAACGGATACAGGTTTGATGACGTTAAATTTGATTCTGGCAAGCTTGTGATTGTTTCAAAAGATATTAGAATTGAAATATCAGACAAAGTGGATTATTTCTACAGAAATGAACTGCTAAGGTCGGAGTTCTTACCTGACATCGGGTCGCATTTGACCTTGAGGGCCAAGATTCGTGAAGACAGTATTATAAATGGAACTGGAGAACGCTCTTTGCCCCTTAACCTTAGAAACAGGAAAGTTAGCCTCTGGAACCATGATGCCGGTGGCAGCTATGGCGATGGAACAGATCCACTGTACATAAACATACCAATTCTTCTTGATATCAAAAATGATTTCTGCTATTCTGTATTTTTCAATAATTCTTCAAAAGCCACTTTTGACATATGCTCCAAGGAGAAGGATTCCGTAAGGACAAAATTTACTGGTGGAAGGCTAGATTATATTATGACATTCGGTTCCCTTAAGGACATTTCCAGACAGATGAGCAATATTTTAGGAAAACCTTTACTGCCTCCAAAATGGGCGCTGGGTTATCACCAGTCAAGGTACAGCTACAATTCACAGGCCGAAGTCGAGGAAGTCTTCGCCAAATTCCAAGAAATGGAACTCCCGCTGTCTGCCATTCACCTTGATATAAACTACATGGACGGATTCAGGGTCTTCACTGTGAATAAGGAAAAATTCCCCGACCTTAAGGGCTTGTCGGAGAGGATGAACCAGAGTGAGGTGAAACTGGTTGCCATTCTAGATCCAGGCGTAAAATCTGACAACAACTTCTCAGTTTATAATGAGGGGGTAAAAGGCAGTCACTTTATCAGGGATCCTGAAGGAAATGTCATTAAGGGACCGGTGTGGCCTGGTAATGCAGCATTTCCTGACTTCTCAGATGAAAGAACAAGAGAATGGTGGGCCGGCAAATACACCTTCTTTAAAGAGAATGGCATAACAGGCGTTTGGCACGATATGAATGAACCCGCCATTTTCGTTATCTGGGGCGACAACAGTCTCCCCCTCATGGCAGTCCAGAAAGAGGGATTTCATTATTTGGTACACAATAAATACGGGCTGCAGATGTCGATGTCTGGATATGACGGCCTTAGCAGGATTATGGATGATAGACCTTTTATATTGAGCAGGTCAGGATGGGCAGGAATACAAAAGTATGCTTTTGTCTGGACAGGAGATACTGCCAGTTCGTGGAAGGTTCTGAAGCAGACCATTCCTACGATCCTGAATCTGGGTTTATCTGGAATTCCTTTCAGCGGCGTTGACATCGGCGGTTTCAGTGGGAATCCTTCCGAGGAGCTATTCCTGAGATGGTTCGAACTTGGGTCGCTTCTTCCACTATTTAGAAATCATTCAGCCAAGGGGACGAAAAGGCGTGAACCCTGGGTTTTCAGCAAAACGGGGCAGGAAGTCATCAGGAAATATCTGAAAATGAGGTATACGATGATACCATACCTCCTATCTGTTTCGTATGAGTCGCATACAGTCGGTTATCCATTTGTCCGGCCATTGTACATGGAATTCCCTGGCCTTTACTCTGATGAAGCGTTCATGATTGGCGGAAGTCTACTAGCAGTTCCTGTATTAAAGAAAGGGTTAAAACAAATCAGTATAAATCTACCAAAAGGCAAATGGTATTATTTCTGGGACAACACTATTTGCGAAGGTTACATTGATGTGAATGTGAGTCTTGAAGATCTTCCGTTATTCGTGAGAGAAGGATCGATCATTCCTTTAGAAAGGGGAGGCAAAGAGTTCCACGTTTATCCGGGGAATCTTGAACGCTTTGTCTTTTATGATGATGATAGTAAAAACAACCCAACTTTCATCAAAGTGGAGTTCAAAATGAAGGAAGTTAATGATTCTTTCACAATTGATTGGAACTACGATGGAAACTTGTATGATGCAGAAACCGAAATCAATTTCGTAATACACAAGGAAAAGACTGAAGAAAAAGTCACCTGTAGACTTCAGGACAGAACGTTAAGTTTTATTCAGTAGTTCAAGCGCAAACTCCTCACCAATGAATAAGATTTCTCTTTTTCCCTCCCGCTTATACCCCCTTCCAATCATTATGGTATCACTAATATTGATGTGGATACCGCCTGAACAAGAACACGTGATAAGATTGATTGAACCGACCAACTGTTATCAAAAATCATCATTCCATGATCTGCGTTAATTACGACGTTATTATATAATATTTAGCATTGATGCTAAAATAGAAACATTAATGTACATAATTATACTATTTCGTCGTGACAACAAAAGATAGAGCCATATTTCTAGGCCAGGATGAGATCCCAAGGAGATGGTACAACATCCATGCCGATCTTCCTGAGCCCCTTCCGCCCCCACTGGACCCAGAAACTCACGAACCAGTGAACCCAGAAAAACTAACGAGGATCTTTGCCAAGGAGCTCGTCCATCAGGAAGTCTCCAGGGAAAGGTATATAGACATACCTGAGGATGTTCTGGAGGCATATAGATGGCTACCGAGGCCTTCACCATTATACAGGGCATTTGGACTGGAAAAATTCCTGAAGACACCCGCTAGAATATATTACAAGTGGGAGGGCGTAAATCCGGCGGGAAGCCATAAGCCAAATACGGCGCTGGCACAGGCATACTACAACGCAAAGGAGGGAGTGGAAACGCTTTCGACTGAAACAGGTGCTGGCCAGTGGGGCTCTGCACTTTCCATGGCGGCTGCTTATTTTGGACTCAAAGCCAGGGTGTACATGGTCTCAGCAAGCTATAGGCAGAAGCCCGGGCGTAAGATAATGATGGAGACATGGGGTGCCACATGCTATTCCTCTCCAAGCGAACACACGGAATATGGGAGAAGACTCCTCAGGGAGGACCCCAATAACCCGGGTTCACTAGGCATAGCCATATCTGAGGCGATAGAGGATGCAGTGACGCATGAGAATACCAAATATTCCCTCGGATCAGTGCTGAATCACGTGCTACTGCATCAGACGGTGATAGGCCAGGAGGTGGAAAAGCAGCTGGAAATTGTTGATGAGGTACCTGACGTGATAGTTGGAAATATAGGTGGAGGGTCAAACTTCGGTGGTTTCTCTCTGCCATTCATGGGGAAGAAGCTAAAGGGCAAGCTTGATGCAAGATTCGTTGCTTGCGAATCTGCAGCAGTCCCTCACACCACGAAGGGCAAGTACACATATGACTTCGGTGACACAGGTCACCTGACCCCTCTGCTCAAGATGCTCACCCTTGGAAGCGAATACAGGAATCCACCAATACATGCAGGAGGATTGAGATATCATGGCATGTCGCCCATAATATCATACCTCATAAACAAAGGTCACATGGAATCCTATGCCTATCCACAGACAGCAGTGTTTGAGGCAGGAACAATATTCGCAAGGACTGAAGGTATCATACCCGCACCAGAATCTGCCCACGAAATACGATTCGTGATTGACGAGGCGTTGAGATGCAAGAAGGAAGGGAAGGAGGAAGTCATCATATTCAACAACTCTGGTCATGGACTTCTGGATCTTGCTGCGTACGACCTTTACAATCACAAGAAGCTGGAGGACTGGGAACCGCAGGAATTCAGCTATCCAAGTCTTGTGAACGATTGATGGAATCAAGCATGATGCAGTTGATTGTTGACTATTCACCAATCAATGAAAGACCACTTGTGTTGAAAATTAAAAAACCCAGAACAAGATGTGGGGAGGTGGATGAAAATTGAACGTCAGTGGTTTTTCCCCTTATGTCTTTAGCGGGAATGTAGGTGAATTCGTTTCGCCACCCACAGACATGATGTCCAAAAATGAGATCAACACCCTGTACTCCAAAAGGAACAATGTTACGAGGCTCACTTTTGGCAATGATCCAGCTGGAATACTGAAAGAAATGATAGACAGTGGAAAGATCACAAAGATCAACAATGACTCGATGCTGATACTAAAGCAGAAATTCATGCAGAATGGAAAACTTGCAACAAGGATTGGATTGATATGTTCCCTGAATCTCGGGAACGGAGATGACCAACTGGTACCTCATGAATCCACCATTAGGGAATATGTGGAACAGAGGAAGAAATTTCTGAGGAAAACAGAGGCCCAGACTGAGCCTGTATTCATAGTAGTGCCAGGCGCTGAAATTGAGAGTTATCTCCTTAAATTTTCAGAGGGTTTCGAGCAGCTATTTTCATTCATAGATTCGGCAAGCGTTGAAAACACAGTCTACCTTCTGAATGAAAGATCAAAGATGCAGGAGATATCAAGATTCCTTGGAGAGTTCAGGGGGATAATTGCAGATGGACATCACCGAGTCAAGGCACTTACGGAGATCAATAGAGAAAGGGAAGAAAATGGCCAGATGAGTTTACCACTGTTTTCATACATCACAAGCCTAGATAGCCCTTCCATGAGCATAACAGGGGTTCACAGGATTATCAGGAACGGAAGTGACAATGTGCTCAAAAGAATAAATTCTGGTTTCAAAGTAAACAGGCTGGAAACATCAAGACTAGACGGAAATGTTGTTCTGTACGACGGAAACTACAACGAAATTGTTCCATTGCCAGATACATTAAAATTGATAAGGGCTAGAGGAGCCTATCCTGAAACACCGGCAGACTACTCCCGCTTCGCCATGCGTGGACAGTCAATGGAAGTGGACAATGTTTATGACGGTGATGAGATAGACTATACGCCTTATGAGATAAGGGCGGTAGAGGAAGTCGATAAAGGGGACGCGAAGGCAGCTCTCCTGATGCCACCGTGGAAGAAGGACATATTCACCAGTGTTGTTTCCAGCGGTAGGATTCTCCCCCCAAAATCAACATTCTTTTCACCAAAGATATTTGCAGGCATAGCACTCTCAATTGAAGAAGAAGGTACAGATTTTAGAAGATGACGATGAGTGGGATGCGATAAATCCAGGTGGATGGATTTGAGCTTTCATACTCAAAACTAGGGAAATGTATCAGAACTCATATCATACATCTGTTTTAACCTGCAAGCTCGATGACATCGAATCCCTCCTTCTCAGCTATCCGGATAAGCATCTTGTCGGCGGTCACAAATCCCTTGGCTCCTACAATATGAGCAGTTGCTAGCTGGAGAGCATCTGCAACGTAAATATGATATTTCAGCACAATTTCTAAGGCTCTCATGACGGCATCATTAGAGATTTCCATCACATTCAAACACCCAGAAACCACTAATCTGGTACTCTCGCCAAGCAGAAGTTCCAG
>JBMFVV010000037.1:0-6077 GCA_049965815.1 Thermoplasmata archaeon | reverse complement strand
TAAATACCAGTTTAGCGAGTCAAATTTAATGAAGGCAGAAGAGTTGAAGGAACCTGAAACTTCCTTACAAACGCTTCGTATTACAAGGATATGCCACATAAATAAGGATATCGTTTTTAACGCGTGGACAGACCCTAATATGCTGGAAAAGTGGTGGGGTTCGTTCATGTTCAAAGACAGCGACTCGGAGTTTGACTTAAGGGTTGGTGGCAAGATTAGAATCGACGTTAAGGGATTTGATGATGCAATATATCCCGTAGTAGGGGCCCTCAGGCAAATCGTGCCGAGAGAGAAGTTGGTGTTCGATATTTCTCCACTTGACAGAAATGGGAACGAAATATTCAGGTTTCTTGTCACTGTTACTTTTGCATCGGTGATAGGTGAGACAGAGCTGAAGGTTACGGTTAGAGACGAGAGCGGCGGACCAGAGGGTGAGCGTTACCTGAAGAACATGGAAGAATGGTGGATAGAAAGCTTGGGACGACTGAGGAATGTCTTTGATAACATGATGTAATGCGCCTGCCGATCAACACATTATAACAGTTAGAGTAATCCCAGCTGCAACAGTCTCACACAAGTAGTGGAACTTGGCTTAGATAGTTATTGCCGTGCCTGCACTAGTAATTGCTTACTTCTTATTAACCGACGGATGCCCTCTCGTTTAGAACAGAATGCCTGTCCAGTTCCAACTAGGTGATTCTGTCAATGTTGCCTACTTTGGTTGGCCTTATAACCGACGGACCGTAAAGCTATGTTCGCAGTATAGAGCACATCTATGTTGTGGTCATCTTTGAATTTTTGTCGAGTTCTTCCTATGGAATTTTTAGACCTCTGCCTTGCTTATTAGGCAGAAATATTCGAAGCAAGGATAAGACCTACAACAGCTCGAACTGTCCTTGCCTTGGAAGGGAGTATCGATCAATATTACAGTCCTGTTCACAACAGCAATATTGTTACCGTACGGAGCAAATACGATTTTCTTCACAATATGAGGCGCTCGTAATCACAGTTATAGTAGGAATTTTCATGCTTAATTCAAAGAAAGTTAAGAAAGGCAGCAGAATGAGTATTCAAGTTAATCGTCTCTTTTGTCTCAATCATTTTTGAGCATTTCCGACCCTGGACATCTCTCCAAATGATCATTTTACGGTAAACAGAAATTTGGACTTAAAAAATCCATCATTTTTGACTGATTTCAAAAGTTGCTGTAAAATAATTATTCAAGTCGTTTTATATGTATTCATTGACTCTTATTCACTTTGCCGAATCAAACGTACCGTGTGCGACTGTCGTTTCGTCTCCTTCCGTTATTCCGGTATCTTGAGGTTCCTCTTCTTGGCTGCATTTTACCAGAACCATGATGATTGATTCTGTGGCTATCCCGGCCTGAGTGGTTATTCCCCTTATCATGAGAGTAACCAACGTTCGCCTCAACATTAAGGAAAGGCTCCTGATCGAGCTTGATTCTCATCATGTGAATTTTGACAGTCCTTTCTATGGCATTTATGGCATCGAGCTCATCTTGATTTACTATTGTAAATGCGCTTCCATAATTTCCCATCCTGGCAGACCTTCCAACCCGGTGCACGTATACCAGTGGGCCACTGGGAACGTCAAAATTTATCACGTCTGAAACATCTGTCACGTCAAGTCCTCTTGATGCAACATTCGTAGCAACGAGGAACCTGCTGCCGTTCCTGAATTCTGCGAGTGATCTTTCCCTTTGTGCCTGTGAGAGGTCCCCGTGAATAACTGTTGCCTTGTAACCCTGGCTGGAGAGAACATTATAGAGTCTGTCTGCTCCTCTTTTTGTCTCTGCGAATATTATTGATTTCTTAGGGTTGTGCTCATTAATGTATGCGAGAAGGGCTGGTACCTTTCTCGGACCTGCTGAAATTGCGTAACTGTGCGACAGGGTATCGACAGTCATTTGCTCCTCAATGCCCACTTTCAGAAACTTGGGATCGGTCATGAATTTCTTGGTCAGTTTCAATATTTTTTCTGATACTGTCGCTGAAAATAACATAGACTGCTTCTTCTTTGGAGTTCTGGAAATTATACGCTCTATGTCCTCTATAAAACCAAGATCAAGCATTACATCTGCTTCGTCGAGGACGAGGAATTTAAGATGGGATAGATCAAGTTCTCCTCTCTCCATAAGATCTATAATCCTTCCTGGAGTTCCTATTACTATGGAAGGATTTTTCCTGAGCTCTCTTATCTGGTTCCCTATACTTGCCCCTCCGTAGACTACCGCGGCCCCAATTTTTCCGTTACTTGTCATCTTTTTTGAAACATTAAAAACTTGAATTGCAAGTTCTCTTGTCGGAAGAATGACCAGTGATGACATCCTTTCATTTACCTCAGTATTCTGTAGGATGGGAATCAGGAAGGCACCTGTCTTTCCCGTACCTGTCTTCGATCTCACTATAAGGTCCTTGCCTTCCATTGCGAGCGGTATTGTCTTTTCCTGAACTTCCGTAGGCTTTACAAAATTCATTTCGTCCAGTGATTTTAAGATCTCACTTCTTAGCTTGAAACTCTCGAAATTTGTCATTTTTACACTCTTTATTCTAAAACTAAAATCTGCTTGAGATTTCCTGTTTTACTTCTCGAGGGTATCGTATATCGCTATTTAAGTTGGGAGGTTTTCTGAAACTACAGAATTCTTGCCAGATGCAAAGACATATTATTTGTTGAATTATGATATCATGTGAGAGAAGAAATGAGTGACATAAGAAGTAAGTTGAAGATAGATGAGAAATACCTTGAAGAAGTCAACGACTTTCTGCTCAGCAATGACAATCCGATTGTGGACAGTGTTCTAGATGTAATTGACAAATATGGGGGGGTTGATGAAATAAATAGAAGAGCGTCTGAATCTGGTAAAATAGAGAACCTCATGGACAGGCTCAGACGGGCACATTCTCCATTTGTCACCGATATTGAATGGATTACGCAGCAGAGAGACGCTGAATCCTTCATATCCATTCCCGATTACCGACGTAAGATATTGGGCAAGAATGCAGACTCAACTGTATTCAATAATGAATTTTCTGTTGTTCTTGAAATAAGTGGCCTGAACTTCTTCCCCTGGTTCATAGAAGAAGCAAAGAAGTCTATTTCAAAAAGGGAACTTATGCCAGCCAGGTATATCAGAGTAAGATCGATGAAGGAACAGGTCGATGACTCTGACATACTAGCCTTTGCCACTGCTATGAAAACAATCGGTGCTTCATACGTACAGACACCAGACACCAAGGGGACTCTCGCCGGGAAGGATGGGAAACCGATAAATGTACATCTGGGTGGCCCTGATACAATCACGGGATACTTCGGAGGAATAGGGGTACCTAACCAGTACACCATTGAATGGGTCAATGAAATTATCCATTATTACACTGAATATGGAATTCCTGAGGTTTTAAACATAAATTCCGGTACAATGCTCCTTGGCTACTGGCTGCATAAGCTGGGAATAAATATCAAGTTCAAAATTTCGGTATATCTTGGCATTGATAACCCCTACTCCATCCTTTGGACTCTCATGACTGCAAAGCTCTTCAGCCGTGACGATGGAACGAGCTCCCTCGTGGGTCTAAATCTTTCTAACTCAGTCGACAATGGAACGATAGAGCTTGCAGCTCACATACGGAAGTCTCTTGGATTCGAAGATATCATACGCATTGAGCACCATATTACAGAATCTTACAGGAACATAGTTAGGCAACCGTACGACAGGACTGAAGAGCTAATGGAACTCGCCAAGAGTGTCAAGAATATCGCAGCAAAACATGAGGGTGGTGTTCCTGAGGTAGAAGAGAAAAGAGACCACCCATCTGACATACTCGAATATTTCATGCAAAAGAAGGATATCATCGACAACGGCCTAATGTCTAAGCTTCTCGTCAATTACCTTGACAAGCACGACGCCCTTAACAGGTCAGCAGAGCTGTTAACGAGGCATGGGTTATCGTTTGTTGCAGCTGAGAAGCTGCACAGAATATAAGAGTGCAAAACTCGCTGTTCATGGGCAATGGATAGAACATTTACTTTATGGCAGATAGCCGTAATTAGATGAGCTAGCACCAGTTTCTATTCTTCAAGTTTCTGATTTTACTTCTTTATTGTAGTCATGTATTTATTGAGGTAGAACCAGGTGTTATGTTGCCATGGACCATTCATTCTGGAGGTTTTGTTTCAAAGGTATTCAATGAAATCAGGTCACGGGTCTTTTCAATTCCAGCTGACGGTAAAAATGATCGTGATGATTTGCAATGCGATCCCTGAACATCTTCAACAGCACGCTTCCCAGTAGATTTATGCTCCCTCTTTCAAAGACCGTCCTAGTTCCGGATGCAAGGATACCCACGTTTCCTCTAACGTTTTCGAATGCCTTAACTATAGCCTTTTTGACAAATTCCTTTCTCAGGGAATCGTCGAGGATTTCATCAAGCGCGGTAAACCCTTTCTGTCTGAATGTTGCCACAGGTATCAGAGGCAACGGAAAGGTAACGACATTCAGATGCTTTAGTCTGTCCAGAAGCTCAATATTCGCCATGATATCATCGTCACTTTCCTCCGGAAAATTCAGTATCATTGTTCCCACGACTATCCAACCATTATCGTTAAGAATGCCAATCCCTTGTTCAACTATCCCAGGATAATCTCTGGCCCTATACGGCAGGAACTTTCCCTTCATGTATTTTTCAATCAATCTGGGTGAGCCAGTTTCTATCCCCACCTCTATGAACGTCTTCCTTCCCCCCTCATTAACGTATTCCCCCACCTTCCTTACGAGCTCCGGATGCTGTACGGCAACAGCTGCAGTTGAAAAGTCTATGGAGATTCTGTAATCATCACCGTACCTCTTCACGAGTTTGTAGGCTCTAGTTGTGAGGTCGATAACCTTTTCAGGTCTTGGATCAATGCCGTTTGCTCCATATCTGAAATATTCCTCACTATGGAGGCCAATTTCCTTTGAATTTCCCCACTCAATGTTTGTCAGAATCTCCTTATCAATGTGACCTTCGAAGGGAAACGATTTTATCATTCCGCTCAAATTGACACTGCAGAATGCGCATCCCCTTCCACATCCTCTGGTAACCTCAACCATGCCACCGTTGCTTGGTGTGATTATAGTAGGTATTGAATTCATGTCAGCTGGCCTGGCGACAAACCTAGGCGACACTTCTTTCCCGTAGAGAAGATCGTTGAAAAATTTCGGACCATCTGTCTCAAATTCTCCCTCGAAAAGATGGTCTATCCCGAGTTCTCTTTGCATACCACTGTCTGAGACCTGCCAGGTTGCAGGACCTCCGACAACTATTTTGAAGCTATTTCTATTAGGCATCCCGTTAAGCGTATTTAAGACACTCCTGAACGACCTTGATATGTACGGTAATCCAGTGTATGGGATTCCGGCCAGCTTGATCATCCAGTAAACTATGCCGGATCCATAGCTGTATCCAAGGCCGTCCATCGTGTACACGCCTACAACCCTAGTCCTTTCGCCTATCACCTTGTCCAGCTGATATGGATTCGCAATTACTGCATCTGCACCAATCTCCCTCAACTTAGACTCAACCTTCGCAAGACCATAGGGTGCCCTTTTTACTATCCCATTTTTATCACTTTCAACGTTAAAAAATAGTTTTGCTAACCTGTCACCGAGAATATTTTCAGGCAATGCGCTGATGAAACCGATCTGGGCTGATCCTAATGTGTCACTTGCGATTGCCGCTTCACTCGTTAAAACGATTTCATGACCAGAGGTTCCCTTCTCCATGCTTGATCACCTCAGGACTGTCAGTAATTTCTTAATGAAAGCCAAAATCTATGAAGCATCAATCTTTTTCTCTCAATTGATTCCGAACGACCAAGATTTTCGCCATTCATACACTAATAAAGAACAAAAGGTAATTAAAACCTACAAGCAAATACTGCGGTAAAAAATTCTTATTGGTCAATTATTTGCCATATTTAGGCAGGATTTACTTAGTGACATCCTCCCCTAGCTAAAGCTCGGGGCTTCCTGTTTCAAAAAAGGCAGTTGCCTTTGCAGGTAGAGCTGCCTT
>JBMFVV010000036.1:0-6162 GCA_049965815.1 Thermoplasmata archaeon | reverse complement strand
GATGATGAAATAAAGGTGTGCGAGCGTCTGGGTATAACTGCATAGTTTTAGCACTACAGCAGACCTAATCTGTCGATACCGTAAAATACGCTATCGCGAAGCATCATTAGTAAAGATCCATGTAAAGTCACGATAAAAACGTTTAAATAATTACAATAATTATCATAAATATGATAACAAACCAAGACAGAGAACGGAACGAATCAGAAAGACCTGAACTGTTGAGGTTGTGGGAACTAATTGTAGGGGGAAAACAGAAGGCCAAGACCCTCAGGCTCGATGGGAAAAAGAAGCGAATAACAAGGTTGAAATCATAAATGACATCGCTTTATAATCGTTTGATTTTAACGACATTGAACCATTCCAATGGCACAGATGAGAGGATGCGCCAGTTCTTCATGTTCTTCATCACGGATTTCCTGTACGGGCAGGTCTCCAAGGATTTCAACCGGAAATTGGTGTTTATCGATGAGGCACGTTATTTCATGATGTACAGGCAGATGGCATCCTTCATCAACAACTTCGTTGTCCACGCAAGGCATTTCAACTGCGGCGTTACGCTGATCACCCAGAACATCAGTGATTTTTATACAGAGGAAGGTGGCGATTTCTCGATAAGTGTGCTGAACAATTCATATTCGGTTGCCGTCTTCTATAACAAGGACGTCCCGGAGAAGTTTGTCAAGGCGCATAGGCTTACTGAGGACGAGATCGAATACATACGGACGTCCACCGGGATACAACCGCGGGTCAACGGAGGCAAGGTCTCCCAGTGTCTTCTGATCCAGAAGGACAACAGGTTCAGGCTGATGGTCGAGGGCCTGCCGCTGGAGACCAAACTGATCACAACAGACCCCGAGGAACTGAGGGCAAGGAAGGAGCGTGAAAACAGATGACTCGTTACGGGAATTTTGAGGAGGAGGATTTCGAGATATTGAAGAACGAAATGGAGGAAACGGGACTGCAGCTCGTGGAACTCCGTGGACAGCCGAACGATCCGAAGGTCCTGCGTGTGCCGAGGATGGTGGGTTTCATGCCGTTCAATTTCAGCGCACCGGATACCGAGTTCACTAAGGCTTACAGGGACGGCATCGCAAACATGCTTTCAACAGTGACCAATGCATGCGATGGCCTCACGATAGGCATATACATCCATGATGGAGTCAGCAGCTTCTACTGGTTCACCAAGGGAGCACCCTTCACTGACCAGAGGTTCCGTGGAGTGATGAAGTCCCTCAATGCGGGCGAACCCATCCCTATCCTCGACCCGTTCGGTGTCATGGACTCCGAGAGCGTGGTCGCAAGGCGTATAGTGAAGGGTTCACTGAGTGGAGCGGGAATGCACCGGGCTGGCGGGTTCTTCAGGTCATTCGTAGGAGACATCAACTATGACATAGATATGTACTACCTCTTTGACGGGGAGCCGGTCGGCGACCTGATGGGCGAGCTTGTCAGGATGGCAGTCGGGGAGAGCATGAAGCCGGATCTCCATGAATCGGCCAGGTTCTATGTCACCTTCCAGTTCAGGAGGGTCATGGCGAGCAGTGCAGGCGAGATGGAGATATCACGGAAATTCAAGAGGATGGAACCCGACCCGAAGAAGAAGCTGGGCGTCCCGCAGGGCGAGTATGCGGAGCACATGCGTTTGAGGGGCGAGCTGAAGAGGAGGTTCCCCGGCGGCATCGGGATACAGGTCGAGGCTCAGGTCATGCTCGTCTACCCGCGCACCATGTCCATTGAGGATGCGACAAGCCACGTGGAAGCTGTGGTGCCAGTCGCGGTGAACAATGCCAATGCGGTGAGTTACTCCAACGCCGATATACCTGGAAGATCCACTCTCAGCCGAAGCCAGCTGCGTTACGGTATCATTCCCATAAGGAATGCGGTCCGCTACTACGTAACGGGAACGTTCCTCAAGGGGAAGGAGGAATATGAGTACAGGGAAGGGAAGGGAAAGGATGCAGCATTCCCTCCACCCGAGGACTACCACATGAGGAGGAACATGCTCCCCAGGGGCGTTGCGGCCAGGCATCTCCCCGGAACGGAAGGGTTCGACGACAGGGCTGTCAGCCTTGCAGATGCCGCATACTTCTTCCCCATCATAGGGAAGTCGACGCTTTCCAGGATGCGGGTCTCCCCCGATCCCGGGAGCTGCATCTTCTTCCCCTTCTATGTGTCACTTTATAAGAGGATGCACAAGAAGATGCCCTCAAATCTGGAGACATTCGAGCAGATGCACAACCAGAAGGACTTTGGCTTTGATTCGAGGTACGTATCCATCGACGAATACGTCGATTTCATGCGCAGGATTCACGTCCCGATGTACAGGAACCCTGCAGTCGCTGCCGGCAAGGGGCCTGCTGTCAGCGACAGCGGTGGTCAGCATGACAGCACTCCCCATATTGACACGAACGGATTCTTCCCCATTGAAGCAGATGACATAAAGAGGCTTTTCAGCGACAGGGACATGAAGAACATCGAGCGTTTCAGGGGAAGCGACAGTGCTGTCCTTGGTGTCGTGAGGCCACTCGGCGAGTTCCCAGACATCACGGGCCCCAGTGCACGGCCCGGAGAAGGCTTCAGGGGATGGGTAAGCGGAGGCTCGGGATCGGGAAAGAGCACTGTCGGTGCCACACTCGCTGTGGAAGGGCAGGCCAACGGATACACGGTCATAGTCCCTGCAATGAACCCTGATATCGTCAACAAGGTCTTCAAGATATTGATAGACCGCTATGGCAATATCCGCAACATCCTGGACAGGGTCGAGTTCGTCACTGCCGGCGACAACCAGAGACCCTCTATCCACAGCATGAACATCCTGCACCTGTCGATACCCGGACTGGACAACGAGGGTCGCTACAGCATAGTGCTGCATGCAGGCACTGCTGGCAGGGAGGCGCAGGTTGACGACGCCATGATAGGTTTCAAGATACTGCAGCACCTGAAGAATTTCATCCTGGCCTTTCTCGGTACTTCGCCTGACAGCACGCTCGTCGACATACTCAACTGCCTTGATGAGCCCGGTAAGTGCAAGGACACCCTCATGTCCAAGAGCGAGAGGAGTGGCGCGAAGAGGAATTCCGCCGTGGAGAGCGCCATAACGTCACTCGAGGCACAGGTCAGGAATCCAAGGAGCGAGGAGTTTGCCTCTACAAGGAGGTTCCTGGACGGCCTTGTGGGCACGATGTTCCTCAAGAGGATGCTCAACGACAGGGGAGCGAGGTTCGACTTCTCCGATTTCCTCATGCCAGACAGGCCGAAGATAGTATTCGTCTACTGTCCATACCCTGCTGTCACCGAGGAGAATGCGGTGACGGAGATCGCTGGGTTCATAGAGCTGATCTACATGCGGAAGCTCGCCCTCAACCAGCTGTCCGACGGGAAGAGGTTCCCGGATGCCGAGGGCATCAGGAGGCTGACATACAGGGATGGCAAGCTGCTGATCATCGCTGACGAGTTCCAGAAGTACTGGAACGAGGGGCTGAAGACAATAGTCACGCAGGGCAGGAAGGAGGGCGTCTCCGTAGTCCTCCTCACGCAGGACTTCATGGTCAAGGGCTCCAACAACCGGCCGATATACGACGAGCTCAGGGGCAACTTCAACTTCAAGCTGTTCAGGGACGTGACAAATGCGGACCAGGTGAAGTTCCTCGGTCTCAGCGATACTGCGGACGTGCAGGAGGTGCTGAGCGCATTCAGGGACATAAACGGGAAAACCGGTCTGTTCTACCTTGACGGGACGGGCGTGAAAGAGCACAGGGTTTCAACGTTGTATGACATCTCGGAAAACAGGCCGGAGTTCATGGATGCGATCATCAATGCGGCATACAAGAGGTACGAGGAGCTGGATGAGGCGGACGGCAAGGGCAGGCTCAGGATGCTCACGGATGAGGACGTGGAGGAGATGTCCAGGCCCGTCGAGGCAGGCAGGAACTTCACAAGGCTCTGCGTCCTTGAGGCCATGTACTACCTGAACGACATCAAGAATTCGAAGGTATCTGTGCATGACATCATAGAGCTGGCCAAGGGGATGGCCAGGCGCAGCGCTGCGCTGAGGACTGCGGTGTCTCAGGGCGGTGAGGGCCTGGAACTCTTTGCTCAGCTCACGGAGACGCAGGTCAACGAGGCATTGAGCTATTTCATTGAGGACCACAGGATACAGAGGTGGGGAGAGAAGGTCAACAATGTGTACGTTTATAGGATACTCGAGAGCGGGATATCGCTGCTGAGGGAGAGTTTAGGAGTTGGGACGTCAGGCGGCGGAGACGAGCATCGGGACTATGAGATGAGGATCGCGAAGGCGGTGATGGAGAGCACCCTTGTTGATTTCGAGGAGGGAAGAGCAGAGGGAAGGGGATTTGTCTTCTTGAACCTCAATGCTAGGGCAGGACCTGACCTTCAGATAGACCTCACAGCCTGTCCCATAGAGAGGAAGTTCGGCGGCACGATTACAAAGCTGCAGGTAGAGGTGGAGATGCAGTACCACAGGGAGAACGTCCTGAACAAGATCAACGCGCTCCCCAACGGGTGGCATCTCGTTTTCTACGTTCAACCCGGATTGGTGGGTACATTCAGGACAGGCATCAACAGCATAAAGGAGAACGAGCTGGTCGGCGGGTCTGTTGACGTTATTGTCGACAGGGTGGCCGTCAGGTCCCTTGCAGAGGTGGACAGGTCCCTCAGCGAATTCTACAAGAACCTTGACGGGAGAGGAGCCTTCATGGGCCCTGATAATGGAGATGAAAAGAAGGGCGGAGATGAGGAGAAAGAGGGCAGCAGGAGTGAAGACAAGGAAAGAGTAGCGAAAGATGAGAATGCAGACAGCGGCAGGGGTACGAGGAGGGATGTTGAACAAGAAGACCGCCCCGACGAGTGCTCCAGACCTCTTCATCCAAGGGGTTCAGCGCCGGAGGAGAGATTCAGGCAGTACCTCGACAGCCTTGAAAGGAAGGGCATAATGGGTGGATTTGATACCAGTGAATTTTACAACATGAAGGACGATGAAAGGAAGATAAGGCTCTGCAAGTTCCTGGCTGCGATCTCGAGACCGGGCGTGATTACGAAGCGGTTCGTTGACATCAACGGCCTCTGGCGTCTTATGGTTTCGCCATCCGTTACGCTTGTCAGGGAACTCTTCGGCATCCCCGATGACATCCCTGACGAGATAAGGGACGATTACGAGCGTAACTTCCTTAAGATGCTGCTGCAGGCATTTGTTGCCAGGGAGTTCGGTACAGCTGATGAGCTGGACGACGAGCACAGGCATCAGGTGTGCGGCAACAGATTCTTCTACGGCGGAACGAAGATCGGCGGTGCGGAAAGCATTGATGAGGTCGATGGCAAAGATGAGGGCATGGCCGGGTTCTACCTGGTCAACCCCGCAGTCGTGGATCCGAAGCTGCTCTGCCAGGGTTCCTGCTCTGTCGACGGGTTGGGATACATAGACGGCCTCTACGTTGAGGATGCCGGGCATTTCACCGGCGTACCGGAGGAGTGGTTGGATTTCAGGCCTCAGCCTTCGGCTGAATCTGTCAATAATGCTGACGGAGGCAAAGCATCCGAAGACGCTGCTGCCGGCGGGAAGCCAAAGGCTGCAGGGCCAATGGATGATGACACTGCTCAAATCATTAACGGGATCAGGAATGCCATCGATGCTATCATCGCAAACCCGCCTAAAGGTATCGAAATCATACCTTCCATATCTGAGATCAAGGATACGCAGGAAAGGGCGGAAGCCGCCATCAGGGTTGCCGTGACGACCGGCTACTTCTATGCGATCAATCAGGGGGAGAGGTCCGAGGACCTGAGGAAGTTGGTCGCTAAGGACGTATATGTTCCTGTCGACGAAACCAGACTCTTATCTTTTTCAAGGGTCTATGTCAGGGATTATAATACCAACCTCAAGAGAGCAGGGGACTATCTAAGGAATCTGGAAGCATCTGAGATCATTATACGACCCTGGAGCAAGGATGCGAAAGGCTACCGACCTGAATATCAATACGTTGTTGGGAAGGAAATGGGTGTCTATTTTATCAATATAGGCAGGTTCCCACTTGCTCTGAGCCCGGAAATTTACAAGAGTGACGAAGCCTTGAAGGGAGTGGTTAAGGTGGTGGCGTTTATAGGCTCGTTACTGGACACATTCCATTCGCTGCTCGATTG
>JBMFVV010000035.1:0-6255 GCA_049965815.1 Thermoplasmata archaeon | reverse complement strand
CGAGTTTACACCTTACTTCAATGACGGCCGCGATGGGAAAGAGATTATCGATTGGGTCGCAAATCAGCCATGGTCGAATGGAAAGGTTGGAACGTTCGGCGGTTCATATTCTGCAAGGATACAATGGTTGACTGCCCTTGAACGTCCAATGAGCCTCAATGCAATGATATCAAGGGTTTCACCATCAGACCCGTTTGTGGAGAGTCCGACAGGTGTGAGCGACCCGATGCACATCTCGTGGAGATATCTTGTAAGCGGTAGAACGGTAAAGAGCATTGATGACATCGACTGGATGAACGTTTACAGAACACTTCCTTTGAAGGATATGCCAAAAGCAATAGGACTTTCTTTTGAGGACTGGGAAGAGGGAATGTCACACCAGACATTCGACCCATACTGGGGTGCAATGAGCTACCAGAAGAAATTCGATAGCATAGATGTCCCTGTAATGCACATTTCCGGCTGGTATGATGACGAACAAATTGGAACATTCATCAATTATGGTGGTATGAGAAATAGTTCTGCTACTTCAAAATCACGGGAAAATCAATCAATAATCATTGGACCTTGGGGGCACAACGTCAATACCTCTTCTAAATTAGGTGATGTAGATTTTGGGCCAAATGCAATCATAGACCTTGATTCGATACAGCTAAACTGGTTCAAGAAATGGCTCATTGATGAAAATGCAAATATAGGCAAAAGGGCAAAGGTTTTCATTATGGGGGAAAACAAGTGGGTTGATTTTAATGACTGGCCACCTTCTGGCACCAGGGGTTCCAACTTATTCATAAGTAGCAGCGGGCGGGCGAACAGCAGATTTGGAGACGGAACTCTTGTACGGTCAAAAGAAGAGATTAGCGAAGGATATGACAGCTACAGATACAACCCATCTTATCCCACTCCATTTATCACGGATGTTACATCTGCACAGATAGGTGGACCGGATGATTATTCACCTGTACATAGGAGGGATGACGTTCTCGTATATGTTTCCCCACCGCTGAACAAGGCAGTTACTTTTCTAGGCGCTGTAAGTGCAGATGTATTCATGGAGACGGATGTGCCAGACACAGACATCATGACCATGCTACTTGATATATGGCCAAACGGTAAATCTCAAAGATTGTGCGACGGAATGATAAGGGGACGTTACAGGAACGGGATGGAGATGACAGAACTACTGGAGAAGGGGAAGGTATATGAGATCAATGTAGACTTATGGAATACAGGACACAGATTTTCAGAGGGGCATAGGATTGGATTCAGCATATACTCAGCAGCTTTCCCAAAGTATTCAAGAAACCTTAATACAGGCAAAGATTTGGCTACGGATACAGATATGAATGTTGCAAACACTAGGATAATACACACAAGAGAACAACCATCCAGCCTCTCATTCTATATATATGGATGATAGTATGAATGAAAAAATGAAGAACTCAAAAAACGCGCGTGCGAAACTTATCGGACGAAAGGAACAGAGAGTTCTGGTTTTCAAGGAGAATCCACTGTTCGATTATTTTTCAGATGATGAAAGAGCATCTGCAGTCGTCATAGAGGATGGAAAAATCAAACTCATCGGAGATAAAGAAGTCAGTCAAAATTTCAACGAGCTGGGAGAAAAGGAGCTTTGCATAGCACAACCATATTTCTCATTTCGGAAAGGGAATGCTTGCTCTGCGGAATTTAATGATTGGTTTCAGTATCCATTGATTGAAGAGCGCAGATTCTTGACCGATGAAAAAAAGATTATTGGTCAGGCTATCGAGGAAATTACCCAGGAAATGAAAGTCGATGACACGGAACGGACTGTGTCAGAACATATCAGAAATAGCCTCTGTGCAATTGGTTATTCCCTATATTACGAACCCGTTGTAGCATTTGACCAGAATACGTTAAACATATGGAACAGGCCTGGGGAAGCTAATCTAAAGAAAGTAATGTACATTGAAGTCGCCTCAAAGAAGAATGGGCTGACAATACTCTACTCCAATTCCTTCCTTGCTACGGGAGAAGACAGTTATGTTAGCAAATACAGGGAAAGTATTGAGGCTCAGGAGATTGTGAAGAGGGTCTTTGTTGAGGGAAACTCTACATCCATGCTATCGACTAAACTTGAAAAATACAGGAACAGTCAGCTCTACCTTACCACCCCACTGTACCCCTACAGTTATCATCCTGTGCCCGGGGAGGAATCTACGGTAAGAACTGGGGATGTCGCAGTATTCGATCTGTGGGCTTCCACCTTTGAATTCAGTTTCAGAAGGAAGATCGTGGCCATTGCGGGTAGCTACAGGGCATCCATCGTCTAGACCTTTCCTACGGTGAATGCAGCATAGCCCACTCCCGTCTCCCCTCCTGTCATCTCAATCGAGTTTGATAGTTTCAATAATTCGACCTTTCCCTGGTATGTGGAAAGGAGTGTTACAATGGGCCCAAATCCACACGCGCTCATCTCCCCCGAGTACTCATATCTGTAAATTGCTTTAATATCCCTGTTCAGCACTGCAGTTGAAAAATATCCATCTAGACGCTTCAGTCTTGATAGAGTTAGGTAATGATTCAGATCTGAGCTCGCTACTATTGTGAAATTGCCGCTGAGTTTTTTCAATCTCGATGCAAGATGCTCTGCAGCTTCTAAGCTCTGGTCCAGCATTACTATTGGTACTATTTCTACCTCGCCATATATGTACTGGAGGAATGGGATTTGCACCTCAACAGAATGCTCCTGAGTGTGTGCAAGGTTATCCACAACAATCAGGTCGTCCTGCAGGTCCTCGACAGCATCCCTTTTGATCTTTGCCACCCCAAGCGGCGTGAGATAGTCCTCATTGCCGATAGATACAGGTGATCCGAGACCGGTATGGTTCGGTCCTATGACAACAAAATAATCGTATCTCCCTGAATTTGCTAACGAGCCAAATGAGAATGCAGCAACGGGAGCACTGTAATCATATCCTGCATGTGGTGCAATGATGCCGTGTTCCGGACTGATTTTCTTTATCTCCGGTATGTAGCCTGGTCCATTCCAGTGTGTGAATGCCCACGCTATCTTTTCCCTCAACTCCTCTGGATCTGACGGATAGAAATGCCCACTGACATATGGTTCTCTCATGACTGTTTCCCATTCTATATGCATGACAAATTAATACGTTTTCACAATGAAAGGGTTCTTTTTGATAGCACGATGAATCTTGTGCGAACCTAAACGATATAACTCACTGATAATTTTTCTCGATTCAAGCGGTCCTTAAACGTGCATATGTAATCTCAGGCCAGACCTTTTAGAGCTTCATGAAGAAGACCTCTCTTAAGTATGTGCAATTTTACCCGGGTGGATTCTACATTTACTACCCTTTCTGCATATGCGCACAAACATTTCCATTCAATCTGATCATAAAGCGGGGATAGACGAATACCGTTCGTAAACGAGAATTCAGTAATTCTTGTCCCAAAAAAATTCAGAAGTCTACATTGATCCACAGTCAGTCATCTCCAAGACCTAATAAATTGCCTGCAAGATCGTCAAAATACCCATTTTCATAGGAGGAGGGCACATATGTAACAGTACTACCGTTATCAGAAATAGGGAAATAGAGCTTCCAAATTCAGATTTGCCAATGAAGGAGAGATCCTTTGAGCTATTAGTATCCCTTGCGGTAGTAGCAATAGGTGTCGTCGCTCGCCTTATTCCTGATATAATATACCACGCCTGGGGAAATGATTTTGGGATATATTACTATCTGAGCAACGCGCTCATCAAGGGTGCGTCAATCTTCAACCTTCCCGCTGCACCATGGGGGCATGACGGGTATCAATATTTTCCCGTTACATACGTAATAGTTCTCATAGCGCACACGATAACGGGAGCCACTGTCTTCGACTCCCTTAGCTATTCCGTCCCCATACTTGGCGGGCTCACTCCATACCTTCTCTATCTCATAGCTAGAAGGAGCGGACTCGAGAGGGCAACATCATTTCTGGCTTCGATGTTCCTCGTAGTCAATCCTGCGCAGGCCTACCAGACATCACAGCCCAACTACCTCACGACAGGCCACTTCTTCCTTCTCCTTTCCATATTTTTGTTCATAGAGTACCACAAAGACAAACGTTTCTATTTCACTGCCATTGCATCATCATTTCTTCTGGTGCTGAGCCATTCCCTTTCCTCCTACATATTTGTGATATCCTTGTTCGGTATGGTCATATCCTGGAACCTTTTTGAGGCAAAGGCTAGGGAATACCTGAATTACGACATAGCTTTGATAATATTCTCAGGAACTTTCCTAATTTCCTATTACCTCTGGCGAATACCTGCGATGCCCCAGATTTTTTCCAATGCTTTGCTGGAACTTGGAATTTCCTACATCATATTGCTCTTTTACTTGCTCGTTTTAGTCACATTCCTGATTTTACGTTCACCATGGGCCGAGACAGGAAGAAGATACATGCGACTCCTTGCATCCAGTCTAAAACAGGATGTAGGAAAGAATGTACTTCTAGTGTCTACCGGGATAATCAGCATATTGTTTATTGTAACCGTAATGAAGATAGTAGGCTATATACCAGCCTTCATAACATGGAGCGCCCTTGGAATCTCCTTACCATATTTTATATTCCTGGCATTAGCAGTTATAGGGATAAAGTATACACTGACTGACCGTAGGCTCTACCCAGTGCTTGGATGGACCATGGCCATACTTCTCTCCCTTCTTTACAGTGTAGCCACGAATAACTCGGTCATTCTGACCGCTAGATATTTTGAGTATCTTGCCGAATCAGGCTCTATCATAGCTGCTTTTGTAATAGTGGACTGGTACAGAAGATGCAGGAGTGCTACACCTGAGAAGAATAAGTTACAGGAAGAAAAGAGCGATAAGTACCCGAGAAGAAGACAAATTGCTGGCAGTAAAAATTCAGATATTTTCAATGCTGCAAGCATTAAGTCTAAAGGTGTCATAGTGTTCGCCGTTGCCCTTATAACACTCACAGGTGCTATGGCATATCCAATGATGAGCTATTATATTCCGTCTCATACGGAATCACTAACTGATCAAGATGCATCTGTTTTGAATTTCCTTATGGAACACGGAAACAGATCATTTTCAGTTGCCACGGATCACCAGGTCGGTATGATTCTGGCCTCCTATGGTTTCTACTCACCCTTCAATAATTTGTCAAAATTCTGGAGTTCAACCAACTGGACTCAGGCCTTATACCAGATGTCGGGAATGAACGGGTCTTTTCCACCCGTGGTCTACGTTCTTATAACATCATCAATGCTTCAATATGGAATATGGGGGTACAATGGAGAAAACAACCCTAACCAGCCACCGATATATATGAATAACTCCTCTTTAGGAAAGTTCTTCAGACAACCTTTCGTCCTGATGTTCAGCAACGGATCAGGAGCTGTCAGGGATCGGAGCTATCTATTCGAGGTCAACTGGACATATGTGACCAGCCACATCAATCTCTCATTTAAAGAAAGGCAGCTACAGGAAGGTTACAGTGAGGGATACATAGCAAAGGATGTAAAGGGGATAAAGATTTCTTCATGCAGAACGCCTTTTTCAGTGAAAGAATTGACCAATCTCAGGATGACAGAACTTTACACTAAAACCTATGATAGGAAAGTACCTGTTAGTCCTGAACTCCCGTCTTTTGCCACCATTATGAGCTAGCTAGCATCCGTATTTCTCGGGACTTGTTGTGATAGTAACATTTATTAATAATGGTGGTATATGACACCATTACTGGAAAAACACAGAGGATAATGAAGGAGAGGAACGGGAGAACGTACGTCTACGAGAGGACTCCTTATTATGACCCTGTAATCAGGAACACGAAATACAGGTACAGGTATATAGGGAAGTATGTGGATGGCAAGGTTACAATGGTGAGATCCGTACTTCCAAGGGCATCCATCGTCTACGGGCCTTTCATACCGATGCTGGACATAGTGAAGGAGTGCGGCATGAAAAGGCTGCTTGACAAATATCTCACAGAGGATGAGAGCAATGCAGTCCTCTCCCTTGCAATAGCAAAGGTGGTGAGACCTCTCCCATTGAGGAGCATTGGATCGTGGTATGAGGGGACATACCTTTCAAAGGCTTTTCCAGCCGATATGAGTTCACAGAAGATCAGCCAACTCCTGGACAAGATAGGCACCTCCCTATAAACATTACGTAACCGCGAACAAAATTACTAAGAAGGAAATGGCACGCATCAGCAATGAGCTAGAGGGATATC
>JBMFVV010000034.1:0-7709 GCA_049965815.1 Thermoplasmata archaeon | reverse complement strand
ATACCCGCATCATCCGCCAAGCTGGACGAACAGCTCGGGACCAACATATTCCCTAAAAAGTTGGAGAGTTAAGGTTATAAAATCAGGAATTCCCCCTAAACCCTAAATCAAACAATTCAAAATATATTTTAATGGAATTCTTCTTGAGTTAGCTGAGGGAGATAAAGAAACACATCAGATGCCGAAGGTGCGGTGAGGTCTACAAGGAACCCACCTGGGGTTATTATCCCATGCAGGGCCCCGCCGGAGCAAGAGCACAATATCTCGTCAGCCATGGAGCAACAATAGTTTGTCCGGACTGCGGTTTTGAAGGCCCTCTACAAGAATACGATGTTATTGAATAAAGTGAATGCCAGCAGCATTATTCCTGACTAAAAAATATCTCACTCCCAGTATTAGAGCACTCTAAGTTCTATAGACAGTACTGGGAACGGAAGGGTATTAATGTCATTGAAGGCCGGCATTTGACATGCGCTTGAACGCCCTTCATCTCCATTGAGAAGAATATCTCTAATTTTTTTCCTGCATCTTTCAAATGGACATGTTCCAGGGCAAAGCCATAGAAATTTGAAGGAGTAAATGATGCTCAAGCTTCCAAAGTTCAAGTACATTAGGAATCTATCCCGGCGCTCATTTTCTACTCATAGCTCATTACAATTTGTGTGTGCTAATATTCCAGTTAGGTCGTTTCATTTGGAACAGTGTGGATTTAGTATTGATCGCATTTTAGAATATCTTAATATAGGAATAATCGATTGGCGAGAGGAACTATGTGATTTCAGTGTTGCTGTCATATCGTTTTTATATTTCCATCGTAATCTTTGTAATAACACTGTTTCTCGTTATAAGAAGGCCAAAAAATCTGGGCATAGGATATTCTGCCATAATTGGGGCTATAGCAAGCTATGCACTTGGGACTATAGACTTTTCAAGTGTTATTGCCGTATGGGATATTGTATGGAATGCAACATTCACGTTTATTGCAATAATACTGATATCACTGGTTTTAGATGAGGCGGGTGTATTCAGGTACGCAGCTCTAAGGATTGCGCGTTTGGCTGGCGGCAATGGAAGACTGCTTTTTCTTCTTATTATAATTCTTGGGTCTGGAATTTCAGCTATATTCGCCAATGATGGTACTGCCCTCATACTCACACCCATAGTTTATGAGATGTTGACTAGTATGAACGTGGAGAGAAAGCATATCCTCCCGTTCATCATGGCAACAGGTTTTATTGCAGATTCTGCGTCTTTGCCACTTTCTGTCAGTAACCTTGTGAATATAGTAAGCGCCACTTATTTCCATATTTCTTTCCTTGACTACGCTCATGTCATGGTTATCCCCGATCTAGTCTCAATTGCTGCATCATTGGCAGTACTTTACATCTATTATGGCAGAGCCATCAAACCAAAATATTCCACCGAAAAGCTTGACGATCCTAGAGAAGCCATACGATCGAGTCTTATCGCGAAGATGAGTTTACCAGTCATAATTGTTCTGATGATACTCTATTCAATCGGAGGAATATATAATGTGCCTATTGCATTCATTTCAGTTGCGGTCGCGGCCTTTGTCCTAATAGCTGCACGGTCAAAAGGAGGCATCAATACGGCGAAGATCCTCAAGGAAGCCCCATGGCAGATCGTAATATTCTCATTTGGAATGTACCTCGTTGTTTATGGGCTTGGCCTCAACGGTTTAACTGAAATTATGGTGATCTTGTTATCTCATGTGGTATCACTACCCGGTCCACTCCCGTATGTTATTTCAGGCTATTTCTTCGCATTTCTCGCATCTGGCATGAACAATATGCCATCAGTTATGCTCGGTGCTCTGTCCATTTCTTCAATCCATAACGCAAATTTTCTCATATACACGAATGTGATAGGAAACGACATAGGCCCAAAATTCACTCCGATAGGTTCTTTGGCAACGCTCCTATGGTTACACACACTTGATCGTAAAAATAGTATTAAGATAGGATACCTGTACTACATGAAAGTTGGATTGACCTTGGCAATACCTGTGTTAGCGTTCACATTACTTTCCCTCTATTTTCTCTAAAACCACTTTCATTAGCCTCTACTTGATAACGACATTCCTAAGGGAAACTTAACTGTGTTTCGTTATTAAGGATACGCCGTTCGTTTGCAGCCATCTTTGGACCGGTAAAATAAAATTTTATGATCATACCAATTGTCAAATCTTGCAAGTCCGGGTCATCAACGTTTACTTTACTAGTGGCCAATTTACACCACAACGGATATTCACTTCGCTGCTACGATGCCTGATCTTTTTTCGGCCCTGAAATTTAGCGTGAGAACTATCATGATGATGAGAATGAGAACAAGTATACCTGCAAAAGTGGAGTCAAAACCATATTTTTGTATAACTGCCCCTCCAACAAGCGGGAGAGCCACACCTATTGCTGTCATAATCGAGAAGAAGTAACTGTTTGCAATATTCCTCTCCCTTGGCTCAAATGATCTGGATATTGACAATATGGAAAGAGGGTACGTGAATCCATGAGGAATCCCGAGGATTACCAAAGAGAGTGCGAAAATGAAAATGTTCCTTGAAAAAACCATTATTGAAATGCCTATCAAGGACAGAATCATTGCAAAAACCATCTGCCTCTTGATGCTTTTAGGGGGGAGAATGGAAAGAAACATTCTGGATATAAATGAAGACAGGAAGAAGAGGGAGAAGAACAGTGAAACTAGTGATAGTGAGATGCCATATGTATCACGTTCGTAAATTCCTCCAAAGGCTATTAAAAGAGTGAAAGGGATGTTGTAGGCCATTATGTTCAGGACGGATGACCTGAATCCATAATTCTTGAAAACTCTGATTTTTTCTCTTGCCCTATTCTCCTCCGGAAACTTAATGAATGGGGAAAGGGAGACGGAAACAATGGCAAATGAGGAAAATATCAAGAAAGCAGTTTTTAGGCTGTAGTATTTCAACACATATGACTCAAGGGCAGGACCAGCTACCAGAGAAAGACTGAGAGCTACCGTGTATAACGACAGAACCCTCTCCCTCACCTTTGAATCTTTGAACAGGCTTGCAGAAGTTATTATGTTTGGCATTATCAGGCCAAGAACCCCACCTCCGATCGCGGATAGGGCCCAGATAGATATGAAGTTGGATTTCCAGAACCCGATGAACACAGCAGCATAAATCAGGGTGGAGATTATAAAAGCAATTCGCCTAGTTCTGGCACTGAATCTGGCATTCAGTATTGCCGTCGTCAGGAAAGTGCAGAAATAGCTCAGTGCAGAGATTATTCCTACTTCAGTTTGAGAAAAATTAAGGTAGTATTTTGCCAACAGAGGCACTGACGTAATCATCATATTGTTACTCGCCCTGATAAAAAAGGTAGTGGACAAGATGACTAGGACAGTTACAACTATTGATTCTTTGGACATTTTATTACGAACTTCGCCAGTACTCTTCAAAAGGTGATTACCTCGTAACCATCGTTCACGTAATGTGCCAACCTTTCTCCGAACGGAAGGAGATCGACACTCATTGATTTGAGCTTCAATTCAACGTCGAATTTCTTGGCAATAAATATGCAGGCAGAATCTACTGCCCCTGCTTTTACCATTTCATTAAAGGCTTCCTTTCCCTCTCCTTCTAAATTGGCAACAAACTCCTCGCTCGGCCCGTACAGAAGAACTTTAGTATCTTCGTATCTCTTTGCCTTTACCTGCCTTGATACAGTCATAAGTGACAGATAGGCCTTCTCAGGTGCCTCCTTTCCTGTCATCAGTAGAAATAAAACTTTCGTCATGTTTTCAGGAAGCGTTTTAAGTATATTAAATAAACTTAAATACGCCAAGTAACTAACAAACATTGCTTTAATAAATTTAAAGACAATTTTTACACATTTTGAAAACAACAATCAAAGTTTATTGCCAAGGGAAAAATATTGGCGATTAATCTATCCTTTTTACCCTTAGTGTTACGTTATCCTCCAATATCCCAACAACCTCCACTGTGTCACCTTCGTTTGTGGTTGAGTCACAGATGAAACTCCAGTCCTCATTCGCGATATTCACGGATCCCTTGATACCAACCACTGATCCCTTCGAGACTTTGCCACTCTTATTCAGTAAAGTTTCGTTGTGAAAATATTTCTTGTGGATTCTGTCAACTACAGTGAGCCTGAAACCAACAAAGAGAATGATAGTCAGGGGGTAAAATATTATTGAAAGTGCAAGCAAGAAAGTATTTTTCTCTCCCGATAGAAAGTATTCTGTCAGGAGATAAGTAGAGAAGACTGTTAGTAAAATCAATATAGCTAGGGTCCTGTATCCATATTTCACTATCAGGGGTGAAACTTCTCTACGCATGATGTTCATCATCTCTATTTTTCACTTAAGCTTAATGACTACGGGAAGTTATTGCCAATAGACTTCAAATGAGGCCTGATATAGGCACCATCAGTTAAATAGCAAAGTACCATATGTTTCTATTGAGCGTGGAACAGGCTTCCCCATACAGATGGGTCATGGCTGCAGTCGCAGGACTGCTCATGACAACGAGTTTCATATCTCTGACGTCTTTTGGAATCCTAGCGAGCAGAATTGCCGTTTCAATTGGAGTGAGCCCTCACTTACTAACAGTTCTTGGGATAGATTCGTTTTCGATAGGACTCTTCGCTGCATTTTTCCTTGGTCAGGGAGGTCTATTTGATAACAGACTAAAGACCGGGGTGCTAGTTGCCCAAGCATTTCTCATAGTCCCACAATTTCTCATTCCGTTGATTGGCAACCTGTGGTTGATTGTAATTTTTCGATTCTTTCAGGGATTGATGATCATGATGCTTGCACTCTTTTCAATACAGCTTGAAGGGTGGTTTGCTCCAAAGGAGAGAGCCAAATCCCTCGCATTCACACTTGGCGCGATAAGTCTCGGGAGTGCATTTGGGGGTATCCTCGGTACGTTTTTAGGCTCTATAGCCTGGCAGGAATCTTATTACATAACAGGAATAGTGATGTTGTTAGGTGCTATTATTTATTTCATTTTCGCTAGGGACGCTCCATCCCAGAAGAAGAAATTCCTTGATAGAAAGGAGACAGAACACCAGAGTGCGTGGAAAAATCCTATGACCTGGATAATGGGGGCAATACAGGTACCGCTTACTTGGACACTCTTCAGCATCGGAGGCTACCTTTCTACCTACTCAAATTTCATTGGATATTCACTCTCACAGTCAAGCACACTCATAGTCGCATGGGGTTTATCAGGGTTCATTGCAGCTTTCATCGGAGCCTTAATTGGAGACCGTCTTTCCAGCAGGGCTAAAGACAACAGGGACATTTTGAGGGCGAGACTCCGCGTGATGACGGCTGCGGATATCATGATGGCACTTGGAATAATTTTAATTCTTGCCTTGGGGCGTACCTCATTCTACTTACTTATGGGGGCTGCGATCATCAACGGTTTCCTGATGATGTTCCCACCGAATTACTGGGCACTACCTGGTAATATTTTTCCATTTGCAATGGTCGGCGCTGGCGCCTTCGGAATGGGGCTGATATCAAATTCAGCAGACGCAATAGGCCCGCTGGTAACTTCTTCCCTGATATCAGATCTAGGCTGGTCAGGTATCTTCATAATAATGATTGCACTGTCCGTGGTAGGTATTGCTCTAAACACATGGTTGGCTAAATCTAGAATCAAAGTACCTGAAGATAAGGTAAATACGGACTGAACAATTGTCTATTTTAAGGTCAGCAGGTTTCTAATATTGGAAGAATAAGCATAAAGCTAAAATATAATCCATGGCCTTCGAACAACATCGCTGACAGAAGGAGGAATAGATGTTCATAAAAAAAGGCTTCAGCATGTGAACAGTAATTATCATCGAAGAAATGAATCCAAACTATGAAGTCTAAGGGGCAAACAACGTAGTAATTTGTAAAAACTCTGGATAACCTATTTATTGATTATTTACCTGTCAAGAGGCTAATCATGGAAATGAAAATGCTGATAAACGGTGAGTGGGTAGAATCGAGCGAAAGAGAAAAGCTGAAGAAATTTGGCCCGGCAGATGGCAAAATTCTGGGGCAATTCCCGGCCGGAACCAAAAAAGATGTTGATGATGCTATAGACGCTGCGGAGGAGAGCTTTGGAAAGTGGAGTGAACTAGGGAGTCTAGAAAGGTCGAAGTTTATCTATAGGGCGAAGGAGTTGATAGAGAGGAACAGGGACGAGTTGAAAAATCTCTTAATCCTAGAAAACGGCAAGGTTGTTAAGCAGGCAATAGAAGAAGTTGATGGTGTTATAGATCAGTTGCAATACTATGCCGAATTTGCAAGGAAGATAACTGGGGACGTTGTTGAAGGGTCAAGCTCGACAAGGAAGATTTTCCAATATAAGGTTCCGTATGGTGTCGTGGTAGCAATAACTCCATGGAATTTCCCTGCCGCAATGGTTGCACGTAAAATTGCACCTGCGCTGCTCACTGGAAATACTGTCGTTGTGAAACCAAGCAGTGATACGCCGTTCACAGCAGAATGGATTGTCAGGAAGTTCGTTGAGGCAGGGGTTCCTAATGGCGTTTTAAATCTTGTCACCGGGAAAGGTGGTGAAATTGGCGACCACATTGTAGAACACAGAAAGGTCTCTCTGATTACAATGACAGGATCAACTGCTACCGGTCAAAATATTATGAAAAAGGCATCATCAAATATGGCAAAATTGATACTGGAATTGGGTGGGAAGGCACCATTCATTGTCTGGAAAGACGCCAATATCAAAAATGCCCTGAAATCCTTAATATGGGCTAAGTTCTGGAATTCTGGGCAATCGTGTGTGGCAGCAGAAAGGCTGTATGTTCACAAGGATATTTATAATGATTTTATGGAGAAATTTGTAAGAATCGTGGGCGGATTGAAAGTTGGAGACCCTAACTCTTCCGACATAGGTCCCCTAATTAACAAGAGTGCTCTGCTAGAGACAGAATCAGTTGTTAAAGGCGCAATAGATTCTGGATCAAAAGTACTGTATGGAGGCAAGAAGCCAGATGTTGGGGGAAAATACCAAGACGGCTACTTCTACGAGCCAACAATAATCGAAGACAGGGATCAGAAGTCTCCCCTATTCCAGGAGGAAATATTCAGCCCGGTCATAGCAGCAATGCCCGTGTCTGATCCCGATGAAACCCTATCTCTTGCAAATGACTCAAAATACGGACTTGCTTCATACCTGTTCACTGAAAATCCAGAGATTATTTTCAAATTCTCGGATTCAATAAGATTCGGGGAGCTCTACATCAACGTGCCGGGCCCGGAAGCTTCTCAGGGTTATCATACGGGCTTCAGGCTCACTGGACAGGGAGGAGAAGGAAGCAAATACGGAATTGAAGAATACGTAAAGTTAAAAAATATATACGTAGAATATTCTGGGAAGGAGCTTATGATACCTACTGTCAATGATGAATTATTTATGTATATGAGCTGATGGATTAATTTCAGAACTCACAAAAATAGCCAAGCCACAAAACCTCTGTCTGAAACCTTACGGATGTGCTTGGAAGGTTAGAAACTAGATCTAACTCTCTTTTGTGCAAGACAAATGGATAAAGTTATTTAATTTGTATTAGAACCTGAACTCCGAATTTTTTAGTAACAATGTAGTGTGATTTCACAGGTTTTTCTCCATTCCATCCTGGTTCCATTGGGGAAATGTTTAT
>JBMFVV010000033.1:0-7947 GCA_049965815.1 Thermoplasmata archaeon | reverse complement strand
ATGACGTCGCCCTTACAAGGCGGAGGCCGCCGGTTCAAATCCGGCCGGGCCCATTATGGGATTTTTCAAAAGTATAAGATGGATAAAACATAGCTTTTCAAATCTCTCCTAAAGAAAAATTTAAGAGCAGTATTCAAATTGAAATGAAAGTGAGAATTGAAAATGGACGCAAGAGAGGCAGAATCTATTGTTAGGAAGAAGATGAAGAGTGTATTCGGAATTGACAACCTAGAGATTCATGAAAGGATCCTGGAGGATGGGAAATGGTATCTGACCATTGCATTCTTTCCAACTAGAGGCTCGGATTACGAAGAGACGAAACAATGCTGCGTTGACGAGAATGGAGATATATCCTGGAAACACTGGTAGTCCCCTGATCTTAAGCGTTTAACGAGAATCAAAGCCCAGGTATTTTAAGATTTACCGGGCATATTGCAATAGGTCATGTCATAACGCAGGCTAACCAGACTAGATCATTTAAGAATGGCATTAGATTCCATTAACTGCATTTCTATGATGCCTACTTGATTTGATCAGTGTGACATAACGTAGATAATTGTACCAAACTTGTTTTATATATGTTATCCTAAAGAACAGTATGGGCAGACCGCTAGGTATTGCATTTCTTGCAGTCGTTGCATTCCTGATAGGATTGGCAGAGATTCTGCGCTCATTCGTGACATTTACTTTCTTTATCTTAGCCCTTCCATTTGGACCGCACTTCCCAAGTTGGATATCGTTCCCTCTTTACCTCTTATTAGGGTTGACATGGATATTCATATCTTACTCGTTTTGGCGTGGATTGGCTATAGGATGGGTGCTGGGGATATTGATGGCAGTTGTTGTTGCTTTTCTAAATTTCCCTGTGGGAACTGTTCTTGGATTATTCGTATTCATTTACCTGATCGTACCAAGGGGGGTAAGGAACTGGTTCAGTAGAACGGGATGGAAAATGGCTTGATTTCCATCCTTCGGTTCTACGATTGATATTGAGAAATGTTCATGATCATTCTCAAGCCTGTTTCTATTTTCTGTGGGCAAAGAAGTACACGGCCAACCCAAATATGATGAATAAAGGTATCAACCATAGATCAGATACTTTAATCGCAGCCTCTGCGAACCAGAAGGCTGAAAATGAAAGGAGAAGTGCGGCTACCACAACTTTCATGTTGGCCTGCTTTATCTTCCTGACGTGTGACTTTAGAATCGCAGTTCCTACGATCACGACAACAAGTCCTGACGTCATCCCATAGAGAGTGGAATAGAAATTGTTCGGGATCAGGGCAACGAGAACTATGGCAGCCTCGAATGCTTCTACAAGTCCAACAGTAAATGCGGTGTAGAATACCCCCTTCTCTATACCTTCATCTTTAGACGGTACGGAACTTCTGGATCTTAAAACTGCCCTTCTGGCACTTCTTGAAAGCCTGAGACCGAAGTATAGCAGCAGGACCCCGGCTACTATCCTTATATATATTATGGGTAGACGTGCGATCTGCTGACCAACTGCAAACGCAATAATGAACACTATAAGAACTCCAAAGGCAACATAAAGGAACACCTTATTCCCACCCTCTGGGGAAATTGCCAGTCCGACGGCAGATGCCTCTGAAATTTCTAGGAGGGTAATTCCCATTGCAGCTAGAAATATGGCAGGATCCAGAAACATCGCAGTTGATTTTTACATTGTATTTATCCTTTTATTGAAGTTTTAATTCCTAGTGTGTGAATAGAAGCAGCGGCAGGTTTGGGTACGTTGAACTTGTTTCCACGTCTATCATCTGGGGTGTGACGTATGTTCTCTTGAAGTATGCCCTTTCATATCTAGATCCACAGCAGATAGCTTTCTCGCGTTTTCTCGTTTCATCAGTATTCTTTGTTCCACTCATATTTGTCATAAGGGAAAGATATTCCAGAAGGGAGATTCTGACGCTCTTCCTTCTGGCTTTGACTGGGGTACTGCTTTACCAGCTTCTGTTCATCTGGGGAGAAAGTGGCCTCACTGCCGGAAATGCAAGTTTCATAGTAAGTCTTGAACCAATTTTCATTGCAATTCTTGGAGTTATGATCAAGGAGGACAAGCTCACTGCTAGGCGTTTGACAGGACTAATCATCGCCACCATCGGTCTCATCGTACTTCTGAGGCCTACGAGCATTACTGGGGATGAATTATTGTCTGCTGTCCTCGTCCTGCTCAGTGCACTCTCTTGGGGAATATTTACCGTCGCAGGAAAGGGGCTACTGGCAAAACACAATCCAATGAATGTCACAGGCTACGTATCTGTATTTGGAGCTATCATGCTGTTTCCGTTCGCATTTTCAGGACTCCACGGCCTGTTTTCAATACGTAACCCTTTCCTTATTATATCACTATTATTCATAGGGGTATTTGCAACCTTTCTAGGATATTACTTATGGTTTGACGGATTAAAGAAAGTCAATCCGATTAGGGCTGGAACAACACTTTACATAACTCCATTTATCACAGTGATTACTGCCTCATACATAATATCAGAACCGATACAGTATATAACGCTCTTAGGTGGTGTCGTCATAATCATAGGTCTTATAGTTGGAGGATAGTGGAAGATGGCATTTTGATAATCAAGGGGTCTTGAGACCGTTTCCAGTCAGAATGAGAACACTCTCGCCTTCATAGTGACCCTTCTTGTACGCTGCCCAGACAGTTGCAGAGCTGTATTCCACATACATTCCCTTTAGGGCGAGCTCAGATCTTGCCCTAACTATTTCATCTTCATTTACGGTTACGCATTTTCCGTAATTCATCAACTGTCTTACCATCAGGTCCTTGAGGATAGGTTCTCTGGAAACGAGTGCATCTGCTGAAGAGAACTTCCCGTTATTCTTATCATAGGGGATGCCATTAACTGCAGAACAAACTGGGTTTACCGCATCTGTCTGTACGCCTACTATCTCCGGGATGGCATCAATTTCACCTGACTCAAGGAGATGCTCAAACCCTGCTACCATCCCCAGCATGAGCGTTCCTGCTGACACTGGCACAAAGACTCTATTCGGGCTCCTGTGATCGAGTTGTCTGAATATTTCGTAACTCAGTTGCCTCATGCCATCCCTAAACTCTGGATTCAGCACGTGACTCGCATAGTAACCGGAATGTGTGGATGCAGCGTCAGCCACATCTTTTCTAGAACCGCTTATAAGGTGGATAGCTGCCCCGTATGCTCTTATCTGGCTGACCTTTCCCATCTTGGTATTTTCCGGTACGAATATGTTAACTTTGAAACCGGAGGAAGACCCGTAGGCGCTTATTGAAGCACCTGCATTTCCAGATGAATCTTCGTTTATCTCTGAACCACTTGGGAGTACGGATGCCAGACTTGAAATCAGCGCTTTACTTCCCCTATCTTTGTAAGAAAAAGTGGGTTGAAAATAATCCAGCTTGAATTTGACAGAACCCTCTTCGAATAGTGGAGTTTCCTGTTCACCCAGACTTACTACCTTTTCAAGATATGGGTAGTTAGCTGAGTAGGGACCTTCTCTGTATCTGAAGTCTATCTTTGGTACAAAGACTCCTCCACAATCACAATTCGGTTTGTTACTAAACCCTGTTCTCTCCTTTCCACATCTGGAACAGACTGCTTTGAGCATATGAAGGTAGTGATTATGTCTGGAATTTAAACACTACCTAAATGATTGAAACTAAGCATATTCGCTAATCCCTTCAAAGTGCATAGGTATTGATTCCGGCCATAAGTCTTCATTAATCACAAAACGCCTATATTTCTGAATTCATTATACAACCATATGAGAGTTATCCAAACAGAGGATTTTCCAAGTACATTTTATGTTCTTGTGGAAATTTCCACGGGGAGCAATTGCAAGTACGAGTACAACGAGAAAATGGAGAGCATAATACTTGACAGAGTTCTATTCACTCCAATGAAATATCCTGCAAATTACGGTATGATTTTAAAGACGGAGGGTAAGGATGGAGATCCGCTCGATGTACTTCTGATTTCTTCCGCAGCAATACAACCTGGAATCTTGGTTAAATGCCGGGCTGTGGGACTTGCAGAAATGAGGGATGAAGAGGGAATAGACGACAAAGTAATAGCAGTGCCAGTAAACGAGGTTGACCCGAATTCTGAAACTATAAGGGATATTGAAGACATTCCCCAGTTCCAGAAGAACATATTCAGGCATTTCTTTGAGCACTATAAGGAACTTGAAAATGGCAAGTTCATGAATTTTCTGGGATTCAAAGGGAAGAAGGTGGCAATGGATCGGATTTTAAGTTCTTACAGGGAATCAGATTAAGATTACAATTAGAATAGAGAATAGGTAACGATTCAATTGAATCTGACCTTTGGCAGGATAAATGTTACAACCATTCCACTATATAGAAGCCAGATTAAAAATTAGATCAAGAGTCCGTCTAAATCTTGAACAAACATGCAGCAGGTGAGCATCTAGACTAAACGGTCCCGTGGCTGCATATCCGGTTTCTCTTTCTTGGAAAAATAAAGTAGCTATAGAGCTAATACTTTCTCCAATAGCGACCATATATTTCGGTGAAATCGCAATCTTTTTGGAGGGAAAATAGTTGCCTGAATAATGGACAGATTGAAGGTGGCTTCTCTTTTTGGCATATCAGGGATAATTGCTGCCTGGGTAACGATCATCATAGCCTGGCATCTTAACCCCTGGTTCTCGATTCAAGGAAATGCCCTCAGTGATTTGGGTGGTGGTAACTTTACTGCCAATGGTCATCCTGCTCCAACTCTTCCCGTAGCATACAATGGAGGCATGATATTCACTTCTGTTCTTCTCGCAATATACGCCATAGTTATGATATCAATCTCTCGTAACAAGATAGAGGAAACTGGAAACTCGTTCTTCATAGTTGCCGGAATATTCCTAGCACTCATCGGAATATACCACGAAGGGACATACCCCCATGACTTTGTCTCCATTTGGTTCTTCATACTAGCCTCTCTGGCATATGGAACAATTTCGTTAGGGCTGATAACTGGTGGCAGACTCAAGATAGGTTCTGCAATGTTTGCATTCCTTGTTGCCTCGTGGCTAATTTACGCTATGGTTCCATGGGGGTCTGTAGCGGAGGATGAGGTTTTTGGGATATTGGTAGTCGACATAGTCGTACTTATTCACATATTCTCCTATTCACATTCTGGAAGATTAGCTCGTGACGCTCAATAGTCAATTGAAAATTAATTAGGAGAAAATACGAAACACAGCGAAAGTCGTGATGATTGTTGCCCTTCTAGTAACTCTCTCAACCTTTTTGCCTTCAGATTTTCACATACGAACCTTAGTGCTACCATAACCACAGTTGAATTACTTTACCGCTCAACTCTACAGGAAACTACTCTAAGAAATACTACAGCCTTGCCCTCAATAATACACAGAATTTGACCTGTTATTCAGCCGTGGACATAAGGCTATTTTTAAATATTAACGTATTACAACAGCTGAATTGAATGGCAGAAAGTTTCAAACATCTACGATCCCGTGAAAGATAGGAGTGCTTGGAGTATGCATTCAGCGTCTTCAAAAACGATTTGGAAGCGGATCGTTCGTACTTGAAAAACGAAGGAATGCTGTTCACCTATCTGTTGCTAAACTCCCCTAGTGTGAATATCCACTTCAAAACACTGGCAATGAAGTACGAAAAGTACAGCATTCATGACAGACTACTAATCCCACATAAAGGGAGTCTATTCCATAGGTGACGAGGAGACAATGGAAGAGATACCAAAGGATGTAAGGCAGCCGTTATCCAATCTAAAGATAAACGTGCAAATATTACCTAAATGTAAAAGATTTAAGCAACGTTTTCTCATACTGTCCAGTCATGCCATAAATATTTCATCACGATTACTGCTCTATTTTAAATGTACGCTTCACCTCAATATTAGCCCTCTGCAAAATTACGGCAGATGGTGAATATTTTTTGAATGTCAGGTCCACAGCTTCTTCAACTCTAGATTCAGATACCTGTCCTTTTATGGTATATTCAATTTCTATCACTTTGAAAATTCTTGGAGGATCAGGTTCCTGTTCCCATTTAACTTTAGCTTCAATATTTTTGAAATTTTCACGCATTCTCTTTAATATGGTGACAATACTTGTTGTTGTGCAGGCCACAAATGCAGAGATTATTGTATCCATCGGAGCATTTCCGTCGATTCTTTCTGCATCTATTATCGTTTCCCTGTTATTCATTTCAACTTTTACTTCCATTTGCTTTAAGTATTCGGCTTGGCATTCCATGGCAGGAGATTGTTTTCGAAGATAAAAACAACTGGAAGCCTTAGGTATCTCCTTAAGTCCATTAATGGGGTTTTTAAGAACAGCCTAAGATTCATCTCTGCTTGTTTATAACAATTGTTCTATGATTTCCGCAGTAAATTTGTCCTTAATTCGAAGCATATCTTCAATCATCTGTCAGTTAGTTTCTTGTTTATTTTTTATATTAACCTTGAAATTTATTACCCGATCATTGTATTTGGGCAGGAATACAACACTTTCTTAAATCTCACTATGTACGATCCCCTTCTTCCATTCTACTCTAACTTTCTTACAAATGACGTGAAGTTCCAGTCAAATGATTTTTTTCTTTGAGTATTATATGATCTGTGTTGGTGACGTGGAATTCGGTTTACAGTAAAGTCCAATCGTTCTGAGAACAAACCTTTTCAGTTATGGGAGATCTAACATATAGATTGTCATGCCATGACTTGACATTTTCTTCCTCAAGAAGGTAACCACACTTGGCGACTTTTGTCATCATTTGTGGTAATCTGGAATTTACGCAGGGCTTCGTAATGATTCAAATGTTTCGACGGGCCCGCCGGGATTTGAACCCGGGTCGTCGGCTCCGAAGGCCAAAAGGATGATCCAAACTACCCCACGGGCCCAAAACTATATCCTGTAAATGTTATAAAAGATGCCTTTACCTGCTTTCAATAATAGGAAGGTATATTTGAACAAGCCGATTAGCATAGCAATCAGTTAGTTTTTTATCATCATAGGCATAAGGTGCTTAGCGAGCGTGGTGTAGCCTGGTAACACGTGAGCTTGCCAAGCTCATGCCTCGGGTTCAAATCCCGGCGCTCGCACTGCCATCAGAGATCAGTGTCATTACCTAGAGAATGGTTTCCCTCTGGCACTTTATTTACATTCGCTCTATAAGGAATTGTCTTCTAGTCTTCCATTTATTGAAACCATACCGATTCTTCATACAATATAATGGATCACAATGTCTGGGAGAACGATACCTATAGTTTTGCCCGGGGTGGTATTCAAGATACTCTGAATACGAATGTAGATGTTCCAGCGAACGACCTCTGATCTGGAGTTAAACTATGACAAGAAAGACTTTTAATCTGTATCATAAATATAGTAAGAGGGAAAGGTATAGATGGTCAGCATGAATAGAAGAATACTGAAGATGACATCATTATTTGCAGTGCTGACCCTGCTTGCATCTTCATCTATCCTCGCTAGTCCTTCTGCCGCATCTTCAGGCATACCTGTCTGGGAATTTAAAGGGGCATATGCAAACTATTCCTTCAACTACTCCGCTTTCAATTTTGGTACAGCTAAGGTCAACTCCTCCGCTAGTTCTCCCTGAAAAAAAATCTTACTGGATATGAATATTCCAGGATTTCTTCTGTAGGGGAGGATAACTATTCCCTTTACTACGGTGAAGACTATCTGCCATTTTCCTTGTCAGGCAACGCTTCGGACCACTATTCTGTAATACATGGAACGGTTGACGGAAACTCCAGTTTCCTTGTTCTCATAAATAATACTACAGATTACAGAGATACCTATCCTGCCATAATGCCGGCTGTAAACGTGACTGTGACTGAGTAGTGAATGTTCCACTCATCCGGTTCTTTTTCAGGCGACACTTTTCAGTAAATAGTGTCGCCATAA
>JBMFVV010000032.1:0-9039 GCA_049965815.1 Thermoplasmata archaeon | reverse complement strand
AGGCAGCTCTACCTGCAAAGGCAACTGCCTTTTTTGAAACAGGAAGCCCCGAGCTTTAGCTAGGGGAGGATGTCACAAATAATAAAAATTATATTTACGTTCATTGGCAGTTCAATCGTACCTCAACAATAATTTTTAATCAGCATATAATATCCTTTACCGGTAACACCTTTCTACTCGGAAAGTCTTTTAAATTCATTTCCCATTAAAACGTGTGCCCTCTTCCTCCTCTTCTTTTAGTCACCACTACGATCCTGAACTCCCGTCTCAACCACCTAGAGGCCATCGTCTTAAGATAATTTCGGCCATAGTCATTGCCGTTGTCCTAGTGTCTGGAGGGGTTATTTTCGTCGTGCACTATTATTACACTTTTTCCCCCTACCAAGGAGGCCCTCAAGCTGCATTCGCATTTCTTCCAGCTTCTGACTTCACGAGGGCCTATGGAATCCAATTTACAGGCAGCAATTACACCTCAAATCTCTCATTTTCACTACCTCCCAAGTTCTCTTCGAAGGGATTGCTTAAGGCCGAAGCCTGGCTCTATAGACCTTTTCAGACCAACCAATTGAATAACACCTCTTCTTTAGATGTAGTTTCTGTCCTTATAATGGAAATGAACAGTACGGCTCAGGCAAGTGCATCCTACTCATCTCTTAAGACTTCGTTGTATGTTGGTGCCACAGAAGTATCGACCGGATTTTATTCTGGTTTCCGTTATGCTCTTTGGGAGGGGAATATTTCATCTATCCCTATAAATGTCTATTTTGCACAAGACAGCAATTTCCTGCTCATTATGCAATTCTATGGGTCTACAATAACCTACGAATCAACAATATTCAAGGAACAGGTAGTGTTGATGTTGACCGCTGGGGGAGCTTGAACTTTAGCCCTATTACTTCAGGCCCTCCAATTAAATTATTATAGCGATTTTTACGTTATAATTAAACGTATAACTTAATTTGTGAGGATTCACATTCCGTTACGGTGGCTATCAGTGCCTCCCTTGCGTTTTAGAAAAATGACAAGATTATTCCCTGCTCTTTACTAGATAAGGATTAGCTACAGCCTTTCTTATGGCAATCCTGTAACCTAGGATACCTATCACCACCACTACGATTATTACCAGGAAAAAGCCAACACCGAGATCGTGGAGGTTGTGAACCTTTAGCGGAGTTATTATGCCAAAACTCAGTATCCCAGGGAAGGCAAGAATAGCACCGCCTGCAACAATAAATGCAATACCTCCATACTCTAGTACGTACGTCGATATTGTCTTACCAACAAATGCTATCCCTTCTTTAGTTAGATTTTTCATCCTACTTAGCCACGTACCAAAAACGGTTCCGAATGCAACCTGCATAGTCATGGTTCCTAGACCAAACAGTAGTCCAGGAAGGAAGCCTAGATATATCGAAGGCATCGAAGGTGCCAAAATGGTATAAATAATGAGAGCAAAAGCACCAAACCCAAAACCTGCTACGAATCCGTGTATCAACGCTAGCTTAATGGGTACTGGTTTCGTATCAACAGAATCTTTTGCAACAAGTGCAGGATTTATTATGTGTTCCAGTTCTTCCTTCTGCGTTTCACTATCCTTTTTATGAATGCCTAGAAGTACACCTAACTTTTCCTCCAAGAAGTGCCAGTGGAGATACTTTCCCTTCTTTGCTATATATATTCCAGCGAGAGCCATTGCCAAACCCACCACAATATAAGTTATTCCAAAAGCTGAAGCCGTTATGAAAATTCCTGCTAACGCCAAGTAGCTCAATTCAGACAATATTGCCCTTTGTGCCGTAAAACCTGAACTGAATACAAGACCTGTCTTTGCACCCCCCTTTGTACTAAACGTACCTACTGAATATGAGAAAGTGATTGGCCAAGTATGCTCATCGGGTGTTATGCCATGTACGATGCCAAGAAGGTAAGATATTATAACAGCGCTGATGAAAGGTGTATTCTGAGGATTCCATAGATTGATATATACCATTGTTCAAGCACCTATTTTTCTATTATTTTGTATCCATGAGGACAACGTTCTGGATTTCCTAACTTTTTCATTATTTTGACAGCGCTTTTCTCATCAAGCAAGTAGTCAAATTCGCTAACCTGCTTGCACGCCATGTCAGGATCGACCCCACAATCTGTAAGAAATGTTTCCATAGCCCTGTGTTTCATCATCGTTTCCGTATAATACTTTGATCCTATTTCTGACAAAACGAGTAACCCTCCATTCTTGAATACAAGACCCTTTGAAACAAGTCTATCTGCAATCTCCTCCACCGTGGGCATGCTGACCTTAAGTTCTTTCGCAGCCGACGATACCCTTAGAGGGAATTTGTTTTTTCTATTCTGCCCAATAAGTACCAAAGTATCCCGCTCGCGTTTTGTGATTTTATTAATGTTTACCTTCATTCATTAGGCAAGTACTAATACGTATATAATCATTTAACATTATAATTAACACTTATAAAACGGAAAGATGTGACGTTTCAATTTTGTTCCTCGTTCTATGTTACGCATTCAATCATCTTCTGAGATTCAATTTTTGGCTTAAAAATGGCACTGTTGGGGAAAACTAATATGATGCAGCTTTTATCCTATTAGAACTAGGGACTAACAGTCATTTTTCTTGGTGCAGGTCCTTTCCCAATGATCTTGGTAAATTTGCTGTGAAATCACAAATTTAGAAAATACAACTTGTTCCACATACAAACATTTTTTAATGAAGATAAAAATTGGTAGCCACCAAGACTGCTGGTAAATTAAGATACCGCAGACGATCTGAACTAAACAGTTTTGAGTATTAGTAACCGGAAAAGCGTTCGCGATCGTGTGACATATTATCTGTTTTATAAACTATTTCAGGAGACGGCTAGGAGGCTCCTATTACTTGAAGCTCGAATTCAACACTTATAGAAGGTCCTTGCTGTGAAGAGGAGATGGGTAATACAGCAATTTGTAGAATCAACTAAAAATATTTAGATGGCCTAAATAGTTAAGTACGCACATGCCATACAGTCTGAAATGAAAACAGCAGCTACGATCAACGATAAAAGCAGAATCAGAGAAAGAAATGTTAGACCGTTACCCATTGAGGGAAGTTCCAGACACTCCCATGTGCAGGTATTCTTGAAATAGAACAATACCTCCATACCATATTTTTATTTGCTTTTAACAGCATCTATTAAAAGTTTAAAAAATGGTTGAATAATTAAAATTCTCAGAGGTTATCAGAATCAGTATAGTGAGTTAAATTGGTAAGCATATTATCAGGGAAAATCTAAATGAGAACCACGAGATTTTAACGACGGAACGTTTCATTACCGGCTACAGGTTGTTGTTGAACTTAAATCTCAAAGTCATATACGTTCATCTTCTACCTCCAATTTGTAGAGGTCATCACCACCGTTATGATGCTCCGGCCGGGATTTGGACCCGGGTCGTGGGATTGAGAGCCCCATATGCTTGGCCGGTCTACACCACCGGAGCTAAGCGTAATTCGGTAAAAATATAAAATATCTCTCAAAGAAAATCTAGCTACTCATTAACCTGTAACATTCGCTATTAAGCTATTCGTAAAGAACGTGCCCAGTAAATCAGTGGGGTGGCCCCAGTTGAATCTACAGGATAAAGTTGATCCTTCCGTCCTTTACGAAATAATTGCTGGGGACCGGTTTGTCTTCATAGATCTTTAGCCCCTGCTCTGATACCGTGACTCTAGAACCCATTGAAGAAACTCTGAACTCCTTAATTTTGTCTCCCTTTTCCTTTAAAAATTGCTTGATCGCGCTTTCATTATCCTCGTCGCTCTGGGGATTGATCATTGAACTTTCCAGTTTCATTATACCAGCAGAATTCTGTTTAATTCTCCTCTGTTCCAGAGGACCGGTCTTTGCTATTTTTGAGGGGATCATTGACATCATTTTTATTGCCTCATCGCGTTCCTTTGCTCCACTCTCTCTCCACAATCCTAATGTCCTCTGAAAGAGACTTACCAGGTCATCTCCTTTCTTCGCTGCCCTCTCTTCCTTCAGATCCTTTTCTGAGAATATCACGTGCAGATCGTTTTTTGCACGGGTAAAGGCTACGTATAGTAATCTGGACTCCTCATTGAGAGAGAAGGTGTGTTTCTCGCTCTTTCCGATAATTTTCCTGCTTGGTGAATTGATAAAATCCTTGTCTTTCTTCGCGACTATCCCTGCATATTCATCGGAATAGTATTTCTCCCTATCAAGCCCTGGTCTCAAATCATAAATTATAACTGAATTGAATTCCAGTCCCTTCGCCTGATGGATCGTCATGATCTTCACACGTGACTGATCCTCAAGAAGATCTTCTATGGGACCACTTTCTTTACTTTCGCTTGCGTTCTGCAACCACTCGGAGACGAGGAATGCATCGTCACCATACTCTGTTATATGGGATGACACCAACTCAATGATCCTACTAAGACGACTGACTTTTTCTGCGCCGTCGATAGTTCCAAGCAATGCAGACACGTATCCTTCTTTGAGTAATATTTTGTTTAAAGTGAAATCAAGCCTTTCACGTTTTAAATCCTCTCTGTATTTTCCGAGTTTACTTTCCAGAATCTTTTCAAATGTATCTTTTGACCTCGCCATTTCAGAAACATTCATGTGAAACATTGGTGAGAACAGGAGAGATACCTGAGCAACCTGATCCCCTGGATCAGCTAAATAGCGAACAAGAGATCTGACATCAAGTCCTTCTTGCGACTTCAGTATTGATTCCCCTGATATTAGCACGCAATCTATGCCCTCCTTCTTCAGATACCGTTTCAAGTTGAAGAAATCTGTAGAAGTTCTGCTAAGAACTGCTATCTTTCCAGGCAATTCCCCGCCCCTGACTTTTCCCTTCACTATTTCCGCGACTGTCTGTATTTTATCTTCCTCAATGTAACAAAATGCCCCTCCATCATTGTCGGAAATACCTTCCATCTGTTCATAGTCCATTATGTGCGGGAAGAAACTGTTAAAGAAAGATATCAGATTCTTACCGCTTCTTCTGTTTGTCCTTAAAAATATCTGATTTGATATTCTGTCTGAAAATCTTTTCTGAGCACCAGGATGTGCTCCCCTAAATGAGTAGATACTTTGATTAAGATCACCTACGATGTAGAAAGAAGACCCGTACTCCCAGAACTTTTCGAAAATTGCTATTTGTAGCTCGTCTGTGTCCTGGAATTCGTCTACTAATATATACTTGAATTTTCCAGCAATCTCCTCACCCTTCTGGTCCATTATCTTTAGGGTGTATAGAAGCAGATCGTCGAAGTCCATCAACCTGGATCTCTGTTTGATCTTCTGATACTCGATTACAAAAAAAGATAGTAAGGAGAGAATGTCCGGCAGCATTGATATGCGAAATCTAGACAAAACTTCTTTCATCACCGATTCATCGAATACGCTTGAAGAATAGGCCGTGAAGAAAGCGCCATTTGTAAATATCATGTAATCAAGATATCCTTTGGAAGCTTCCATTATGCCCAAACTATCCTTTATAACCTGCTCTATGTCCGTCCCAAACTCGTCAAGCATCCTGTTCAGGATCAGTCCCTCTTCTGTTACTTTCCTTTCATTCCTTATTCTTATTACAAAATTCCTGACACTTTTCTCAAGAAGGTTGAATGATTCTAGATCATCCATGACTCTGAAGTACCAAGGTATTCCAATCTCCATCCCGTATTTTCTCACAATCTTTGAACAGAAACTGTGAATTGTCCCAACGTTTGATGTGGGCAGCTGTCTAATCAGGTCAGTTCTTCCATCCCTGAGAGCTTTCTTTTTCAGTCGCTCTATAAGCTCCTCTGATGCCCTGTCAGTGAACGTGATAGCGACGATGTTTTCAGGTTCCTGCTCCTGCATCAACTCGTAACATTTATTGATCAGCGTCTCTGTCTTACCTGATCCAGGAACTGCAGTTACGAAGTCTCCACTCATTTCACCACCTCCTCTCTTGAACTCTGCACACACTCAAGAGAGGGCAGAACAGTTCGTTCTCACACTTCCACAGACTGTCTCCCTCCTTTACTACAGGATCAACATCCCCAGCTAGGAAATCATCCAACACGGGGTCGATTATTTCTCTGCACTTTCTTATCTGAGCTTCCTCATTCGGTATTGCGTTGAAAAAACCGGCAGTGCTGAACCCTTCGCTTATGTCCCTGAATGAAACGTATGCTGCAGCCTTCACTTTCTTTTTCAAAATGCCCTCCACTCCCAATTTATAGAAGAAAAGTTGAACTTTCCCGTGTTTTTCATCACAGAGATCGTTCTTTGGATATCCATACAATGAACTCTTGTAGTCTATTATGCATAGCCCATCACCCTCTTCGTCTACCCTATCAACATACCCCCCTATCTTTATCCTATTTTCTCCAAATTCATAGATAACCTGCTGGTCGGTCGTTGGGAAATGGAACTCCTTCTGTACCGTTTTCCTCCCAAGTTCAAGTGCGTGTTTTACATCCATTATGAAAAACTTTACCAATTTTCCATTAGCTATGTATTTGTCCCTGTAGAATTTTAATGCCTCCGTTCTAGATTCAAATTTCTCCCTACTTATTTCTCCCTTCACATAGGAATCTGCAAGTTTTCCAAATTCAGCTGGCGAGATATCAGTTGAATAATACTTTTCAAGTATCCGGTGGGTCATGGAGCCAGTCGTTCTGGGGTCTAAAAATTCTCTAGGTGGGTCAACCTCGTCTACTCCAAGAAGACCATTAACAAATCCCTTGAAATGGCATCCAGCATAATTCTCCACGAATGTTGGGTATATTGGTTTCTGCAGCCTAGTTTCTATTATCGATTTCTCAACGATGTATTTGTCCTTCAAATTAATTTCAGAACCCGTTTCCCAGGTCACAACAGGGTTCTTCGGTATAAACACGGAATCCCTAGGGACGTACTCCTCCTGAACGTGAATTTCGTCATAGAATGGTATGGACTCTGTATAGGACAGCTTTTCATCTGCTGAGGAATAGGTCATCGCCACTAATCCTGATTGGTCAATTAAAGCTCGATATGCACTGTCAATCAGCTTTTCATACGCATCTTCCAGACCCAGTTTTGAAACAAAGTCACGTGATTCTTCTGAAAACGAACGGAATGACGAAGCCGCGTCAAGACCCGCTAGATAAAGATTGTCTATTTTTATTCCAAGTAGGTCCAATGGCTTTCCTACCAGAACTTCAGTACTTCCGATTATGCTTACTCTAGGGAGAAATTTCATTGATTCCAGGTCGTTGATTATACCTCTCGGGTCAGTTGAATAATCCTCATAAGAAGATGCAAGGACATTAAGAATCTTATTTGGATAATTTCGTTCTCCAAGATACTTTTCACATAATCCGATCAGCAATTTAATACCTGTCTTTTTATCTATTTCTCTTGATAGTGAATCCAAGTCCCTAAGAATATCACTATTGATGTTAAGCTCCTGAAACAATGTTTTCCAGTCACTGATTCCCTTGGTGATGTTCTTCTCGTAACACTGCTTCTTGATAGTGTATATCTTGGTCTTCTCTACACGAGAAAAGGGATTCTGAAGAAGAGAAATCATTGTCTCAAATGAGAAGTCCTCATCAATGGCTCTCAGAAAGGAAGTAACAAAATTGAAGGGAGAATCGTTCAAAATGACCTCTGGAACAGACGAAGCTATTGTAGGACTTACCCCATAAAGCTCGAGTTCCTTTGCTACGTTAACCGCGAAAAGATCGTCTGGAACTGCTACAGCCTTTACGCCACTCCTTTGTAGCATATCTCTGGCGATCCATCTTATTTCAGAAGAGTAATCTGAAAATCTCTTTTTGAATATTTCCGGTTGTCCTTTCTTTATCTGCTCGCTTGTTGTGAAAATCCTATGGTACGGTATAAGGAATGAAGGTATGTGACTTACGTAATTTGCTGAAAGATTATGATTTATTGGAAATAAACCGATGAATTCGCAGAAATCCTCTGCCTCACTCTTTCCCATTTCTGAAATGAGCTTATAGTAGTTCAGAGTGATCTCGCTGTATCTTTCTATTTTCTTCTCTGAGCTATCTCCTGCAACAAGCTTGTGGACTTTCGACGTTTCCCCAAGAACTCTTAAGAGATTCTGGATGGATTTCATCTGAATGAGATCATCGACGGAAGCCCCAGACTTAAGGAGTGCAACTGTGCTTTCTTCCTCAGATATTATGCTCACTTTCACTGAAGAGGATACCTCTTTTATGAGGTCGATTACTCCTTGAGATTCTAGGCCACTAATGGCAGAAAACGTCCTTGCGGCTCCACTAGAATAGAAGATATGCCTCTTATTTGTTCCCTCAGCCACGAATGCATAAGCCTACTTACAATAAATTATTTGTCAGTGATGGATAGGAGAGCGCTCTTTTGTTGGTCCGATACTATCTAACACACGCTGGCAAGATGAACCCTTCTCCCTAGAGCGGAGGAACATCTTGGTTACGGGTCAGATATGCTCTGTTGAATGAATAGCTAAGTCATCCCTAGTCCCAGACTCTTCATCTCTTCTCTCTTCGGTACAACTTCCCACTCCGATACCCTCGCACCCTTCCTCTTCAGGAAGGTCAGTACCTTCCTCTCGTCTTCTCTCCTTATCATGAACAGCCCCTTGGAATACCTGATGTACTTCATTCTATCCAGGAAACCCTCCTTCCTAGATACGTATCTGCCGTAATAGGAGTAGCTGACGTACCCGTAGAGGTCCCTATAGAACTTGGATATCTCTGCCCTGCTTCTCCCCTTGTACTCCATCGTGAAAGAGATCAGTATCGTCGTCACCATTGAGGTGTGAATTGGAACGGCAATATAAATATATAACTGTGGTATACAACAACAGTTATAATGGTCAGATGGGGTAAGAAGTTCATTGATAAGAGAGACTGGAGGCAGTACAACGAGGAGCTGGTGATAAGGGGGGAGTTCTATCTGGACCTTAGTTTCGTTGAAGGATGGGGTGATGAACAGGAGGCAATGAACAGGAACAGGAGGGGAGGGCAGTACAAGTTTC
>JBMFVV010000031.1:0-9524 GCA_049965815.1 Thermoplasmata archaeon | reverse complement strand
ATATCGCAAGAGTAAGATTAACACCAGAGGATGAAGAGGTGCTGCAAGGGAATACAAGGTAATATTGTCCCAAAGCGATATCCTTAGGAGATGGGAAAAATGGAATCTGTGAAACTTATTGACACAAGGGGGGCAGCTTGTGCATCTATTACATACCTATCAGAGGCTTATAGACACAGCAAGTCAGGTGACATTCTGGACGTTTTGTTTACGGAAAAAGTGATGAAAGAAGACACAAAGGAATGGGCAGCTAAAACCAAAAACGAGATCGTGGAAATGAAAGAAGATCAGGGAGAGACCACTGCAAGAATTAGGATAAACAAAAGGTAAACCGCAGGTACAAGTTACATAACTCCAACACTGCGTGATAATTTTGGAAATTTCTTGGCAGCAATCCTAATCGGTGATACTGATAAGCTTTAGTTGCTGAAGAGCAACACGTTTCACAATTTAGGAAAGCCCGCACCTTGAATTATCAATAATGAAGGTCAGTACATATGCGATCTAATTGGGGCATAACCCAGAAAAATAGGTAGTCCGTAAGAGGTAATTATCTAAATTTAGGATTGTCACCAAAATTTATTGAATGAAAAAAATGAGACCACACACATAAGAACTGTTACTTTTTGTGCTAGAAAATATGTGTTTGGTCTCTAGGATAGAAAGTGGACTCTCTTCAGAAGACCTTGCTGATTTCTGTGATGGTATGGGTTGTAGGAGGATTCACTTTTCCCAGGAGGTCAGAAAGAGCTGTTGCGCTTGGGGCTACCCAGTTGCATATTGCCTTATTCTTTCCATTTAGTAATTGCACTCCCTTGAGCGCAAAACCTTGAGGAAGCGTCCCTTTTTTCTGCATTTCTATTATTCCTCCGACCACATTCATTACTTTTTCGCTGTCTTCTCTCTTCCACTCGTGTTCTATTATCAGTTCTGCCATATTTATCAAAAGGTTATCAGTGAAACGTTAATATACTTGATACCGTTCCTGACCGGTACATGGAAGAAATAGAATTAGAGTTGAAGAACTCAACACCCTTTGCTCTTCTGTCTCAGGAATTTCCGGACCTGACTATCTTCAGGTGGTGCAGTTCAGTGGTGGATTATATCGAAATGTATGGACCAAAGGAAAGAGTGGAGAAAGCATCTAAGAGTTTGGAGATAACTACGGAAAATATCCACAGTTTTGTAGTAACTGCAGATTCCTCCGAAAATCACGCATCAACCGCAATTTCATGCAGATGTAATGTTAGTAATTCTACAATTAGACTTGCCGAATCCATGAACTTGCTTTGGGAGGCCCCTGCTATTTACAAGGATGGGAAGGAGAGACTTCGACTGATTGCATTTTCAGATCAGGCTATAAAGGAATTCTTCAAAAAGGCATCTGCAAATGGAGAGGCACATATAATCAGGAAAAAGAAGATTGAGCCAGACTCCCTCAGAGATGTCTATAGCATTTCTCTCAAGGATCTGATCGGTTCCCTTTCAGTCAAGCAGGCAAAATATTTGAGGGAAGCAATTGGAAGGGGAATGTTTTCATCACCGAAGAGGATCAAAATTGAAGAACTGGCTAGGGCACATGGGATAACGAAATCAACAATGCAAGAACACGTCAACAAAGCAACTAACAAGTTAATTCAGTCTATAGAACCATATCTCACTCTATATATTCATTCCCAGGTCAAATAATTGTGAAATGTGGGCTTGTGAATATGATGCCCATATGTCTCTGGCTTCTTCTGTATGCATCATTCTTCTCCCTGTTTTCCATTGAGCCTACATCTATTTCAGAATCATTTACCTCGTAGGCTGTAGATACTCCACTCTGTGAGGGTGCACTTCACGCCCAAAGATACGTTTTAAAACACACTTGAACAATGCTGTTAGATTGTTGATGCCTTGGGGAAGGAGAACATCGCTTTCCGTACGGCGTCACATCCTTAAAAAATTTAGTAGTGTACGAAATATTTTCGGTATGCTTTAAATTATGAAATGCTAAAAATATTAAGAATTAAATATTGAGGGAATATGCTTACGAAATGATAGCACTCCCTGCAATTTTTGGCCTGTTGAGTGACGGTGCAATGAACATTGCATCAACTTGGAGTGCAGCCAATATGGCAGAACTGATGACTATAGTAGGCATATTCGTACACGCATTCTTCCTGATTTTTGCATTTGGTTTTCCCGTAGTAGTTCTTATGCTAGAATCAATAGGCATCCTCAAGAAAGACGATGATTTCATAAAGTTAGCAAGAAATGGTTCCAAGCTCTGGGGGATTACTTTTGCAACTGGAGCTGTAACTGGAACTTTGGTCGAGTTCGGACTCGTTGTAGTTTGGTCAGGATCAATTGCCCTGATAGCAAGTATGGCAGCTGCTCCAATGATCATTGAACTCTACGCATTTATAATTGAAATTGTCCTGATAGGAACCTACATCACAACATTCAACAGATTCAAGAAGTGGAAAGGGGTGCACGTGCTTGTCGGGCTTGGAGTTCTGATCGGCTCCAATCTTTCCGCCTACACGATACTAGCAGTAAATTCCTGGATGCAGGTTCCATGGGGAACAGGAAATTTTGTTGCACAGACCTTCCTGCCTTGGGTTCCAACACTTGGACCTCAGGTAGTTAATCCTGAGACGCTGAAGACGCTCGTAACAGTTCTTCCCACGGTGGGTTCGGGTCTTCTGTCTTCTCCTGGAGCATTCCAGCTGCTCTCAAATTTTACCTCGAATCCCTGGATAGCACTAATAAATCCGGACGTGAACGTGACCTACCTCCACAATCTTCTAGCTGCTATCATAGTTACAAGCTTCCTCGCTTCATCTTACCTAGCTTTTAAAATCCTGAAGGGATATGGGTCAAAGGAGTACAACTGGAAGGGTCTGAAAGTGTCTTTTTTCATTGCTGCAGTTGCATCCTTCCTTCAAGCGGTTGCTGGGGACGCCCAGGGGAGAATTCTCTATACTTTCCAGAGAAACATATTCAATGCCACTGAAGGGATACCTGCTAAGGGGGGATACGACCCAATTGTAAGCATTTTGCTTTATGGAAATCCAAATCACTTTTTCCCGGGGTCTAATTACCTTGCTTCACTTCTCCCATCAGGGGACACTCTCGGCCAGTTGACCCTTAGTGCCACAAATACCTATGGCCCTATTCTTCATTTAATGTACTATTCGATGATTATTTCAGGAGTGATAATAGTCATACTAGGTGTAGGCTACTTTGGACTTTACTCGAAAATCCTCAGGAACATAGTACAGGGAATTCTAAGGATGAAGGTCGAAACGTTTGTACTCTACGGTTCATTTGCTGGCGCAATATTCGGAATTATTGCGAGTATTGCCGGATGGGGCACAAGGGAGATGGGAAGACACCCCTGGACAGTTTACGGTTTAATCACATATAACGATGTTGTGAATTCGCATGCAATTACTCCCATATTCACGGCTGCTATCATAGTGCTTGAAATCTCGATATTCCTAGCTGGTATCTGGGGGATCTACATGATATACTTCAAGAAATTGAAGGTAAAACACACTGGAGGTGTTCACTATTAGCAACGTCTTCTGGGGAATTGCTAGTGTTGGAGCTACCTTCTTCCTTCACATATTTTTCGTAAGTGTTGTGCTTGGACTATCGGTGATAATCCCTATATTCGAAATCATTGCATACAGAAGGAAGAACGAGGATTACTATAGGTTTGCAAGACGCCTCACCTCCTATTTGGTCAGGGTTGACCTGTTCGCAGGAGTCCTTGCAACATGGCTTACAGTATTTCTTGCGGCATACTGGCCATCTCTTCTATATATAGCGACAAACGTACTCTTCTATCCCATAACTCTAGCGCTCGCAGGTATTATGATAGCGCTGGTCAGCACTGCGCTCTACTGGTATACATGGGATGAAATGAAGAGAAGTACTCACATAGTCGTGGGCCTGTTCATGGCGGCAGGAGCACTTATGGTTGCATTTGGAATGAACAGCATTCTTGCCCTCATGTTCAACCCCTATGGTGTCAAGATAACAACCGCACTGGGCTTGACATTCTTCGGCTCAAATGGACTTAACCCGCTGGCAAATCCGATATTCCTTCCACTGATGCTATTCAGCTGGTTCACCTCAATAGCACTCGCTTCATTCATAGTTCTTACGTTCGCGTTCCTGAGATCGAGGAAAGACTTCACTGACGAATTCCAAAGCACATTCAGAATATCTAAGCTATTATCACTCATCTTTTCGTTTTTAAGTGCGGGGACTTTGGTCTGGACCATTCTGGAACTTCACAGCTACTCGCAATACGTCTATCTGGGAATGGCAAGCAGAGGATTCGTGACGATATCCATCGCACTCGCAGTGATAGTTGCAATAGTTTCACTGGTCTCCCTGTCAGAAGATGCAATACGGTATGCAGCACCTCTTGGTGCTGTTTCCTCATACACCCTCTTCATGTTCTTCGAGATAGCTGCTAATACGGCAAGATATCCATTTATGATTGTGACTAACAATACAGGGATATCGTCATCAGTTTTGATTAACCCAATGTTCGAAATTCCAACCATTCTGCCAATCGCGGGCGTAGGTCTGATAGTAGTGATGATTGTCACTTTTCTTGGAACGCTCTATATTGCGTTCTTCGTCTTTCCAGCGGAGAGGAGAGGCAAAATTGCTGATTGAATTCATATGACTGCGGCCCAGAGTTCTACAATACGTGATATCCTCAGCTAGTGACATTACCTGGAACTGATGAATATACCGACAGCAATGAGCCCGAACCCTGCAAGGCTTAAGGTGCTCAATCTGTTATTATTCAAGAATGCACTGAATAATATCGAAAGGGCGGGAACAGAAAACAGGTACGGTGAAACGTGTGAAACGTTGTATTTCTTGATGAGACTCCAGTAGATGAAGTAAGCTGCAGATGAACCTATTGCCCCCATATATATCATTATGAGTATGAAGTTCAGTGTGAGGGGTCTGAACCCGCCGTAAAAGAATGCTACAACAAGAGCTACTGGAATTGCAAACACGAATTGGTAAGTGTTGACAGTACCCATGTCTGCATTTTTTAGGTACTTCTTAAAATATATCGTCCCGACCGACCATGATACCGCGGACGCAATCAATAGAAATAAACCAATGCTGAAGCTGATTGATAGTTCATCCAGGAATATCACAACCACACCGCCAAACCCAACGATAATTCCCACTATCTTTAAGGTAGACAGTTTCTCCTCAAGCATCAACCAGGAAAGAAAGACTGATACTATTGGATACGTATAAACGAGGATTGATGAAATTGATGAGCTTTCAGTCTGCTCTCCTATAAACCACAGGCTCATGAATAAAGATACGTTGAGAAGGCTCATGATGAATAGCTTTCCTATCCCTATGCTCCTGACCAGTTTCAGGGTGGAATAAGAAAAGGGTATTGAGAATATAGCACCAAATAGGGCCCTGAAAAGTAACGCCACCATCGGAGGCTCGTATACAAGCGCAAACTTCAGAAATGAATAATTCAAAGCCCACGCACCAGACATAGCCAAGAATAGCAGTATGTCGAGCCCCTTGTTTCCCTTGTAATTCACCTCTTATCTATTGCCTGCGCCCATAAAGAATTTTGTAACTGATGTCGTCATATGCTTGATATCAGCGCTTTTGAACCTGAAGGTCCTTTGCATTATTAAGAACAGATAAGTAGGTAGGTTAATTATATTAACTTAGTTTAAATATAGTGTTATGCAACACAGTCATTATGACATGGAAACCAGAAAAAATTCCACGTGCCCCGTGGAAAGAACTCTCTACATATTAAGAGACGTCTGGACTTTCATGATACTAAGAGATCTGTGTACCGAGTCAAGAGGCTTCAATCAACTGAAGAAGTCCGTGGAAGGTATTTCGTCCAGAATGCTATCTGAGAAGCTGAAATTCCTTGAAGAGGAAGGCATCCTAGACAGGAATGTTGAGAATTCAAGACCGATAAGAGTGACATATACGCTTACTGAAAAAGGGAAGTCCCTCAGCACTATAGTGGAATCTATGAGAAGCTGGGGCGAGTCATGGATAACTCCTAGTGAGGAGAACTGTGACAACTAATAATCTCTACCAAGACGGGGAAGAGAAATTCGGACCTGTCACATCTTTTCTTTATGGACTTGGATCTGCGGTGTTAAACAGATACTACGAGGTCATAGTCGACGATTTGAGGAGCAGGAAGTTTGAAAGACTTCTGGATGTTGGATGTGGAAATGGAGCCCTACTTACCAAACTTGCAATAAATTTTCCAAATGCAACATTCAGGGGTGTTGATCCATCTCCTTATATGCTCATAAGGGCAAAGAAAGGCATTGCAAGAAAGGGCCTCAACACGAGGGTGGAAGTAAAGAATGGGAGCAGCAGGGTGATCCCATTTGAGGAAAAGTTTGATGCTATCATATCTTCATTCTCATATCATCACTGGATTGAACGTGACAAATCACTATCATCTCTGACTTCTCACCTTGGAAATAATGGATTTTTGGCTATATATGAATATGACAATTCATCTAGGAGGTTCAGGAGTTCTCACGGAGTATATGAGAGTGAGTGGAGTGACTTGGATATCAATGGGTTGAAGAAGACGATAACCCACAAAGCCGGGCTGATAATTCTTACGTTCTCAAAGTGATTTAGGCATAACTTAAGTACACCAATACTTTTATCTCGCTGCCTAATAATCTATTCTGAAAAATAAACTGAGTAATCTTACTGTCAATGGTTACATTGCTACGGCCCTGTTATTGCAGGTTACAGTATTGTTAATAAGGTTTGCCGGATGGATAATCTACAGGAATTACGCCCTTCTCTTTGAGAGTTTTCATATCCTAACAGACATTATGGTAACTGTTGCAGTATTCGCGGCTATAAGATTATCGAAGAGCAATTACAGCAAAAAGTATTCATACGGTCTCTTCAGGGTGGAGGATCTTGTTTCCCTAGCAATAGCCGTGATAATCGCAGCTACGGCCCTGGACCTTCTGCTGTCTATCCCAACCTACAAAACATCGTTTCAACTTGGGTCTGGACTGACTCAACTTGCTTCTGTAATTCCCCTGTTCCTGTCTGGTATCATTAAAATAGTCGGTGGAAAGAGGGTAAAGGCCCCATCCCTGGTATCTGATGGCTATCATAATTATTCTGATGTTTATGTAGGCACAGGGGTAGGGTTGGGTCTTATCGCCACATATGCAACTCACCTTGATGCATTTTATTACGTAGCAGTTGGTATTGCTGCAATAGGTATTTTCTACACCTCGGTAAAGATAGGAAGGGATAGCGTTATAGGAATAATGGACCTTCCAAAGGACAAGAGTGTTATTCCTAAAATAGAAGGAATTGTCAAGAGAGATGAGCAGGTTACAGATGTCAAGTCTATAAAGGCACGCTGGGCCGGGCCAGTAATTTTCGTTGAAATAGTGATTACTGTAAATAGCAGACTGACAATAGAGGAAGCACACGACGTTGCTGACTCCATTGAGAGAGACGTTCTCTCAGAAATACCTGGTGTACGCGATGTTGTGATTCACATAGAACCATCAAGGAGCCTAAAAAGAATTGTTCTTTTGCCAGTATCAGAACCTGGAAAAATAGAAAAGAAAACTTCCAAGTCACTGAACTACCTTATAGTCACCATAATAGATGGAAAGAGAACTGATACAAGGACCATTCAGATACCTTCACAGGAGATAACACTTGATAAAAATGCCCAGAGGGTTCTTTCAATTGCAAAGGAGAACTTAGTGACTGATGCTGTTCTGCTAGATGCTGGAGAAGTCTTATCTTCCATGCTTACAGTAAATCACATTGAATTATGGAAGGCAAATTCAAAGTCGGTCGACGAAAATATTCAACTTTTCATAGACGGTAAACTCAACAAGCTGAAGTTTGAGTGAGTGAAAAAAAAGTATGTCATAGCATGTTTTTGATGTGTTCAATGAACAGTTCGTCCTTTTGACCAATCTTGTCTGTTATGTAAGGTATGTCTTCTTCCTTGATCCCATAATCTGAGAGCTTCGACTCTAGTCCCAGTTCTTTTATAAAAGCAGCAATCTTATCTGCCAGTTCATCTATGGACTTGGATTCGTCTTTCTCCCCCATGACTTCCATTGCAAACCTAGCTAGTCCATTAGGAGGAGACGAAGAATAATATCTCAGCATCTCCGGAAGAGTTATGCAGGAAGTAATTCCGTGCGGTATATTCCATTTTGCGCCTATTACCTTCCCTATCTGATGGCTGAATCCCATCGGACTGTCATATACATCCATATATGAATACCACGATGCCACCTGGCATTCTTGCTTATTGTTGGTCCAGTTTCCCTCCAGGTTTTGCATCATCTTTTCTATCGATAGTTTTGAAAAGGTGATCCTGAGATCAGTGAAACCGCTACCCAGCGTAGCCTCGATAGCGTGATCTATCGACCTTATCCCTGTAGATCTCCATAATTTAGTTGGTGTCTCAAGGGTTGCAACAGGATCGAGGTAAATGAATTTTGGAACGAGGTTCTTTCCCCTTATTCCCTTCTTTTCCCCTTTTTCGGAATAGCCTGCTATGTGTGAAAACTCGGCGGCAGATAAAGTCGTAGGTATAGCAATTTGCGGAATGTCAGAATTTGTCTTAAATCGTAAAACCTTGGTGGAATCAATTACGCTCCCTCCGCCGACAGATATCATGAATTTCACATTCTTGTTGGTGATTTCACTCTTAATGGTATCAATTTCTTCGATCGGAGAGTGCTGTGATATATTATTGAACACAAGAGATTCCGAGAAAGCTTCTTCTACCTTCTTGAAGAATGAATTCTGAGATACAGATTTGCTTGTGATAATGATTGTGTCCTTGAGCTGTTCTTTTCCTATGAGCGAGGTAATTCCTTCAATCGACTGTTCCCCTATGGATATATGGTCTATGGGTAGATAATTGTAAAGTTGTGTCATTCATACCAAGTCTTCATGTAATCTTTGCTCTCTAGTCTTTCGGCTATAGTGGAAATTCCAAGCCTCTCATAACTTTCCACCATGATCGCTGTTTCATTTGTTTCACCTTTTCCCAATGCATTTTCGATTGTACCCGGTTGGGGGCCGTGTATCATACCCCTGACGTGGAGTGTCATCGAACCTTCCCTGACTCCCTTCCTGCTCATGAAATTACCGGAAGAATAGTAAAGGAATTCGTCTGTGTCCACGTTACTATGATAGTAAGATATTGGAATTGCCCTTTCATGGAAATCATACTTCCTTGGGAGGAATGTCCCTACCATAAACGATCTAGATGAGAACGTTTCGTGCACTGGTGGAGGTTGATGAACTTTCCCCACTATGGGCATTATATCATTGACATTATTCTCCTTTGCTTTATTAAGTTCCCACTGTTGAAGGCAAAGGGAGCTTTGTTCCCCCTATCACCTGTTTTACCTTTCCAGAATCCGCTTTCATGCTGAGGAGAGTTTCCATAGCCTTACCGTAGAGTTCATCAT
>JBMFVV010000030.1:0-10307 GCA_049965815.1 Thermoplasmata archaeon | reverse complement strand
TATAGAGTGTACCTGAAAGACGAGAAGTCCGGATTCTCGTGGGAATCAATGGTGAACATGTCGGGTCTGCAGAAGAAGATAGTGGATGTAGTGTTCAAAAGGACCTAAAAAGTCAGATTATTAGTGATGGGTTCAACCACGGATACCACTCCAGAAACAAGGTTGAAAACGTAAATGAGATTGTTAATCGGATCGTATTCCAGCGCATACGGTAAATCACTAGTCGCATTATAGGTTGTTCCTGTGATGTTCCAAGCTGGGTTACCATTCATCAGTGTATCGTTGCTCAGGAAGAGTGTATATTTAACGTACCCCACATAAGGACCGTGCGATACACCCAGAGGTAGTTTTGAAATCTGTTTAATGGAACTGCCTGGGCCTGACTGAAGGCTAGCATTTTCCAGAGAATTCATATTTTCAAGTACAGACTCTTTCGCTACCGAGTGATTACCAAGATTTTGCAGTCCTACCGCGAAAGAAGACAAAATAACAATAAGTACAAGCAGGATTGATAAAATGCCATGATATATGGAATTCTTATTCCTTAGCGATGGAGCTGCTAGCATTTATGCATACCGAATATTATATGAGATTTTGGTATAAGTATAATGCGTTAATTTATCTAATCGCCGTCACTAAAATGATGCCCTTAATAATACCCGACCATAGTAAATGAGTCCCCAGTCGTCCATGCGCACCATTAAATTTCTAAATGCTCTTCCGGAGCTATAGAATGAATGAGAAACTAAACTCCTTAGTTTTCACATCACTGAGCCACTTCTCCGTGGATGGTAACTTTCTTCTATTTCCAGTACTCCTAACTTACTATACTGGTATCAAGGGATTATCGTTTTTCGTGATAGGACTCATGCCAGTTCTCTATAATCTTATTTCTGGTTTCCTTAGCGTCTATGTTGGTTCATATGCAGACAGGGTAGACAGAGATGCAGCCGTATTGACAATCGGACTTCTCCTTAATGGTCTTGCTGCATTTTTCTTTTCCCTTCCTTTCGTATTCCACGGTGCTGCCTATGAGTTCATGATTTTGGGGTCTGTCGTGCTTGGCGTTGGCCAGTCTATTTACCACCCGATAGGAGCGACAATATTGTCGCACACCTTTGGACCGAAGGGCTCTGCATCCTACATGGGTATAAACGGTTCATTTGGTAGCATAGGTAGAAGCGCTTTCCCTCCCATGCTGGTATTCATCGCCGGTTTCATAGGCATAGTATTGGGACTAGAAGTTATAGTCGTTTATTTCCTGATAGCAGCAGTGCTTGTATATATTGGGCTTAGGTTCTTCAAGAGAAAGAACTATCAGTACAGCTCACCAGTAGTCGACAAGCAGAAAAACACTAATAGAGCGAAGGAAGGTGCTTTACCTTTTTTCTTGGTAATGCTTGTTGTACTGGTATTCCTGAGATCAATGTTTATCACTGTTTCTACAACTTACATTCCAACCTACCTTGATAGCATATTCAATTCAAAACATCTCATGGCGGTGATACTAGGAATAGCTTTTCTTGCTCCAGTACTGGGGCAGCCGCTCTTTGGATACCTGACTTCCAGATTTGGAGGCAGATTTACGGTATCCATATCATCTATTGGAACGGTGCTATTCTTTGTTCTTTTCCTTTACATCTCAACAGGATTCCTCATAGTATTGGTAAGCTATACCTTCTTTGCGTTCTTTGCATATACCGGATTCCCAGTTCTAATGGGTTATGTATCGCAAACGGTACCGAGAGAACATTCAACACGCGCAAGTGCGATGGTATGGGGAGTAGGTAACACAATTGGTGGTAGTATTGGGCTCCTTCTCTTCGACGGAGTTCATCTTTTCACAAGCTTATACCTTTCATTCACTATCCTACTCTTATTTGCGGTCGCATCGCTAGGCTTCCTTGTGTATTTACCAGGCAAGCCGAAAGAAATACAATAACGAAAACTCATTCCAAATGGTACGTTCTCAAGACTGATCAAGTTGAGAAGCAACTGGCTTTAGACCAGTTCCATATTTGCGTCAATGGCAAACAGAAAAGTGAAATACTAAGGTCTGATAGAAAAACATGGCAGAAGAAATATCCATAATAGAAAGTTTCATAAAGGCAATAGAAGGGACACAGAGTTCAGCAGAATTTAATTTTGACAATCTGACCGTGAAGTTGTCTGGTACAGTATCAGTAGTTGTTAACGGAAAAGTTACAGTAACGGCCAGACCTATACATGACAGAGCCTAAGAGTAGATATCCTACTCTTGAAGGCTCCGTCAGAGTGACTCTGAAGGGTGGAAACTTTACTGTAAAATTCGAGGATAGAACCATATCAATAGTCGGAAATGAGAATGATTTTAAAGCTACCATTCCATCCTTCCGTATAAAAGTCAGCGGGACCGGGGAAGTTCGCAAAATTGCAAAGATCGTATCTAATCTAGGATTCACTATAAGATTGGAAGACAGCAAGGGCCCAATCGTATCTTTTGGAAAAGGGATATGGTCGCCGATCGGTCATTTTTCATTCAAGCCTAGAATCAGGAAATATTTGAAGAGGGATAAGTAATTTCACATTTCTCTTTTGCAGCATCAATTATTTCTACCTTTTCTAAAATTTGCGTGGCGTTGAATTTTACCTGAAATAATAAATTCAACTGCTTATTTTGGAGACATGGATTTTGGCGTTATATCACTGGGAAACCATGCGATTACGAGAGTAATGCCTTCAATAGTGAGCTCAGGCTCTCGCATAACTCACATTTATTCAAGAGATAGTTCCAAAGGCGAAAAAATCTCAAAGGAATATGGTGCACTGTACTTTGGAGAGCTCGAAAAATTTATAAAGCAACCATTTGAAGCAGTTTACATATCATCACCAAACTCCCTCCATTTTATACATACAAAGATGTCACTAGAGGCGGGAAAGAACGTCCTGCTAGAAAAGCCGGTGACCCTAAGCATCAATGAAACTGCAGAACTGTCCAACCTTTCGAAGAAAATGGGGTTGAAATTCGGAGTTGGCTTTCACCTCAGATTTCATCCTGCTACTGATGATGTGAAGAAATATCTATCAAATAAATCCATGGGGGAGGCGAGGGTTGCATTTGGAAAATTCACCAGTAATTCTGTTTCACCGCATAATGGTACATGGTGGGAAATGCCTGAAATGGCTGGCGGTGGTTCGATCGTTGGAAGAGGGGTTCACGTATTCGACAGTTTCGTCAATCTATTTGGAAAGGACATAAATCTTGTAAAAGCATCCAATATCCCAAAGTGTGCTATAATTGAGGAAACCATGCAAGCGACGTTTGAATTCAAGAGCGGCATTATCGCAAATGCGCTATCCTCAAAGGTTATTTCTTCAGATGCAAATGACCTTACGATCTTCGGAAGCGAAGGGAGTTTGGTAGTTACAAATTTCTACGCTACCTCAGTTTCATCTTCAATTTATTTGAACAACAAACTGATGAGAAAATTCGACAACAGGACAAATATGTACGAGGAAGAGGTCAGGGACTTTGTTGGAGATTTCAGAAAAATAGCGGGACCAGAGGAGGCCCTTTTATCTACGAAGATGCATCTTTTCTCCCAGGAATCCGCCTGTTCTGGAAAATCTATGCCTACCCAGTGACGGCGGAGATAAGCAGCTACTGTCTTGCTGCCTTCTTCATGTACTGATTTCTTACGACAAAGTTTAGACCTATACTGACTACGAATACTACAAGAATACCTACTAGGAAATCATTATAGACAAAATGAGAGCGGTAGAGATAATATAGTGCATATAGAACAACGTAGCCAATAAGCAGCACAATCAGTGAAAGATATCTGTATATTGCTGGCATTGACTGTACGCTCAGCATTCCAGGATGACTCTTGTAATACTCTATGCTCCTTAACATTTGATCTGTGGCCTTAGTTCTGGGGCAAAGAGGGTCCTGAAGCGTCTTGCCAGCATCACTAAGCATCTGGTCAGACATCATTTTGTTCCCAGATTGTGCATAAAGTTGTGTTAGTTGGAGTTGAATTCTTGCTATGTTTTCGCAGTTGCTACCGTATGAGCTGCTAGTCCTAAGATTAGTAAGTTGCTCCTCCAACCTGCGAATCCTTTCCTCATTATTTGATGTAAATGGCAATCGATTCCTCTCCATTGCACGCTAGAAGGTGTGCAATATTGTTAGTCTATTTTATTATAAAAATATACCTTCCATTTAATTTACGGATTTTCCTATCGCACCCAAAAGTGGCAAAATGTTTGATTCGTATGGTGTTTTCATCTGCTTTACTGGAATACACAAATCTTCTATATTTCATCCCCATCAAAAACGCCGCAACAGATATACATATTGTCACTGAACAGAATGCTGATATCACTTCCATATACAGATTTTGGTGCAAAATTACATAAATATCGGCATAAACCAACCCTCCATCTTCAATGCCATGGAGTAAAATTGTGAAAAGTAGGAAATAAATCCCCTTCCTCACAGTTCTTCCATATTTCAGTATGAGAGCAGTTCCTGGATGGAATATTAATGATGAAAATGTGTTTAGAGCTATCAGTACTAATAGCGTCCAAGAAAATGTTCTAATTAGCGGGGAGCCGCTTTCAATGAACAGTACTGCAATATCAACTAATGCAAATCCTAAACCTATCCATATTGTAAGGTATTTGCTCTGTGTGTTAACAGCGAAATATTTCATTGATTCCTGGTAAATTGCAGCAGTACCGCCAATAAAAAGTGCCCAAAGAATAGGATTTGAAAGCTCAAATCCCGACATTATTTTTATCAGGTTTACTGCCCCATATCTCACAAGTACTATTATGGTCGGTATCTCCTGGGTGATGAACTGTGGAATGAGTGCAATCACCATGAATGCGATTCCTACGCCTATTGCAACAATTTTATTCTTTCCTGTTGGTAACCTTATGTCCATACCCGATCACTGAATAAGGTAATTGCTTTCGCGCTTGAATTTCCTAATGTAGGCATTTTCAAATGCTTATTTACAGATCAAACGGAAAAAAGGCATTTTCACTGGCCGTCTTCTCCTTTAAGTTGTTTCAGGAACCTTTCATAGTTCTTGTCGTCAAACTCAAAGATTACACTTCCAACATATCCGCAATCAAAGCATCGATATTTCCCCGTGATGTAGCCAGTTTCAAAATCTATATGTTCAGACCCGCATTGCGGGCATACGCGATGGATCATCGTTATCACATTACCATCGCATCAATATATGTTTCTTGAATTTTCGCGTCATTTCACCGACCTGTGCAATCTACACGAACTCGTTCTCCTTCTCTGCTATGAATTGCTTCACTTTTGTTATACCCAGACTGATGGCTTTCATCATATCGTACTGGTCATTTATCATCAACTTGAAATCATAATTTTCGCCGTCGACGAACTTTATTCCTTTCATTTCTGCAAGCTTAATGTAACCAATCTTTCTGTCTCTGTCAAGGCTGTTTAAGCTCTCTCTTCCTACCGTTATCTTCTTCCTTTCTGCCATTCTTATGAACCAATCATGGTTTGCGTATACGTTGCTTTCAAATGCTTCTCCACTTTCCGGAGGCTCTTGGTATATTATCGGGGGGAGACACTCTATGCCTTCTCCATCATAATTTGTTTCTAGGACTAATGAAATATTATAGTATTTTATCGCGCTCTCATAGTACCTTAGCAATGGAGAAAATGCGCTTTTCTTGTAAGGATCATAAATTTTATTGAGCTGACCGCCAATCTTATCTTCTTTCTCATAGAGAGTGACGTTCAGACCACGCTTTGATGCATACAATGCAGCTTCCAGGCCTTGGATGCCGCCTCCCTTTATGACCAACTCCCCTCCTTTGAGTTTGTACTCTGCTGCCTGTTCATGGCCTACATTTATATTGACAGTACACCTGACTTCCCCAAGTGATAGGTCCCTGCACCCCTGATTGCATCTTATACAGGGCTTCAATAATTCTGGATTACTTTCAATCTTGTATGCGAAAAATGGATCTGCCAAGTGACCTCTGCCAACAGATACAAAATCACAGAATGACAGTACCCTATCAACACCTACTCTGTCAACAACAGATCCGACCAGCATTGTGGTTATATTTGGTTTCCTCTTTAGTCTAGGGAGAATATGGGTTTCTGGAGAGTAAAAGGATGCAGATGATCCTGGCGGAGAAAAATTGCCTGCGGAGAAGTGCACATAATCAAGATTTTTAAGGGAGTCTATGATTCTGAGACCATAATCCTCATTCCACCCGTTCAAATCATCCTCATAGAGACTCAATCTTATTCCAATGGGTAAGTCAGTGACTGACTTTACGGCATCTATCACGGCTTGCGGAAAGGTAAGTCTCTTCTCGAATGTCTCTCCATACCTGTCCTGTCTCAAATTTAAGGTTGGGGATAAGAATTGGTGAATGAGGTATCCATGAGCACCGTGAATCTCGATTCCATCAAATTTTGACAACTTCGCAATTATTGCTGCATTTTCGAATGATTTTATAACACCTTCAATATCCTCTTCAGTCATTTCCCTAGGTACCCTCCCAATATAATCAACTGCCGACGGTGCCATTGGCTCATCGGGATTTTCCTCTGCAAGTGCTTTTCCCCCGGCATGAACAAGCTGCATGAACACCTTTGCCCCATGAGGATGGATCGCTTCTGGTATCCTCTTCAGTTTCGGGACTAGCATTTTACTATACGCACCAAGTTCGTTTCTAGATCCTCTGGAATTCCTATCGTCTACGTAAGTGTATTCGGTAATTATCAATCCTGTGCCTCCCTTCGCTCTCTCTTCCAGATATCTAACAATATTCTCATTTGCTGAACCGTCTGGGTTGGCCAGGTTTGATATCATGGGAGCCATGACTATTCTATTTTTGATCTCTAAATTTCCGATATTTCCTGATTCGAATGCCTTCACGAATCCTTCAATCTAGAAAACTATTAAAACTATGATAGGGAAAACTCGCTAAATCTGTGACATCCTCCCCTAGCTAAAGCTCGGGGCTTCCTGTTTCAAAAAAGGCAGTTGCCTTTGCAGGTAGAGCTGCCTTCTCTACAGGCACAAGGGCTGTGTCCCAGCCCGATCTCAGTATGTTCAGGGATGCGTTGTAGCCCCTGTCCGCGATGAACCCGCAACTAGGGCACACATGTATCCTCTCGGACAGGGATTTATGGACTATCTCTCCATATTCAGGCAGTTCTATAGCCTGTTTGTTGTATGTCTGCATCTTATGGTATTCTCTGTACGCTATGATTCTCTGCTCAAGACCTGCATTGTATAGGGTATGAAGAAGGTTAAGCCACCTGCCTGTCCTTAGGATACAACCTGAATTTATATGTCCTTTCCATGTTCTAACAATCATTCACTATTCTTTATATAACCGTTCTGCCGAGGGAAGTCCGTGTATCTCCAGGCTGAAGCATGGAGTTTTACTACTTCCCTCTAACTTCCAACTACTCTATAACGTCTGCTTCTTTCATTAGCCCATTAAATGACCCTTCCTACGTTGTACCCCTGTGATATTGCATCTATTATTTTTCCAACCTTGAATGAGTCGCCAACAAGATATGTTTCGTACTTTTTCCTTATTTCGTTGTACAATCCGTCACTTGGGATTCCGCCAAATGACAGTACAAAATATTCTGTAGGGATCTTTTCATTTCCTACTGTGACAGAATTTTCCTCTATTTCCCTAATTGGAGAGTTTAATAAATGCTTGACACCGCGTCCATTCAGCTCATTCAGTAAATAATTTCTGCTCGATGTTTCCATATCGGGACAGAGTTTTGGCAACATTTCCACGATCGTTACCTCGTTACCATAAGTTGATAGAAACAAGGCCGTTTCACAACCTACTAGCCCTCCCCCTCCAACTACTACTTTCCTTCCCGATAGCTTCACTTGTCCATTGAGGATGTTCTTTGCAGAAATTACATTCTTATTCTTGATACCTTTTATAGCTGGAACGAAACATTTGGAACCAGTTGCTATAATTATTGCATCTGGGTTCAAACGTCCAATATTGTCGATGGAAGCTTCTTGATTTAATTTTACTTGGATTGAAAGCTTTTTTATCATGTAATCGTAATAGTCCATTAACCAGTTCAGCTTCTCTTTACCAGGGGGAACAGCCGCTATTTTAAGTGCCCCTCCAATATAATTCTCCTTTTCCCATACCTCAACATTGTGCCCTCTCATCTTTGCAATGATTGCGGCTTCAAGTCCAGCAATTCCTGCTCCAATAACAACAATATTCTTTTGTCTACGAACTTCCAATAATATTTCCTCGGTTTCTGTCTTTCCAACCGTTGGATTTACGCCACACCTGATCAAAGTCCCCTCGTCGTGCCTGGCCTTTATACATTCACTGCAACCAATGCACCTCTTTATCTCGTTCACTCTTCCTGATTCTGCTTTAATCGGCCAGTCCGGATCCGCTATAAGAGCTCTTCCGAGTGCTATCACATCTGCCTTTCCAGATTCAAGGATTTCTTCAGCAAATGCTGGATTTCTAATCATCCCGACTGCAATTACAGGAATTCTAACGTTACCATTCTTCAGTGCTTCTGCAAGATATACTCTCCAACCTTCAGGATACTGCATTGGTTCGAGCCTCTTTTCTTTGTTTCCAAGCCCAACGTCTGCATGAACTGCTTTGTATCCCAGTTTTTCAAACGCCTTAGCTATTTGGACACCCTCGTCAATGTTTATCCCGTTTTCAACAAAATCTACAACTGGCAATCTTGCCGTTACATTATAACTGTTGTCACACAGTGCCTTAATCCTCTCCATTATTATAGCTGCAAACCTGAGCCTATTTTCTAAATTACCTCCAAAAGTATCTTTTCGCTTGTTACTATAAGGCGAAAGAAGCTGGTTAATTAACAACCCGTGTGCAGCTTCTATCTCCACTCCGTCAAAATGCGCTATCTTTGCCCTTAATGCAGCCTGTGCAAATTTCTCTGCAATATTTTTTAGCACATCTTCAGGCAGAGAATTCAAATTGCTGACACCTGGATAGGTTAATTCCATGAAGGCTGCACCCCCGTAAGAGTGTATTGAAGAAGATAGTCTACTCAATCCGGGAATGAATACATCTTCGTCAACCCTTGGTTGTGTAGCTCCATTTTTACCGTCTGGGCAGTTGATACACACGTTTTCCAGTGTAACAATAGAGGCACCACCTTTTGCCCTTCTCGCGTAATGATAGGTCAAGCTTTCATTAACATTTCCACTTGGATCAGCAAGATTTGTAGAGATTGGCGGAAAAATGATCCGGTTTTTCAGCCTTAAGTTGCCTACTCTAATTGTAGAAAATAATAGATCGAAACTCATGTCTCCGAGAGGCCACATTATTATATACCGATTATGTCGTCTCTAAGTTCTAGATACTGTTTTTATGCCGTTCTACTTAAGGAAAGATTTGTATAAGCCGCACAGACAGTAGCACTGCCATTTCCTTATCCTGCGACGATTCATCTAGTTGTCTTCTTTTCTGCAGAGAAACATCATAGTTGTCTGATTTGTGAAGTAATTTTCAGAATGAACCTTTTAATAAAGGATTTTAACACCGCTAAAGACTTAACTGGAGCTTGAAAGGCCCTGTTTGTACTTAGTTGTTTATTGTCAAAATAAAGGAATGACTGACGATATATAGGGCCCAGACTCCCTCACTACCAGGGGTCTCATAAGCTCCAGATTTTGCTCCTTACCAAAAAGGCTAAGTAATTTTTAGACGGTATTGGAGTCGCATCGTTCAACGAGAACATAAGACTTTTTGAGCGCTTGTCAGGTGTCAACTTCGCTGCTGTGACTGAGTAGTGAATGTTCCACTCATCCGGTTCTTTTTCAGGCGACACTTTTCAGTAAATAGTGTCGCCATAAGGGGAGTGGAAATATGAAAAAACGTGGAGATCATGCAACGAACATGAACGACTATGTTGTGGGAATAGATATTGGTGAAAAGGAGAGTGTTGCCACCTACATGTCTCCCTCCGGAGACATACTGGATCACTTCGCCTTCAGCATGAACGACAGCGGATACGATGAATTCAAGAAGAAGATTCCATCAGAGGTGAAGATAGCATTCGAGGCTTCCGGTTTAGCTTATGTGGTATCCAATAAATTGAAGTCGCTGGGATATGAATACCTCACGGTGGCACACCCAAAAGAGTTGTCTTGGATAGTAAAGTCAAAAAAGAAGAATGATCATGTTGATTCGGTGAAGCTGGCGAAGCTTCACATGGTGAACATGATCCCAGAGTCGCATCTCCTGTCAGAGGAGGAAAGAATCTTCAG
>JBMFVV010000029.1:0-12509 GCA_049965815.1 Thermoplasmata archaeon | reverse complement strand
TACAGGATCACGGACGGGAGGAGGGAAATCACATCAGAGATACCCGCATCATCCGCCAAGCTGGACGAACAGCTCGGAACCAACATATTCCCTAAAAAGTTGGGGAGTTAAGGGTAAAAAATAAAAATAAAGAATTAGTCTTTTACCGTTATCGAAGTGGAAGCACCGTTAACTGTCACAGTTTGTTGGTAGTTGAAGTAGAACTGTCCGTTTGTTACAACCACTACGTAATACGTCCCGTTGTAAACCTGAAGAGTTACTGATGAACTTCCAGACATCTCGAAGAGATACTGGTAGGAGCTATTCTGAACTAGATAGACATCCGCAATCTGTCCTGAATTCGAGGGACTGATTGTAACGGTTACGTTGTAGAAGTTTGGAAGAACTGGTGAATAGTCGTATCCACTCGCAACGAAACCAGAATCGTTGTAAGGCATTCCAGGAATTTCATCCCAGTATACATTTCCTGAAACATATCCGTTGTTTACTACGCTTCCTGTCAGCGCCTGTCCATTGAACATTACTGTAGCTGAAGCAGGCTGAGACGTCACATTCCAAGTGTTGTTGTAAAGCTGCGTAGCCCCATTGTATATGTTGTAAGCAGGTGAAAAGGTTGTGATGAGGACGTCGAAGTTGTTGTTGTATATTGTGTTGTTAGATGAATAGATGGACAGTCCTATCGGGTCTGGTGCAAATGCGATGGCATCAAGAGGTGCGATGTCGACGCTCTGTTCGAAATAGTTTCCGAAAATCATGTTTCCGGTACCACCGTATATGGTAAGTGATGCTCCCATTGATAGGAAGTCATTATCTGCAATGAGTACTGACGATGAATTCCATGTCAGGATATTCCCGATTACAGGATATCCGAAGGTGGATTGGAAGTTTGAGAAGAACCATCCCTGATAAACGCTATCGACTATCGAGACATGGGATGCATTGTAAAGCTCAGTAGGCATGAAGTTGAATGTCGGGAGACTGTAGAACTGAAGTACTCCGTAGGTGAAAGACGGGTAATTTATGATGAATGGAGCAGCGTGGGAAATGAGGACGAATGCATTCGTATTTGCTAGCAGTATTCCGGAGAACACAGGGAATAGATAATCGTTGAATTCCCAGAATAGCGGATTTATGGCGTAGTACTGCTCGTTTTCAATTATGTATGGGTTTCTCTGTGTTCCAGTTCCACTGGAAGAAATAAATTGAAGCTGCTGATTGTCCATTGCAACTAGGGGGGTATAGATTCCCCTTGCTACATTCTTCACCATGGATACCGTCAGTGATTCAGACGAATTGAATGTGAAGTTCATCGGATTGTAATCGCTCATTAGTATCTCACCGGAGTAAGATCCCGTTGGGAGTTCGTAGTGGAAATATCCATCACTTGAAACGGGCGCCCACCCAGCATAGAACGGGTTGAAAGTACCGTTGCTTATGAATATGAAAGAGTTTGATGGCGTGACCATACCGGATAACGTCTGATATCCGGAATCCGAAGTTACGTTCCACATACCAGAAAGTATTGATGGACCTGTTCCTAGATGAACAGTATTTCCGGACCACCATTCAGCAATTCCAGAGGATGTCTCTCCCGTATCAGATCCGAAATTGTATGCAGACGGCACCGATATATATTGAGTGGATGTCGTCCCTGATGGTAGGTATTTAAGCGTCATGCTTCCGTTGATGGAAAGAATATTGGTCTGGCTCCCTCCTCCGGGACCGCCAATCATCAGTTCTGCATCATAAGGAATATAGCCTGTAGGGGTCAGGTTGAATCCGTTTATCTGGTAGTATGCTGGTTTCGTCTTAAAGGTGGACGGCATTCCGTAGGTACTGTTGAATATCACTCTGTCGTAAGAACCGGAATATGTGTTCGAAGATGTCACAACTGAATAGTTGAAGAAGACAGCATCCCTGTTGTCTACGATCGTGGAATTGAGGAAGAGGTGAACTGTAAAAGGATAAGTGACATTGAGAGAAGGGCCGACCGCATAGTAATACACAGGTGCCTCTATGTTACCGTCGTAGCTGTAAAAGCTATTGTTCGTAATCAGGAAAGATGAACTTGAAAAGTTCCATATGTTGTCCTCGAATGCTAGGGTATGGTTGTGCGCTGTATATAGAATAACGTTCTGGTTCCAGAACACGAAACTGGAGTTGCCGAAGAGCGTGACATTCCTCAATATCGTGTTCAATTGCATCGTATACTGGTCTGGGCCATCGTTGGTTAGATCAAGTGTTGTGAGATTGTTCAGCACTGCAGTACCCTCAAAACTAGATGCATTTAGGATATAGCCACTTACGGATCCAGATGTGTTCATAATTCCATATGAACCTATTCCCATTGGTGCCGGATTGTTGACGTAAGATGGAGAGATAACGCCATTTATGTCGGTTGTTTTAGCGTTAAAGTTAGGAGGGAAGTAGTGTTTTAAGGCACTCGAGCTGTTGAGTTGGTTAATACTGTTTGAGGCAACTGGCGATGTGGTGGCAATAGACGGAATGGCAACCGGAGGCGGTGTGCTGGAATTTTGGAATAATGTTAAGCCGGGGATAAGCATTGCAACAGAAATCACCAACACCAGAAAAATAAGTAATTTCCGGGTCATGAGAAGGCATGTTTAATACCGTATTTAATTGTTGGCGTCGAGAGATATGAGAAATCTCCCTTATACAGACATACCGCGCTCAAAGCATGAATCACAAGAGAAGGGTATTAATGAAGATTTAGCTTATTGTATCATTCCTATCCCATGGCAAAGGATAATATTAATTAGGACAATAAAGAGAGTTACAAGATGGAGAGTTGGGCTTTATAATGGCAGTTGAAACTTCAGGCGGCAAGGAGAAAAGAGTACCGTTATTGAAGGTACTTGAACCAGTGCTATTCGCACGACCATACCTGAAAAACAGTGCTCTCTCCTTTTCGATTGTTATTGCAGCGGGAATAATTTCAAATTTCACGTTGCTGCTTGTACCTGTATTCATCGGCGACGCGGTAACTGCCGTAGAATATGGAATTTACTCATCTATTCCTCACATTGCATTGCTGATAGTGTTAGCTTATTCAATATCAGCAGCTGCAACCTTTTCCCTGAACTACGGTGGACAGTACATCAGCCAGACGTACGCATATAATCTCAGAAAAGATTTCGTTTCTCATTTAGTCAGGAAGAGGTTCCTTTTTTTCGAAACACAGACTTCAGGTGATCTGCTCTCCAGAGGATCAATGGACATAGAGGCAACGAGAAATTTCAATCTTAACATGTTTACGAGTCTCTTCCCGACTGTATTCCTCATCATAGAAGCGTTCATACTGCTGTTCATGATCTCTCCATTCTTCTCGCTCTTACTGGCAATGGCAGTACCCGTCCTGATTTTCCTAGGTATTGTTTCGTCAAGAAGGCAAAGGCCAGTCTGGAAGAAGATCAGGAATACTTATGGGAAGCTTGGGGAAACACTCCAGGAAAATATTGTCGGTCAAAGGGTTGTCAGGGGGCTTGCCTCTGAGAGGAAGGAGGTTGATAAGTACGCCGCGATGACCAAGCAGTATTTTGACGAAAATTATGAAGTCGTGAAGGCCAGGGTCACGTTCAACAACCTCATGCCGCTCACCGTTGCCGCAGTCTCAAGTGCGATTATCGGAATTGGCGGTTACCTAGACCTGATAAGCAAGGCCAGTGTTGGTGGGTTGGTGGCTGCAGTAACCATATTTGCCATGCTAACAAACCCTGTTTCCTTCCTGGGAAGAATGATAGTGTTCTCAGAAAACTCAAGAGCAGCCATAGGAAGGATTCAGGAGATCACAGCTTCTGGAGGAGAGGAAGATGTGGAACGTTCCCAGGAAACACTTCAGCCTGGAATACTGACTTTCGATCACGTGAAATTCTCAAGAGGAAATAATGTGATATTGAAGGATGTCACGTTCAGGGCCCTACCTGGAGAATTTGTTGGGATTACGGGAAAGACAGGCGCAGGTAAGTCCTCACTGGTTAACCTCATAACGAGATATTACGACGCTGACTCTGGTACCATATCCCTTGGAGGTAGAAGCACCAGGGATATTCCGCTGAGCGTCCTGAGGAGCAGAATATCTATTGTTCCTCAGGAAATCATTCTCCTTTCGGGTACGATCAGGGAGAACATACTCTTTGGAATGGATGCATCAGATACAAGCATAAAGGAGGCAACTAGAATAGCATCCATATCAGATTTCATAGAATCTCTGCCACTGAAATACGACACGATGATAGGTGAGAGGGGGATAACGCTCTCGGGGGGGCAGAGACAGAGAATTGCGATCGCAAGAGCAGTTTTGAGAAATCCCCTGATACTCATTCTGGACGATGCTACATCTAGTGTTGATCCAGATACTGAAATAAATATATTCAACAACCTGAAAGAGTCCATGAGGAACACAATCATAATCATGATAAGTCTAAGGGCATCTGCCCTCTCATTTGCCGATAAAGTATTACTGCTGGAAGAAGGGGAACTTCGGGAGGATCTTCCCGGTGAGGAGGGTAGTTATGTCGACAGGATATGATGCCGTAGAAGACGAGTTCCTGAAGCCGGAGAAGGGCAGAAAGACCATGCTCCGAATGGTTAAGGACATATTTTACTGGAAACGGGATTCTGCTGTCTTCACCACTTCCGTTGTAGTAACTGCTATAGCAGGTGTCCTTTACCCGCTTGCCTTGGGATTTGCCGTTAATGCCATACTTTCCAGGAACGTAACTTCCCTTGCCCTCTACTCCGTACTCTTCTTTCTTCTTTACTTCATTCAATTCTTTAGCAACAGATCGATGTCACTTGCATCAACGAAAGTTGCTCAGGGTGTCATAAAGAGAATGAGGGACAGAGCATTCCAGAACCTTCAGAGAGTCCCTCTGGAATTCTTCAGCAAGGTTAAGGCTGGGTATCTAATAAGCAGGATAGAGAATGACTCAGAATCAATATCAGATTTCCTGACGTATCAGTTACCCCAAGTGATTTCCGGGGTAACAACTATCATCATTGCAGCGGGCATTATGTTCTATCTTGATACTCCACTTGCACTATACAGTCTTCTCGTAATGCCTGTTCTCGGTGTATTCACTCTCGTTCTACAGACAAAGGTAAGGGCGAACTACCTGAGAACAAGGAGAGCAATCGCAGCAATAACCGGTAATCTTGCAGAGACAATAGCTGCGATAAGGACTGTGAAGGCATTCAATGCAGAGTCACAGATTGAGGAAAGGTTCAGAACATTGAACTCAGAAAATTTCAATGCAAACATGAAGGCAACGAGGCTGTCATCCTCCTACGGTTCTGTAATAAGGGTTATTGAAGCGGTTGGAATAGTCCTGGTGATTTATGAGGGGTCAATCGCCCTTTTAAACGGCCAGATAAGCCTTGGCATCCTGGTATCATTCATAGCTTATGTTCAGCAGTTCTTCAATCCCATCGTACAGCTTTCACAGCTCTATAATACCTATCAGAATTCAATAGTTGGAGCTTCCCGTATCTACAGCATCATCGATAGTAACCCGGAAAAGGATAGTGGAAAAGAAAATATCAGTACATTCTCCAATTCAATCGAGGGGAAGGGAATGAGAGTAACATACGATGGAAGCGTTGCCATTGATAAAGTAACAGTGGAGATAGATAAGGGGGAATGCGTTGCTATAGTGGGGAGAACGGGTGCTGGCAAGACAACACTTACGAACGTAATCCTCAAGTTCAAGTACCCGGATGAGGGAGACATTACAATAGATCTCAGGGCTTTAAACACCCTTGATACCAGAGATTACAGGAAGTTGATAGTTCCCGTTCTTCAGGAACCATTCCTATTTAACGGTTCAATATTTGAAAACATAGAATATTCTAAGACCGGAATAACAAAGGATGAGGTTCAATCCCTCATAGAGGTTTATGGAATGGGTGACATATTCCGCACGCTCCCAAAGGGTCTTGACTCACCAGTAGGGGAAATGGGAAGGAACCTTTCTGAAGGTCAACGCCAGGCAGTATCCATCTTGCGGGCCTTCGTGAGAAACCCAGACATTATAATAATGGACGAGGCTACAGCCCAGATCGATTCAAGATCTGAAAAGAATATTATAACGGCAATGAGAAACTACACAAAGAACGGAACTCTTATCCTCATATCTCACAGGTTCTCACTCATCACATTAGCAGATAGGATCATAGTGTTGGAAAAGGGTAACGTTGTGCAGGAGGGAACACTTCACACACTGGCGAATCAGGACGGTGTTTTCAAGGACCTTTATAAAAGGAGTGTTTCCGCGTACATTCACGCTAATGGTGGTCTCTAACAAAATAAGCTCTCTTTAAAGAAGCGGATTTGTGAAGGGTTTGAATAGAAGCAAAAAAGACATTCAGGAGATTGCATTTCACAATGGTCAATGCTGGAAAGAGCAAACATCGTAATCATCGGGGGAGGTGTTGTGGGACTTGCAATTGCAGCAGAATTATCGAAAGACAACCAGGGGGTATTTGTTTTCGAGAAGAACAAGAGAATAGGGCAGGAAGCGAGCAGTCATAACAGCGGCGTAGTTCATTCCGGTATTCACTATCCCAAGAACTCACTAAAAGCAAAACTGTGCGTTGCAGGGAATGAAATGATCTATGATATCTGCACGCGGAGAGAAATACCATTCAAGAAGCTTGGAAAGTTGACAGTGGCCAACGATGAAAGCGAAATTACAGAAATCGAAAGGCTCAAGAAACAGGGAGAAGAAAATGGCGTTGAGGGGCTTGAACTGCTTGATTCAGATGATGTGAGGAAGATGGAGTCTGCTGTAAGAGCAGACGAAGCCCTATTCTCTCCATCGTCTGGAATTATAGAGCCAGAATATCTGATGGAGTATTACCAATCAATTACGCAAATAAATGAAGGTGTTATCGCAACTAACACGGAAGTGACATCTATTAAAAAGACGGATTCAGGATACGAAATAGGAGCTAAGAGTGGAGAAAATAAATTCGTTTTGATGGCCAATACTATTATAAATTCTGCAGGACTGGGAGCTGACAGGATAGCAGAAATGGTAGGAATGGACATTGATGGACTAGGATATCGACTCCATTTTTGTAAAGGTGATTATTTCAGGATAGTTGACAGGCCACCGGTAACACACTTAGTTTACCCGGTACCTACAGGGCCAGGGCTCGGTATTCATCTTACCCCAGATCTGTCAGGGTCTGTGAAAATGGGGCCAAATACATATTATGTTTCAAAAATAGATTACACAGTTGAATCAAGCATGGAAGATTTCAGAAAGGATGTCAGCAGCTACCTGCCATCTATAGTCAGCATGCGTATAGAGGAAGACTCTTCGGGCGTTAGACCAAAGCTACAAGGACCGAACGATGGCTTTAGGGATTTCGCGATAAAAGAAGAGGGAGAACGTGGCTTTCCAGGATTTTTCAATTTAATAGGCATTGAGTCCCCAGGACTCACAGCATCGCCCGCAATTGCCAAGTTTGTAGGGGCTCTCTATGCCGACTTAAATAGATGATGTTGCACATTTACAATAAGTAATACTGGAAACAGTCATTCGTCAAACTTTTTAATATCCAAATATGAAGAATAATGACATTCGTGTATCAGATGGAAGGGTTATGGAGAAGTTGTCTTGCATAGTTTTCCAATGAATAGCGAATCTTCACGTAGGCAATTGTGAGAAGTATTTCAGGAATTACTCTTTCGGAATCAGCTGAATAATGCCTATAATCAATGAAGGTGTTTCCACTTTCTTAGCTCTCTCAAGAGCGAAATTCTTGTAGAAGGAGCAAGAACGAGAGGAACATTAAACACTTGACCTTATCACTTAGGTGAAGGTTATAGGGCTGTAGGCAAAGGTCATTTGCTTTCTATCCAGAGGTTATTACATCTCTCAACAGAATATCCCTACTAACGCCATTATTTGGCAGTGCGAATGATGATCCATTCGTCCTCCGGGATACCTATAATCGTGGCCTCACAATCTCCATTTATATTGAACTTTCTGGGGCTAGAATGTACTTCAATATTCAGATCGATTATTCCAAAGCCCTTGTATAGTTCCCCACTTGCATATCCACAATTTGCAAGTACTATCGCACCAGCGGAATTTCCTATCACAATGCCACCAAAACCTGATATCCTTCGCTGTAATGATTTACTCTCAATTTCTTTTTTTAGAGTTATAGGATCTCCACCTGGTAAGTAAAGTACGTCTGATATTGAGAACTTCTGTTCAATCTCAATCTCTGAATCATTCCTTTCAATGAAATCTACGTGCTGGAAGCCCATGTCTCTAAAATAACTCAGATATATCTCTCTGTAACTGTATTCCTTTTCCAGAGAATCAGTAGTCCAAGGAATTATAAGAATACTGTTCACATTGCCGTTTGAGACTAGTTCTCTAAATAAAGAACTCTGAGTCCTCATCTTTACATTTTCTCCCCCTTGAAGAATGATCATACTCGGGGTCATGCCCCTATTATCCCCTTTATGGATTAGAACGTTCCCCCAAAGGTGAGTTTTTTCACCGTTATACCTATATGATTTCTAGAATAGCACGCATTTCAATGAAAGAAATCTATTTCACTGCCAAGGGTTCCGGGTATAGTAATTGTATAAGTTATCTCTAAAGTGATTGAGTTTTCGTCATCGCAATTCATAGAATCTGCAATTAACGATTCTTTCACTATGCTTGTAGGATCAACGTGGATTACTGCTGAATCTTCGATGAGAGGGGTGTCCTCTCAACCAGTCTCCTCACATCATCCATTTCATTGCCCTTGAACACTATGTTTTTGCTGTGAATGAAACCAGCCCCCAAATTGAGGTATGCATCTTCGCTTAATGGCATTTTCTTGATCTTCACTACGTTTATTCTCTCGTATGGCAGCTCCCTTATACCCATACTTGCCGTCTCTTGCAAAAGTGGCGTTTCTGTTATAATTACAGATTTCTTCCCTTCCGTATCCTTCTTTAGATTCTTCCACATCTTCACTCCAACTACCGTTCCAAGACCCATGAACATCCCCGGATTTGCAGCTTCAAGAAGGAAGGCCGCAACTGACGGCAATTGTCCAACTTTTCCTATGAATTCACTCAACTTTGAAAGAGGTATCTCAATGACACGTTTGTCTGTAAAGACAATAGACCTAAGGAGGTAGTCAGGAGAAATCGCAGTGTATAGAATCATCCCAAGCATTTGTTCATTGTTGTCGTTCATTTAGTCTTGAATAAGATGCTACATACACTATTTATAGGTATCTTAGTCCTTTATGATAAAAATCACTTTCCCAAAATCTAAGCAATCTTCCTACTGACATGGTTTCTGTTCAATCTAAACAAAAAAGCCACAAGCAGTTCCTTTCTTTGTGAATCACTCATGGAAAATCTGAAAGTTCAGTTATAGTTATTGACATAAAGAAAGAAATAACTACAGAGGAAAGATCAATAAGTATGATGTAAAGAACTATAGTGCCGAAGAAGTCTGTAGATCTGATAGGAATTGAGTAGATTCCTCATACCTTGAAATTCACGGTAGGCTTTCTCAAACTGATCAATCTGTATCAGGTTCAGGCATGATTTTCAACCTTGTCTGTTGTATGGTTTTTAGGGGAACGTGAAGAGACCAAAAATAGGGCAACGAAATAAGAGCTGAAGGAAAGGAGCCAGAAGAGAGCCATCAGGAGTGAGTATAGTCCATTATGCTGTGATAAGAATGCAAATCCCCTTCCTGATTCTCCAGCGAGTACGATTGAGACAAATCCTATGGTTGACATAGAAATTGCACTTATTCGTCGTGAAAAAGCTACGAAAATGAGAGTTAAAAGTCCCATTAATGTCACTACATAACCGTTAACATAATGGACACCTATATTGGAAGCGTCGTAGGGGGGAAGTGCATATATGTTCGCGATCATACCCAGTACGTACTGTATCGTCAACAGAAGGAGAACAGTAATCAACAAGTATCTGGATGTCTTATTGAATTTCTGAATCATCTCTGCTTCATTTCTCCATATCAGTAGCTGTCATCCACGTACCATGGTGCTCTGACGTGGTTACAGTGTCAGACCCGTTACCTGTCATCCTATCACTTCTTTTCTTCAACCTATTCCACTGCTATTATGAGTAATATATTAACCAGACTTAAAGAGATTGCTTTTACCAAATGAGTGTAAAACTACCGACTAAGAAATGAAAAAGACTCTTTTATAGTGGATGTGGAAAGCAGAATTGGCTTAACCATAGACACTGTATCAGTCATTGAATCTAGTAACTGGCATTTTGACTATTGTCATTAAAGTCAGCTTTACCTTATCATCATTCATTGCGGTTGCAATCTATGATGCCCTCCCGGTAAAATCGCAGCCGGAAACCGGGTACTTACCTTACTGAAACTATCGAGAAGGAGACACTGAAATCTATTGTGGAGTGCGGTGGCCCTCGCGATGAGACTGATTCCTGTTGTAGTCATATACTATGTTGCGAGAATGACACCAGTCTATGGTAGCAAATACATTATTCTCTCTCTGTCTCGCGTAAACCTGATTGTAGTTGTATTTCCGATGGGACTATCGGTATTCAGTGACATTACCGCCGCTGAAAGCAGCAGAAAGATATTCAAATCAAAATATTGCAAATGACGGATAAATTCAAGGAGACCAAAAATGATAGTAATTGGGAAATCGCGATATTCACTTCTGAATATACATGATTTACCGTGGTCGGGGAAAAGCAGAGATTATTCGCCTTCACGAATTATTTGATGTCATTTTTTATTCTTCGGTTAAGCTCTTAGATCTTCAGTGTGCAGTTATTTATGCCTTTATTGCTGCCGTCGGTATTATGAAAGCAACGAAATTCAACCCTGTTTATACAAGAACTTCATATACTTCGTCAGCCAATACTAACTCATGAAAACAGTTGTAGTAATTCATACCTGGAAGGATAGCCAGGCAAACCAAGTGATGGAATTTGCAAAAAAAGTAACAGACATGGCTAGAGCAAACAAACTTCCACAAGGACTAGAACTTCAATCGATAGACCTCGCAAAGGGCAAGAACAATGCAACATGCTTATGGAAAGTGGATTCCCTGGAACATCTGATGCAGGTGGCTAGCTCACTCGGCCCGACATGGGAAATAAATGCCTTTGAAGTCAGCAACTTCTATTCAAAGTAGAAGACCCTTAGAAGCAAATCATACTTTTTTATTTTTGAATTATTCCATTTCTATCTGAATAATTTCAATTGCGTCAGTATTATTCCAGTCGTAGCGAAGTAAATTCAATCTTGGACTTTTCTCCCTAACTCACGTGAGTCTTTAAATCTTACAGAGCTTACATTTCATTTTTCCTCCCGTTTCTTCTATATTACAAACAATTCCGAATATTGACCATGCTGTACGGGATTGTGCTTTCCCTCTACAGCGTCAATAACATCCCTGTTTCTGAGGAATTCATTGAACATCCTAACGATGCGCTCCCGGCCTCCTTAATCGGAACTTGAATGTTCTTGGGTTTTGTTCGTCCCTTCTTTCTATTCAGGCAATTTGGTTCTCGACTTGGCTAACCTTGTGTTTGGTATTTCATCATGTGCAGAGAGTACAATAGTTATACCAGTTCTAAGGGAGAGCAAAGGGAAAGAGAAGGAAGTGATCAGTGGAATATCTTCAACACGAGGAATGGAAGTGTTCCAAAAGACCTGTGAAATAGAGGCAAATGACAGAGTAGCTGGATACATATTTAGTGTAAGATTAAAAGAGTCACGGAACACATTATTTCATTTTATGAAGAGATTCAATATAAGACCTGCGAAGAGGATAAATGGCACTGGAATATTGAATAATTTGAACTGACTATCGGAATCATAATTTTTCCACATGAGAATTTCAGATATAATGACAATAGAGACTATAAAGGAAGCACTGAGTATCAAAACATTTCCCAGAGAGAAAATGAAAAGGAAAATCAAAGCTATGACATAGTTGACACTGAGGGGAACGGTTATCCTACCATTAGATATTACAGGTATGGACTTGATTCCGACAGTCCTGTCAAAGAGGTAATCCTGGTGCTGATAAAGTATATCAAATCCAGCTATCCAGAGTGATATGAAAATCATGAAATAGAAAAAATTTAGGCTGCTTGGAAAGGCATCTTTCGCAGCTATGTAACCAGCAAGAAGAATAGATCCTATCGAAAATCCAAGAATGTAGTGGCTTAAAACTGGAATTTTTTTTGTAACTGGATAGAGATAAAATAGAAGAAGTATCAAGGGAGACAAAAGTCCTGCAAGAACGTTAAGTAAAATGCCACTGCAGAAAGTAGTAGCGGACCTGCAATCCACTCCAAACTCTTCGATATCCTCCTCCCGAACCCCCTGAGTATCCAGTAAAAATAAGCAGTGGAAGAGAGGATAACAATGGAAATGGTGTATTTCAGGCCTGCGTAAAGGTAGGGAGTCATCACGGGGTAGAGGAGGTATGAGATCACTGTC
>JBMFVV010000028.1:0-13184 GCA_049965815.1 Thermoplasmata archaeon | reverse complement strand
TCTTCTTGTCATTCTTATGTTCAGCGTAGTACCTGTTTCTCACTTCAAGAAAATGATTCCATACAAAGCGGCATCCCCCAAAGTGCTTTTCCAGAAGAACCGTCTGTTCTTCATTTGGGTATAAACGCACCTTGAGGGTTTTAATCATTGCTTACACAATCCTTTCGTTTCTAATAAACTCTTCTATCGCAATTCATCTCCTCCCTGAAGGTCGGAGCTTTCTTGCTTCTGTCTCCGTAAAGGACTTGTTAAAGGCTTCAAGAAGGAAGACGAAAAGAAATAGGATCTTGCCCAGAATTTATTTTTTTCTTTTTCACCCTGTAAAACAAACTTGATTCTCTACTTTTGGCTATGAATAGAGCCTGCAAATTACAACTTGAGTTGTTATTATTCACAGCTAGAGGTCAATTGAAAATAATACATCTTGCCAAATCAGCTTCGATTAGATATAACAGATAAGGTTTTATAAGATATTCTTTAAGGTCAATCACATGAAAAATTCTGCATTCTCAAATAGGAATCTGTTCTCACCTTCAGAAGCAAAAAAGATTGAATCACTGGACAATAAGGAGCTGCTGGAATTCATATCCCATTACATTGATCTCATGGAACCTTCATCCGTATTCATTGTCACAGATTCGGCTGATGATTACGAGTTCGTCAGGAATAAATCTTTGGAATATGGTGAAGAGAGGCCCCTTGCATCACCCAATCACACATATCATTTTGACAACTACTACGACCAGGCAAGGGACAAGGATAACACAAAGGTCCTGACGCCTAACGGTGAGAAACTTCCTTTTATCAACACCATGGAACGCAATGCTGGCATAAGGGATATAGAGGGTCTGATGAAAGGGATCATGCGTGGGAGAACCATGCTGATTGGTTTCTTTTCACTTGGCCCAAAAGACTCGCAACTGTCGCTAAAGGCAGTTCAGATCACTGATTCTTATTACGTGATGCACAGTGAAATGATGCTCTACAGGACTGATTATCAGTTCTTCGTCGATCATCCAGATGCAGAATTCCTGAAGTTCGTCCACAGCCAGGGGGAAGAGGACGACAGGAAGGTCAGCAAGAACCTGAAGGACAGGCGCATATATTTCGATCTCCAGGGGAACAGGGCTCTTTCCGTGAACACGCAGTACGCAGGCAACACTGTCGGGCTAAAGAAGCTGGCGTTCAGGATCACCATAGGAAGGGCACTGAATGAGGGATGGTTGTCAGAGCACATGTTCCTGATGGGCGTGAACGGGAAGGGCGGCAGGGTCTCTTATATGACTGGAGCCTTCCCCTCAGCTTGTGGAAAGACGTCGACCTGCACCGTACCGTCTGAAAGACTTGTGGGTGATGATCTGGTTTTCATAAAGGAGGAAAATGGCATCGCGAGGGCAATCAACGTGGAATATGGTGTATTTGGGATCATAGATGGAGTGAACAGGGAGGATGACGTGAGGATCTGGGACGTGCTGAACAGCAGCAACGAGATCATATTCTCGAATGTCCTTGTTTCCAATGGAAAGCCATACTGGAACGGCATGAACATCCCTATTCCGGACTCTGGCGAGAATCACAGCGGTGAATGGAAGAAGGGGAAGAAGGATGCGGAAGGAAAGGAGATAACGCCTTCACATAAGAATGCAAGATTTACGGTGAAGCTCAGCGCGTTCTCAGGACTCGACGAGGAAGCACTGAACAGAAAGGAAGGCGTTGTTGTTGAAGGCATGATATTTGGCGGAAGGGACAGTGATACATGGCCACCCGTGTGCGAATCCCTGAACTGGGATCACGGTGTGATCAACAAAGGCGCAAGCATAGAATCGGAGACAACAGCTGCTTCACTGGGGAAAACTGGAGTGAGAACTTTCAATGCAATGTCCATAATGGAATTCCTTTCAGTAGACTTAGGCAAGTACCTGAAGAACTATCTAGAATTCGGCGCAAAACTGAGGAAGAAACCGCACATATTCGCAGTCAACTACTTCCTGACAGAGAATGGGAAGTTCCTGAATGACAAAGTAGACAAGGCGGTATGGCTTAAATGGATGGAGAAACGTGTTCACGGCGAGGTAGGTGCGATACTCACTCCAATAGGGTACATACCTAAATATGAGGATCTGGCGCCATTATTCAAGAGCGTGCTGGGGAAGGAGTATTCAAAGGAACAGTACGAAGAACAGTTCAAGATAAGAGTCTCAAAATTGATAGAGAAGGGCGAAAGGATCAAGGAAGTCTATGAGGGGATACCAACAACACCTTCAAAGGTGAAGGAAGAGTTAAACGCTGAGATAGAAAGGCTCAAGGCACTGCAGTCGTCGCACGGAGACGAAGTATCCCCAACAGCACTCCAGTGAAATTCGTAACCTGTTTTTTTGAAACATTGCTAGACGGAGGAAGTGATCAAGCCTACCCTCCATGTTCACAATCTTGTTCTTAATTTCATGAGTCAAAAATGTACCGGTTTTCATTCCATTTCATTTGACCAATATTACAGCCTAATGAAACTTGTTCCTCTCTGCCAATTCTCCTCCCCTGGATGGCCTCAGCGGAGTTGAATCATGGATTTTCACCCTGAAGTAACCTGATAACACCAGTGCTGCACCTAGAGCAAATGCGATGGTGAATGGGGCCCAGTACGTTGTAGCAAATGACGTGAATACCAAGGCCAGCACTATGGATACCAGTATCAGGGCAATGCCCCCAATTATATCAACCAGCCATATATTCATTGTACCTGCCCTTCTCGTCATAACTGTCATCTTAAACGAACTAATCTATTTTATGACAATATTCTTCAATGATGTGACCTGGCAAAGACGATTGCGGTTCAGACATTGAAAAACCACTATGAGGCTATAGATCGGTACATGTGGATGTGCTTCCCAACAGATGGGTTGTCAAGATGATTCCACGGCATTTTCGGCTCTTTGAGTGCTGATTGAGAGATGGGGCTGAACTGATGAAAACAGGCTTTTCTGTGTTGATAGCCACATGAATGGAAGCATCACTATCCACAGAACGATTGATAGGTCCGCCTGCTGTGGAGCTGTCCAAAAGCTCCATATTGATATCTGAAGTGAGAAAACTAGATAATAAATGATGATGGGAATGATGCCAATCGATACTGCAAACGCCTCAATGAATGCGATGCCGATAGATGGTTCGGAAGAGAAGTAGACTATGGATATCAGGAAACCTGCTAAGAAAGCAGCATAGGACATTGTGGAAAACCAGAGGGGGTTGGTCACAGCCTTCAACGTGATATCAGGAATGAACCAGACAAGAACTGAAATTACAGATAAGATGAGGAAGAGGGTCGAATACAGCGGCCCAATAGTCCTGCGCGGAAAGAGGAAATATACAAGATAGTAAGCAAGGAAACCGTTGAGGATCATTTCCATGGAAGTTCCAAAGAGGAATATCGGAACGTCCTGCAGACGGAAAAATATGCCCGCTACAACAAGTATCTGTGACAGCACTATAAGGAGCTCTATGAGCATCACCTTGCTGCGTTTCTTCAGTGAAAATACATGAGGAAATTTTGGCAAACGTCTTGGCTCGTAGTATCTTACAATCATCACGTAAGTCAGTACCAGTAGAACGACGCTGAGCAGGAGGAATGGAACGAGCAGGAAATTGAATACGAGCATGGTGGCAGCTGGAAAGATGCCAATTGCGCTCTCGCACTGGCAGCCGAGGGCGCTCACTGCCCCGTATCCGGCAGTCACCAGTCCCCTTCTCTTCTTTGTCAGAATGAGGATGATGCGGTGGTAGTTTTCCACCAAAAGTGAGGAAATGAAGAAGAACAGGAGGAATTCGAACGGTCCGGTTATGAAGTCAAGGTACCTTGTGCTTATGAACAATCCGAGGTATTCCGTTATCGGGACTGGAAGACCAACAGTGGTCAGCCTGTCAGCAAGCAGTTGAATAGTCAGGGGTCCCGGTACCTGCTGGGGGGATATGACCAGGACCTTTCCTATGATGTCCATGAACACAAGTACGGCCACCAGGGAAACGCCCTTTGTAATCTTGTATCCTGTGCGGAGAGTGAAGAGTGCAAGGAGAGAAGCGCATATCGGAGGCACTATGAGAAGTACGGTGGCCAAATTACCTGCAAAAATGACGAGTGCAATCATGTATACTGTGACGTACAGAATGGAATAGAAAGACGCCCCGTCCCTCCTCGTGAGTAGCGGGAAAATGAGGAACAGGTTAACCACAATCGCAGAAACGAAGAAGAGGAATGTTGAATCTGATGACGTGAAAATCAGTCCTTCAAGGTATCCGAAGATTATGTAGAAGTCCAGAAAGAAGAGAGAAAGAATCAAGAAAATTGATTTCAGTGGACTGTTTGTTTTACTCATTGTATGCATGTGACCTGTATAGGGCCATGAATGCCGCACCGAGAAGGAACAGCAGTCCCAGCCCGACTCCGTAAAGGGACTGATTGAATACTGTCGTGGGTGGGATGATGGATATGATCGATATGATTGCTACTGCAAGGAATCCATAGAGACCGCCAAACACAACATACCCCCTTCCTGAGAGTCTCTTCTGCTCGCTTGTCCTCTTCACCCCGTATATGCTCGCATACAGGGCAGTTATTGATATTCCCAGAATTACAAGCAAGAATATTGTAGCGACCGTGTAATAAAGAGTCCCCTGTTTCACTGCTGCATAGATGGAAATCCCTGCCATTATTGCGATGAAACCGGTGAATGGTATCAGTGCATACACTTTCCATGCATTCTGTATCTTTACCTTCCCTGATTCCAGTCTTTTAGATATCATGTAGACAAGGGCAATCACGATCACAAGGGGTATGACGAAGAAGAGGAGTCCCACCACATTACTCACAGGGATTCCGGGCATGGTTGCACCCCATGTCGAAAGACCGATGAGGTAGATGATTCCAATGATTCCGGTGGAAACGATTATTGGTCTCCTCGTCGTCTTCAATGTGCTGGACCTGTCGATGTATGGAAGCATCAAGAGGTAGATGAGTGGTAGGCCCGTGAATATGGTTGTCGCCCAGAACGGGCCAACAGTTGACGAAATGCCGAAGTCAAGTTCCTTGTATACGAAAAGCAAAAACCAGGGTGGGTACGGAGGTACCTGGGAAGCGAGCGGGCTTGTCGCAGAAACCTGCGGGAACGGTGAGAACAAAGCAGGTATATGAGGTAGAAGTGCAAGTATCGAAGGAATAAGCAAAATAAGGGCTATTGTGAACAGTGCAATCTGCGTCATATAGAGAAGGTTATAGGGGTACCACTGCTTGTACGAGCTGTCTTCCTTGTCTATAGCAGGAGCCCTGTAATTGGCCACCTTCGGGTCAGGCATTATTGTGTTGTATTCAGCCATGAAGAAGTGTGCTGCAAATGTGATACCAATGAGTCCTGCCAGTATTATGTGCCAACCCTCGAACCTTGTGAATAGGGATATGGACTGGCCATTACCCAGGAATATCTCTCTGAGGTATGTGCCGATAAATGGGAAACCACCTGCAATTCCCTTTGCAACGTCAGTGGCATCGGATGAAAGTACGTCCCCCGTAAGGGAATAGCCAAAATAGGCCACTCCAACCGTGAGTATAAGCAGGAGCACACCACTGAGCCACTGCATTTCCCTTGGTTTCTTGTAGGCTCCAACGAATAGGTTCCTGAGAAGATGGATGTATACCAGGGCTATCATTATGTATGCACCGTAAAGGTGTGTTGTCAGGATGACTGAGCCGTAAGCAATGTTGAGCACTCCCTCTGTGCTGACATAGGCATTTGCCGGTTGATAGTAAAGGAAAAGGATCAGTCCTGTGATTGTCTCGTAGAAGAATGCAATCATTATCATTGCGCCTGTCCAGTACCACAATCCCCCTCTCTTCCTCATGTAATCTGGTACCTTCCTCGGAATTGGCTTGGGATCGTTCATCACTTGTTCTATGATGCCCTTTTCAGCCACCATATCACACTCCAAGAGTTGCTATCGTCGTACCAGAAGAAGATACCGGATTTCCGCCAGAAAGATCTGTGGTATGGCCGTATATCGTCGATCCGACAAGCATAGTTGCAGAATAGGTGTCTTTTGTTGAATCGTACGATAGTACAAGGCCAGGAAGTGGAGACTTGGTAGGTCCTGTTACCACGCTGAAACCCTTGTAGGGATCGTACGTGCTGCCGTGACAGTCGCAGTGTATTTCCCCCGGGAAGCTTGTGGAGGAAGGAGGGTGGAACCGGAGTTCTGGAGGTATGCATCCAAGATGCTGGCATATTGCAGATGAAGAGACCACGGATCCATAAGGACCCACTCCTGCAGGCGATTGATATTTTCCCCCGGTTGCAGGTATCTCAACCGTAGTTGATTCTATCTTTACGTCGTTATTTGCCGCATCTCCTAACCTCAGAAGAAAATTAGGCTCGTTCTGGAGCGGATAGTCAAACGTGACGATAGATGGATTGTTGACAACAAGGTCAGTAGTGTGTACGGGGTTACCGTTAGGTAGAAGGAGAAGGAGGGTGGGAAACGATGACTCAGCGTTAGAGACTGGGGGTATGGCGTACTGAATGACGCTCCTGAGGGTTCCAACAAGTCCAGCACCTATAATCATCACTCCAACTACTTTCAGGAAGTTCCTTCTTTGCTCATCTATGGGCTTTTGATCTGTAGGCAACTGGATCCCCTTATGAAACGACTTCAACTTCTCCGGTCATCCATCCTGCCGTTGCCATTGCCCCTCCCCATCCGTTGAGTTCATTCCCACAGGGAACGAAACACTGCCAGGTGAAGGAGCCTGTGTTGTTAAGGTAGAATTGAGTGACCGTTATAGATCCACCAGACGGATTTGTGCCAGCAAACGTTGGAACGTTGAGCAATATCTGACCGTTCTGCACTATCGTGAACGTATGTGTTACCTCCCAGCCGCCTGACGCTCCGCCAACCCACGGGAAGGATGAGACTGCCCATCCACTGCCTTTCAGCACTGTGATGTTGTTGGATGCATTACCAGAAAGCGTTGCATTTATGTAAGGAGCGCTTCCATTGTAGACATATTCCACATTACCCACTGTTCCTATCACCTTGGCGTATGTCGAATTGTTGGATGTACCATTTTCTCCTATTATAGGAGTAACTCCTGAATCGTAGTCTATTATGGTGAGGGTGATGAGCTTGTGCGCAGGCAATTTTATCAGCGCAGATGATGATAGCTGTCCATTAGGCTCAACTACAAAGTATGCAGGTTGCCTGTGATGAATTGTAGAGTTGTTGAACCAGTTATTGGGTGATATCACCAGAGTCAGCGAAGTTGCAGCCTGTTCTGTTGTTGAAGTATGAGCAGCAGAAACGGATTCGTAATACGCAACTCCTATTCCCAAACCACCGACAATGACAATTGCAGAAATTATTGCATATATCGTCTTTTCGGAAACCATTGAAACCAAAATTATAGGTTGGTTATAAATGTTATTTCAGTTTTAGTTTAACTAATAAACTTAGGCAAATTCCTAAAGCATTCATAAAATATCTTTGGCTTCCATTTTTATTTGTAAATCATATCTAAGACAATATAATTATTTAATCGAACCTATGTATTCTGAATCCCTTTTCAGTAACGTTCCTACGCCGAAGGCAATTCGACACGTACCTTGGTTGTGCATAGTCTAATGGTAAGTATTAGTATGTAATCATTCATCTGTTATTGTGACAGATAACGTGTCTTGGCGTCCTTCCTCTGGTGGCAAAGCAGAGAAGGAGATACAAGCGTTGCACAGTATGAGTGTTTCTGCGTTGATCGCTATTGCAGGTTATATCTTTGAACTCGCAATATTGGTATTTGTCCTTGCATTTTCTGGCGGCGTGAAGCATGCTGTATCAATTTCGCCACCATCACGTGCATACGCGATACTGTCTGCATTCCTTATCAGAATGTCAATCGTGGTTGTCATTGGAACTCTCCTGATCTTGGTGTCATTCGTATTCTTGCGATCGGGCTACAAGATTTTGAAGGCTATTTCCGCTGCATTCGATACTCCCTATATTGGCATCAACATCTTCTTCATAGGCATCATACTTGACCTCATCGGCTATCTGATGATAGTCGTTGGATCCCTTCCCCCTTCATTTTTGCTGGTCTTCGGGGTGGTGGTTGTCGTGGTCGGTGCTGTTACGTGTCTTCTGGGTGAGATACTTGGACTGATAATGGGCATGTTCAATGAGAAAAGATTCAGCACCTCAGGGATAGCATACATCGTTGGCATCTTTACTGTAGTATTCAGCATTATCGGCGCAGTCCCCCTCTACAAAACTTCCAGGAAAGTATTGCGTGGGCTGTCATCTTTGGAGCCGGAGGGTCCAATTTCTCATAGCGGTCAATAGAGATATAAAGCCAAATCTTTCGCTCAAGAGGCATATGCACTCTTCTCTTTTATAGAGGATTGATCTTGAATTCGTACGGTACAGAATGCAGGTGTCCTATACTCAATCCTTACAGACTCGGCGAAGGTGAATTCGGGGCTACCCTGAGCGTTACTTTGAGTTTTATAGCATATATGACAGCTGTTACCACCGGGGCTTAAATAAAAACAATCCAAAGTGCAAGTAGAAAATGAGTTGGACCCACAAGTGAGAAGGTACTGCGGAGCGCGGCGATGCGTTCCATATTATGAGAATTATAAAGTGCAAACCAGGCCTGTGGGAACAAGCTCCTGAAGATGTATCCTACTCCAGGTAAATAATTGAAGAGAGTTCTTGGGTTGCCCGTAAAGATAAGTGCCATTATCCCATAATAGATGAAGACAGCTTCCAATGCCACGAATACTGACGTTATCTTTTCAATCCTTCTCTTCCTGCTGTCCATCAATAATCTGTCAATTCCGTATGCTTACGGCTTTCTCCAGATGATGGATGTCGCTGTCGATGGAACATAGGATGTCCTAAATCATTGCACCCTATACGGGAAAGAAATGCTGCATATGTCATGAGGTAATGTTTAAACTAGAATCCAGATATCATTGATTATGCCAAGATATGAGTCTGACGAAAATATAAGCGAAGATGTAAAGGATCTTAGCAGGGCTAGACAATCTCTTATTGAGGAAGTGGAGGCAATAATGTTCTACGATGAACGTGCCGATGTAACAGAAGATAAGGAACTGAAATACATAATGATGCATAACAGGGATGACGAGAAGGAACACTTTGCCATGATACTAGAATATCTGAGGAGGAAAGATCCGCAACTTGATAAGGAATTGAAGGAAAATCTGTTCAGCAAAAAGAAACTAGATAAACTGGGGGACTAAACAAAGTCAATCTTAATCAGAGGAAATTCGTGCTGAAACGATTATTGTAATTGCCTGATCTGTGGACTGATAAGAGCAATGATCGTCATAGCATTAGCTGCTGCAAGCAGAAGAGGGAGATGATTCCTCTTTTCTATTTTTATTGGCATTTTCCATTAACAAGCGTAGCTTTTACTGAGGGCGAATGCAGGTGTAATTCCCAGCAGTTCTCCTTTCTCCTGAGCTGAACCCAATAGAGAGGGTGTGGAAATTCATAAGGAAACATGCCACTCACTATAAGCACTTTGCAGTTTCTGATGACCTTGGAGGAGCTTCTGTTAGAGCACTTCAATCTTTGTTCTAAACATAATGATATCATTAGGAAGCTATGAACAGTTAATTGAAGCGTTACGTATAACAAGGTATTTATTAAAATTTCATTTCAATAGCATATGTTAGAAAATCTTTTTTATCCCAAGTCCATTGCAATAGTCGGGGCATCAAATAACAGGGAAAAAATTGGCAACATCCTCGTAAGAAATATAAAACTAACTTATAAAGGTAAAATTTACCCAGTGAATTACAAGGATGCAACAATAGAAAATATTCCAGCATATAAATCGCTCAAGGAGATTCGAGAACCGGTTGATCTGGTCATTATAAGCATTCCCAGGGACAGCGTGCCAGATGTTATGGAGCAGGTAGGCATCATAGGAACAAAGGCCGCGGTAATCATAACCTCCGGATTCAGGGAGGTAGACGATAAGGGTAAAAAGCTCGAGGACAATATTAGTCAAATTGCAAAGAAGTATGGAATAAGATTCCTAGGGCCTAATACCATGGGTTTCGCAACGCCGGCCTTCAATGCTACCTTTGCATATGCGGATGTTAAACCTGGAAATATTGCAATCGTGGCACAATCTGGAGGAATGGGTGCATATATGCTTGACTGGGCGCAGAAGACTAAGACTGGCCTGAGTTTTTTTGTGAGTATGGGGAATCAGACTGACCTAAATGAAATAGATATTTTTCAATTTCTGGCTAATGATGTGAATACCGGGGCGATATTCACTTATCTGGAAGGGGTCGCCGACGGTCTGCGTTTTCTCTCTGAGGTTCCGGAAGTCATCAAGAAGAAACCTATCGTATTTATAAAAGGGGGAACTGGAAAGTATGGTTCCCAGGCCGTGAAAACCCATACTGGCAGTATAGCCGGCTCCATTGAACTCTTCAGGGCAGCAGTCAAGACAGTGGGAGGAATACTGGTTGAAAATCTGGATGACTTTCTCAATCTCATAACGATAGTGCAGTCTGATGAAAAGTATCTGAGCGACATATTGGTGGTTACAAACTCCGGTGGGCATGGCGTTTTAACAACAGACGAGATTGAAAGGCAATCAATGAATCTAATCTCTATTCCGGACGATGTCAGCTTACAACTACGAAGCATATTGCCAGAGCAAAGCATTCCAAAAAACCCTCTGGACCTTTCGGGTGATTCAAATGGTGACAGGTACGGGAGCGCATTGGAAATTGTCAAGGATCTTGAATGCACCAAACTTGTCCTTGCGCAGTCCCTTGCGACTGTAAGCTGTACCGAGGTAGCCAAGGTGATGATAAAATTCAGAAGCAAGAGAATAATCGGCGTTTTGATGGGAACGGACTCTGAGGCCGCTCTTCGCATGCTCTCCTCTGCCGGGATTCCCGCATTCAGTTATCCTGAGGACGCTGTTAAGGTCATCAAATATATCTCAGGAACCAGGAATCCTTCAGTTAAAATAAGAGTGTCTGAACCCGCTGCAAGGGCGCTTGAAATTGTAAGCGGAAAGAAGAGTCTCAGTGATGAGGAGTCACTGAAGCTGATGGAAATCTATGGGATAAAAACACCGGAGTGGGCAATATCTTCAAATTTGTCAGATATCAAGAATGCAGCGTCAAAAATGGGCTTCCCTGTTGTCATGAAGATCTCATCAGACCAACCAATGCACAAGACAGAAATGGGAGGGGTCGTCATGAACGTAGATGAACGAAATGTTGATGAAGTTTTCAAAAGCCTAATTGCAAAGACTGGCAAGGTGATGGTACAGAAACAGCTTTACGGGGCAGAAGTATTCGTTGGAGGTTTAATGGATCCCAGTTTTGGTCCTGCTGTACTCGTTGGTCCTGGAGGCATCTACGTGGAGGTTTTGAAAAGTATCAGTTATGGATTGTCTCCAATTTCAGAGGATGAGGCTCTTGACATGCTGGGGGAAAGTAAGGTAATGAGCCTACTTAAGGCAAGAAAAAGGAACTATGATACGGGGGCTACCATAAGGACTGTCACAAGTATTTCGAGAATGATAGAGGACCTCAACATCAAAGAAATGGATATCAACCCACTGATAGTTAATGATCAGGGAGCGTATGCTGTGGATGTCAGAATAGTTCTATAGGTGGGGCAAGGCGATTATTAATCTCTACTTTAACCAAGGTACTATCAGAATGTAGAATTTTTGATGGTAAATAACCTACTTTCTCTTACTGATGTCTCTGTCTCCCACGGTCCTTCTTTTTTTCATTAAGGTGTTTGTCAATGGTATCGATTAAGGCCGCAGTATCCTTGACGTTGGAAAGCTTATCTGCCAGTTCTTTTTCGCCTATTGACCTCAGCCAGGCAGTTATATGCCCTTCGCTGACGTGCCAGTCTATTGCCTTGGGATCATATTTCGCAATACACTTCAGGGTGTAGAGCAAACTTTCAGCGTCGCAGGCAACTCCTATTGTCTTATCGTATGACTTGAAGTAGAATGGTTCCATAATACCATATACAATAACAATAAATGAACTTTGATAACAGTATCTCCAATGGCAGATAATTTATTGTCTTAATGAGACCTTCGCCAATTCGGATCCCTTTTCGCAATGTGAAAGCATACGAAAATTTGTTGCTAAGTCGAACTTTAGACCCCGCTATAGAGAACTTACTCAGTTTCAGTCCAACAATGTGGGTAAAGAACGTAGATGGGTATTTCAAATGAACGGTCAAGGAGTCGTGGAATTGTTCAGAGTTTGGTCCCCTTAAGTAATACTTAGAAGAACTGTATGAGCAAATGTTTCGAAATAAATGTCCAGATTGTCGCTGAAATCGCCGGAAAATTCACAGACGATTTCATTGATATCAAACACTGTTCCTCCATCTGAGTTGGTTCTGCTATGTCCACGACCTGCTAAAATATGCATTTGCTGAAGCTAATGTTGAAACCATGTGCTCTATATATTGCTCTTCGTATTAAGCCATAACCGCCCCTCATTCTAACGAATCTGCAGTTTACTTCCTTTGTATGATATCCGTCATCTAAGAACAGTAAGGTCATATACTTCCTCCGCGGTTAGATGGTCTACCTTAAGACTTATGAGATGTAATCAATGGCGATGATATTGCCTTAAAACATAATTAGCGATTCGAATCATTCCAGTCTTATCTCGACCCTCTTGTCGTGCTGTCCCTTGCTCCTGTAGTTCAAAAAGTCAATCCTCCCAACTTCCCTTGTGTTTGAAACGTGTGTCCCTACATCCATCTGCATGTCGAAACCTTCTATCACTATGACCCTTACCTCATCCAGTCGTTCAAGGAGCTCCTTCCCTGGTTGCGTTCTGGACAGGTTGGCTATAGTAAGTGCTTCGTCTCTTCGAAGCATCTTTGGGTAGACCCTTCTGGAAGAATCAACTATCTCCTGTGCACTGGAGAGGATTTCCAATAACCTCTATATGTTACCATATTTGGTCACAATAATCCTTTTTCATGGGGTCAATATTATTGTCCATGGACCTGGTGAATTATGGCCTGAGGGAAAGATACGAGCAGCTCAAGAAGCGTGGGGATAAGCTTGCGGAAATCAAGAACGTCATAGACTGGGAGAGACTGAGACC
>JBMFVV010000027.1:0-14277 GCA_049965815.1 Thermoplasmata archaeon | reverse complement strand
CTTCCTCTCAGCTATGGATGCATACTCAAGTATGGCTGAACCCCTCTTCACCCTCGTGATCCTCAGGAACACACTTCCATATAAATAACGGATATTTAAAGATATGTGCATCGAATATGCACATATAGGAACAAATAACAATCACCAAAAAACACAGTAAGAAGCAGTACCTACAACAGACTATTACAGATCATAGGGTGCGGAACTCAAGTCCAAATGAATATTTGCAATTTTCTTCAGGGATTGTGAGATAGTTCTAATAAAGTAGATGATCTAGAAATCTTGGGCTCATACTAAGTTCAAATCTCAGCATTTCAGAATCGCCTCGATATGCCAGGAATAGAAATTGCTATGGGCCCGACCGGATTCGAACCGGTGGTCTCCTCCGTGTCAGGGAGACGTCATAGCCGCTAGACCACGAGCCCTTAATCGTCAGTATTGCGTAAATAATAATTTTTTCTTTTCTAGTCTGCCGTCGCAAGCAACATTCCGAAGTATTCCTGGAGATAGTAATAGTGGAACTTTGGCACCCGATTTCCGCGCATAGTGAATCCGTGGAACATAAGGAGATTCCAGTAACTGTCAGGTTTTGCTGCATCAATATATTCATCATCCAGCGCGATGAGATCATCAAATCTGTTCTTTTTTATTGCCTCAATGACCATGCTGTCATACTTCTTTGCCTTCCGGTTAAAACCGTATGGACCCGCTTTGGAATGTGTGTGTGCTTGATCCGCGCTGAACACTACAGATACTTCAGTATTGATCCTTGATACAACATCGTACATTTTTTCGCCTAGTTCGATGAGTAATTTTCGTTTTGGGGTCCTCCATTGACCCAATATAGACACCTTCTTCTTACAGAAGAATGTCAAGGGTATCAGACTGCCAAAATCTATAGGGAATGTTGAAAGTTCACCGTTTGTGGTAACGAAACCCGTTTCTACAAAATATCTCGACGACTTGAACAGCTGAGAATTTAGTTCTCTATCAGTTTCAAATCCACCTTCTAGCATATTTTTGCCTATTTTGTATTTTCCAGCCAGGTACTGTGTGTTTATTACTGGGATGCCAGTTGGAATCCTAAGAAAGTGAGGACTTATTATAAGGACTGTTTGTGAAGAATCATTTTTTGTTGCAGTCGTGATGGCCTTGTTCATCGATTTACTTTCAGGATTGGGAAGTGAGAGAATCTCGTCTCCATGAGGAATCAGATACGTTTTATGTAACACCATCTACATCACGTAATCACTTATCTTCCTTTGAAGCTTAATCATTTGGTATGTTTTGCTGTATGGCCTTAGGTCTATATTCCTTCTTACCCTTATAATATCGAAAAATTGGTCTATGCTGTCCAGATAGTTCTCTGTCTGCATTGCCAACTTAACATTTTCCCTAACCTGCCATACACCAAGTGGTATGGTATAGTCTCCGTCTATGAATCTTATAACCAAAATATTCCCTTTCCTTTCTTTCTTTTTCAGATGTTCAAGGATTGGTAATTTTGCTGCAAAGAAGGCGCCTCCTATTCTCGGATTTGTCACCATCCTGCCTGGCTTCTCGTAATCTCCCTCCGCACTCGCCTCCCTTGGACCAGCCCATATTGAACCGTTGTTCCAGTTTTCTATCATCTCGAACGAATAATCGCCAGGAATGATGAGGATGTAGTATTCATTTCCAATTCGTCTGAAGTGGAAGTACGTATTCCCTTCCACTTCACTGAAATTCCTAACAAGTGATATATTCTGATCTGAGAGTATTTTGTCAACTGCAGTAATTGACCACCTCGTAGGTACTATTTTCCTGTTCCTAGTCTTTCCTAGCATACCTGCAGAAAACAACTTTTCTATTGTGTAAATAGAAGTTTGAGGATACAACAGTTCAACTGCATCGAAAGTTTTCAGATCGGTGTCATAATATATTTTCTCAACAGATGGACGTGGTGGAGTACTCTCGTGATAGAAACTCTTTGCATATCCACCAGGGCCAAATGGTTGTGATTCAGCAGAAAAATCTATTCTTTTCTCCGTAGATGAGTATTCTATCTCACTGAATACTGGTTTGGATGATAATATCAAATCGTGAAGTTCAAGTAGGTAGTTATTTGGGCTTGCAGGAGAAGAAATGGGGAGTACCTTATAACCTCGATATAGCGAAAAACGCATCTTCGCAATATCATCAACTGTCATTTTTCCCCAAAGATCTGGTCTCTCATATATTTCTGTATCCCCTGTACTGGTGGGAAGTGCAGGTCCGATGCGTACCTTTGGATAGCCGTAATGCCCTACAAATATCGATGGGGGGCTATCCCCAGACACACTCTCTACGTCAGTTTTAATCCCTTGAGTAATGTAGACCTTGGATACGATCGGGCAGGAAGACTTGCCGCAAAGCAGCTTCGCACCTTTACATCTGATGCACAAGCTAACAGGTATGTTCCTTAGTTTTTCATCGATGTTTATCATTCTGGTGGAAGGAGGTTAGGTATTCCTTCTTCGATCGGGTACTTGTTGTGGCACTTTACGCATTCCAAAACTCCGGAAATTATTTCATCCCCTTCAACCCTATCAATCTTCAGGGTAAGGTCTTCCTTGCATACTGGACAGCAGATGATATCAAGAAGATCCTTTTTCATAATTACCAAACATTTCAATCAATTAATACGTTGTGGAAGATTTTTAGGAGAAATGTCACTTCCTTCCGTAGACTATTGCTGCAGATGGGGAGATGAACCTCTTAATATTTATGTCCTTAAATCCCGCCGTCTTCATCTCCTCAGCTATCATCTCAGGAGACTTGAAATTCTTGACTGTCATAGACAGATATTTGTAAGATTCGGAAGATGAAACTAACCGCGCAACCGATGGAACTATTCTGTAGAAATACAGCGAAAAGAAGCTCGAAATGATCTTCCTTCTTTCCGGGAAAGCATCTAAGTTAGCCATTATCCCTCCATCCTTGAGTGTCCTAAACCCTTCATTGAAGTAGCCCTGCGTGGAAGGAAGATTCCTTAAAACAAATGACGACACGATTGCATCGAAAGTCTCGTTCTTTAGTGGCATTTGAGTTGCAGATGCTAGGATCAGTTTTCCCTTGTTCTTGTTAAGTGCCATCATCTCTCTAGTTATGTCAATACCTATAAAATCCCTCTTGAATTCTGCCAAACTCTCCAGTTTTCCAGTCCCAGTTCCTACATCCAGAATCCTGCTCCCTGAAGGTATCATCTTCAGAAGAGTTAGGCGCCAGAAGACATCCATCCCTAGTGACATGTAGGTATTCATCCTGTCGTAAATTGTGGGTATCTCCTCGAACACCGCCTTCACTTTTTCAACTTCTGGCATTCATTCATGAAAGTTTTTATTCTATTATATCTTATTGAGTGGTGAGCGGGCCAGTTATCAGTTTGGGCGGTTCAATTTTCTCTAAGACTGATGAAAAGTATCTCTTAGATTTCATTGAAAGAATGAAGAGGGAAGAAGGGTACGCACTCGTTGTAGGAGGTGGACCCGTAGCCAGGGAAGAAATATCCATTCTCAGAAAAATGGGGGCGAAGGAATACTATCTTGACATGATGGGTATTCAGGCAACGAGACTAAACGCCACGATGGTCTCTCTTGCTCTTGGCAATCTTGTTGAAATCCCAAGGTCCATCGACGAAGCGGTCAGGCAAGTGAAACTCTATGGGCATGTGATTATGGGAGGCACGGAACCTGGTCATACCACCGATGCAGTAACTCTGCTGCTTGCTGAAGCATTAGATAGCGAAACTGTTGTTAACATAACTAATGTAGATTACCTCTTTGATAGAGACCCTAAGATAAAAGGAGCAAAGAAAATAGAGAAAATATCCTACTCATCTGCAATAAATATGATGGCATCAGAAAAGAGAGGAGCCGGGGAAAATTTCCCTCTAGATATTTTATCCATAAATATTGCAAGAAGGAGCAATATTAAAATCAAGATCGTTTCCTTCAGGGATATATCCAATGTCTTCAGTGCAATTGAAGGAAAGAGATTCAGAGGCACCACGGTCTACTGATATCTCACCGGGCAACGAAAAATAGAGTGAAAATCACAACTACAGTGAATAAGAAGTGTATCGCCACAGAATAATTTGTCTGTCTCGAAATTTTTATGGTAGATTTTGGAAGGAAGACGATGTGAATCAGAGATATGACAAATACTATGATGGAAGCAGTCTCAAAGTTCCTAGTTACTGAAATCATAATGGACGCAGTTATAATCATTATGGGATATACTATTTTGAATAATCTAACCCTCCTCCCCCCTTCTCTGTCCTCAGGAAGATGGTGAAGGTATCTGATGGAAGAAGCCAGGAGGCCCAGGCTTAATGACACCAAGATGGCATCCGGCACTATTGAATACCCCAAAGCAACAATAGTTCCAAGAACTGGGAACGGGCCGAATGAGAAGAATGTTGAAATTTCTCCAATACCTCTTGCCCCGAGCTTAATGGGTGGGACAACATAGAGAAGTGATAGGAATACGGCTATAAGTCCAAGAGAAAGTAGAAAAATACTTTTAGTGAGGTAAACAACAGTTAGGCCAACCACAACAGCTATCGTCATCATAGTTAGAAAACCATATCTGATTGTTTTGGGTTGAACCCCAAGTTTTTCTATGAAATAAGAGCCGAGTGGGTATAAGGTATCTTCGTTCCTTAATGGTCTTGAATTTAAGTGGTCGAAGTAGTCCATCGCCAAGTTCATTCCCGCCTGCATGGATATAGTAACCACTAGTAGAAGGGGGACAAAGTAAGAGTATTTAAAATCAGAAAATGCCCATCCTATTAGAACCGGGCTTATGCTAGTAAAGTATATTGGCGCTTTCAGTCCTTTTACAAAGTCCCATACCTTCATTTTCCCAGGTTAATCTCTTTGACCCATAATTACATTTTCTGAAGGCATTCTCCAATTGAAATTTAAGAGATTACTTTCTAGAGGAGTGAAGATACCTGTACATCATAAAGATAAGTTTCTTCTCTCGCGTTGATGACGAGCCCCACATAATCTCCTTTTTTAGGACAGTATACTTCCCAGAACAATTCCTTATGAGGGCCTCTCCTTTGGACAACATACCGTAATCTCCTGCCCTAGAAAGATTCACTGCCAGTCTGCTAGTTTCCAGGACGTGATGTGACTTTTCATACTCTTCCTTTTCAATGTATCCGAGCTCCTCCTTTTCTTTCAGTAGCATATCAATCGCGTCATAGGTGGTCTCAACGATCGTCTTTCGGTCCATCCAATTAGTTTCATAGTTAAGGTAGTCCTCCCAGGTCCGGCCTTTGTCGAGGGCATCATAATGTTCAAGCAATGTTTTGAACCTAAGCTTGTACCCTTGGGATGGTGTCTCAAACGACTTGGATCCCGGGTCAAGAAACGGAGAAAGTGGCGATGTAAATATGAAAATTCTCTTATCATTCTTGTTTGATTCCATCAGGTGCTTTGAATATTTCACATCATCTAACACATCTTCTCTGGTTTGTCCACTCAGACCTACCATGAAATATACGTCGATCTTCTTTCCACCAATGTCCAAGAAATCAGAGATAAATCTCTCAAGTTCCCTGTTTTTGTAAGATCTGCCATTTTTGAACCTTATTTTGTCGTTCGATGAATCCGGAGATATCTCCATGGAAACATCTGACGTAGCCTTCATCAGCTTCTGAATTCTCTCCCTCGGATGCGGTACAAACACTTCCATCAACAGAGGTACATCCATCCCCTCCTTTCTGAGGTTGTCAAAGATGTAATCTATTTCCTTATCTGATCGCATGAGAAGGTCTCCAGCTATAAAAACAGGAATCTTCAGATCGTCATTAATCCTCATGATGTCCTCTACGATCTTTTTTGAAGATCTGTATATAGGTCCGTTTCTGTGGTAGAAATTCTTGAATGCAAAATATGAACCCCCGCAGATGCCACACGAGAAGGAACATCCGTGAGTAGAAAGTACCATTGCAACTGGTTCCCTCAACCAGTCGCAGTAAGGGAGATGACCCGAGATATCCATGGTTTTAATTGAGCTCTTGATTATCTGTGAATAATCGAATTCCTGGTAATCCATGTCTGGGGTATAGGTGAAGCCGTTGTCCTTTATCTTTCCGTCAAATCTGTAAATCGTGTTTGGTATCTCCTCCATATTCTTTCCTGAGATCACCATCTCCATCGGTTTTTCCGTTGTATCTCCCCTGATCACAAGGTCTACGTCTTTGATCTTTGACATTATTTCTGTTGCATAATAGGTCGCAGAGAACCCTCCAAGCATGACCTTTATGTCAGGCCTTACCTCCTTTATTATACGAGCGAGGTTCAGGGCCCCGTGGACATGAGGCAGCCAGTGAAGGTCTATGCCTATATACTCGGTGTCCATTTTTAGTATTTCCTCATCGAAGCTGTACCTCTTGGAATTGAGCATCTTTAAGGCGATATTGTCTATCCTGGCTTTGTATCCCCTGGTATTCAGGTATGAGAGCATTGCAAGAAAACCAATGGGATACATCTCAAAAACACCGGTGCTTGGTACCAATTCTGATATTGGACCCGCTACGATATCCCTCTTCCTAAAGTCATAGATAGAGGGGGGATGCATCAGGACAACATCGAATCTCAACAGTCCCCAATTGCTTTCTCGAATTTAACTAATTCGTGCATATAGAGGCTAATTGGCTTTGTGCTGGCAGTTTTAAATTTATAATCTCGTTTCAATAGTTCATTCACAATAACGGCATATTTAGTCGCTTTTTAACTGACTTTGTCAAACATTCGTTGATATTTGACTTCCTGCCACTAGCTCTATGTCTCTCGACTGCTCAATAGCTTCTACTGGCAGGCCTTTCTCCATCTCTCTGGATGGACAGCACTACCCATGCTGTTCCTTAACGTCAGGTTGTAACGTCATGTAACATCTCATAAGATAGAGTATAGTGCTGTGTCAACGTCTCGTATGCAACCACTTAATAATACTGCTCAAGCTAACTAAAAAATTACTACTTTATACAGATTTCAACTTAATTCTGACACTCTAATAACCGGAAAAAAATTAATCCATATATTCTATCAACAAGAGGTGATAAGGTGAAAGTTCTTGTTCTCGGAGGGGGCATGGTCGGCCAGGGAATCGCCTACGCACTGAAGAATGAAAGTGATATTACGATTGCCGACTATAGCTCTGAGAAGCTTCAACGACTTAAAAGAGATATGGGGGTGGATGTGTTGAAGGTAAATGCGCTCAATGATCAGCTTGCTCCCATAATGAAGGATTTCGATGTTGTTTCCGGTGCTCTACCGGGCAGGTTGGGTATGAAAGTGATAAGGGAGGCCTGCAAGGCAGGGATAAATCTTGTAGATAACAGCTTCATGGAGGAAGATTTCTATACCCTGGAAAAGGATGCGCTGCAATCAGGAATAACAGTAGTTCCAGATGCAGGAATTGCACCAGGATTATCCAACGTTATCGTAGGAAGAATTGCCGCTGATTACGAACACCTTGAGAACGTGGACATCAAAGTTGGTGGATTACCAGATAGAGATATTCCGCCCATTGGTTACAAGATTGTATTCTCCCCCATGGACACTCTCGATGAATTCACCAGGAAGGTCAAGATAATGAAGAATGGGAAGATCGAAGAGGCTGAGCCTGGGGAAGGATTGGAGTACTTCTTTGTAAACGGACTAGGCTCACTTGAAGCCTTTTACACCAACGGTCTTAGGTCTCTTCTCAGGAACATCAAGGCCAGCAACATGGTAGAGAAAACGGTAAGATACAGGGGGCACATTGAAAAGATGAACTTCCTAAAGGACCTAGGGCTACTGGATGAATCAAAGATAGACGTGAATGGAAAGGAGGTTGTGCCGAAGGAACTCCTTGCCTCACTCTTCCTTAAAAAACTCAGTTTCCCGGACGTGAAGGACCTAGTATACATGGAGATCCGCGTTAGGCCTGGAAAGGAAGAGGAGGAAATTGTTTATACGGTTTTCGACAAGGAAGATGAGAGGACGGGTTTCACTGCCATGACGAGGACAACTGGTTTCACAAATGCAGCTATAACTAGGTTAATGCTTAAAGGCGCAATCAAGGAAAAGGGAATTGTTCCACCTGAAATTGTTGGTAGGGAAGCAAATAATTTCGATGAGATAATCAAATTTTTGGAAAAAATGGGTGTTACCGTATCAAGTAGCAAGAACAGCTTATGAGAGCAATTTCTTTGCTGTCAGGAGGTAAGGATTCATTCCTTAGCCTCCTCATAGCGTTATCGGTTGGAATGGATGTTGAAAGGACTATCACAGTCAAAGCAGAACAGGACTCTTTTATGTTTCACTTTCCAAACGCAGATCTAGGAAGCAAGCTTTCGGACATAATGGGAATAAGCAACTCCTTGATAGAAGAGTCTAGTTTCGAGGAAGCAATATCTGAGTTTCCGGGATACTTTTTGGTTGCAGGAGCGGTTGAATCTGAATTTCAAAAGACAAGACTGGAGGAAGTGTGCCAAAAATATGGACTCAAGACTTTTTTCCCTCTCTGGAGGAAGGATCAGGAATCAATTATTCGCGAATTCATTCTTTCAGGCTCAAAAGGAATTTTCGTTTCTGTAGCCGCTGAAGGACTAGGGGAGGACTTCCTAGGAAGACCGATAGGCGAAGAATCCCTCAAGATGCTGAAGGAGGCCAAAAGGAAATACGGCATCTCAATCGTAGGGGAGGGGGGAGAATATGAAACCCTAGTGACTGGGACTCCCTTTGCGTCAAAAATTATAGAAATTGTTGATTCTGAAATTATCGACAGGGGCATACAGAAAAATCTGAAGATCAGGAGTTATAGAATAATCAGTCCCGTATAAAATGCGATACTCCAGACGGGTCATTGAGAAATATTGTAAATTTCAATTTGCCTTCCATCGCTTCATTAATTCTTGATTCTATTTCTTTTACCCCATTACGGTCTTCAAACAGAGGCATTAGCTGAAGAAACCTGTTCAAAAGACCCTCAACATTCGTTATGAACGATTCTGCAAGGGGACCGGGAAACAGTTCTAGCCCCAGCTCTGGGATGATAACAGTTCCCCCGCTTCCTCTCACTATCTTCGTTTCCATGTCCTTCTTCTCTTTTATTTCGACCTTATCTTCCTTTGGGAAGTTGCCCTGGAATCCAAAATCATTGATTCTGTATCCGCAGTTCTTGCATCTCATGTAGTATATGACTACGTTACCAAAGTGCGGAACCTCTATTTCAGCTGTCCCCTGCTCCATGTCCTTTGAGCGGCAAACAGGGCATATCAGATCTGATTCATCCATTCAATCAGTCTTCCCCTGTAGATTTTGCGGACCTTTTTCACATCTTTAAGGCTAGAACATCCGGTCAGCAGCATCGCACTCTTTAGTTCAGTTTCAAGTTGTGAAATTAAGTTAGTTACTTCCTTGTCTGACTGCAAAGCAGCCTTGAGGAAAGTTGAAGCAAGTCCTCCAATTGTAGCCCCCATTGCAATACCCCTGAAAATGTCCAGGCCTGTTCTTATTCCCCCTGATGCTATAAGTGGTAGCTCCACATTCGTCATTACCAGGCTGACTGGAGATGGAATCCCCCAGTTCCAGAATGTTCTCCCTATCCTCTCCTTCGTCAGGTCTGATCTATTCTTGCTTCTGACTGATTCTACTGCTGCAAATGATGTCCCGGACCTTCCTCCTATGTCTATGGCTGATGCACCTAGTTGCTTGAATTCCAGGGCATCTTGCATAGAGAAACCCGCTCCTGTCTCTTTCGGTATCACCTTATATTTTTTTGATAGTTCACCAAGCCTGTTCTTTATTCCTTTGGAGTTCCTATCGCCTTCAGGCTGTGATAGTTCCTGAACGAAATTGAAATGGACCGCAATGGCATCAGCTTTAACCAAACCAATCGCATACTCAATATCTGAATTGGTCAATGCATCACGTTTCTGCTTTATGAGCTGTGGAGCTCCAACATTAGCTATCCTGAACGGTACGTCATATTCGGCTACAATAGAATAGGAGTCACCCACTGTCCTGTTCTGAATTGCAGCCCTCTCTGATCCCACTCCCATCGCTATCCCAGATTCTGCGGCTCCCCTTGCAAGGTTCTCATTGATCTTTTTTGTATCTGGATGCCCGCCAGTCATAGAAGATATCAATATTGGTAGCTTCAGTTTTTTACCAAGGAAATTGGTAGTAGTATCAATTTCGTCGTAATCAACCTCTGGCATCGATTTCTGGATTATGTCGACATCATCCCAGTAATTATAATCGTGCGCAACATCCTGTGAACTGATTATTTCAATGTGCTCAAGCTTCCTCTTCTCTACTGTCATGTGATCACCGTGGACTTTGTCTCCCTTCCACGCAAGAAATTTCTTAACCTTTCTGGCTTGTTTCCGTTTATTATTGCCACTTTGCTGGTATAGGTTACTATTTTCTTAATCCTTTCCATCTTTCCCGCCATTGACCCTGTCGCATCTCTTTTAGTGTCAACAATATCAATATCCTTTCCCCTTATATTTGGAATGAACTTTGCACTGTTGTTGATTTTGGGATCAGAGTCATAAAGTCCATCAACGTCTGTCACGAAGACCACGGTTCCAGGCCTGAACCTGCGAGATATATCTAGTGCTATCTCGTCTCCTGAAATAATTCTATATTTTCCTCTATGTACGATTATGTCGCCGTAGAGCACCGGTACGAAACCGCTGCTTAGAAGAGTTTCAATTGTCCTGAAATCTGATCTTCTCCCGTGATAGATAGCATGAGGTGGTACAGCCACTGCCCTAACGTGCTTCCGGTTGAGTCTATCAATGATTACAGAATCAAGCGTTAAAACATCGCTCATAACCTGAGAAATAGAGTTCTCCTTACCTCTTGAGGACCCAGGCTTTTCAAGACCGTTTTTCAATGCAAGTATATGGCCAAACGATCCCGCACCGTGAATCAGTACTATTTTCTCTTTATTATGAGAGAGCACGTCACATAACTTTTCAACTAGACCTTCATTGATCTTCCTGTAACTGTCCTTCTCTGTTATAATGCTTCCACCCAGTTTTAAAACAATCACCATTTGAAATTCTATCTGAATTAATAAAATCATGGAAGACTGTTTATTTATGAAATAATTGTACGTCCATGCCTATGGACGTTTCAATGTTCAGATACGTCGATTCTATCCCTGAAAGCAATATCAACCTTGCATCAAGCGCGATGAGGGGGATGAATCCTGAGGGTCTTGGAGGAGTCGATGTTGAAGAACAGATCGCAAAGCTGTATGGAGTGCAAAAGGAGCAGGTTATTGTAACCCCTTCCAACACTTTCGGTTCATTTTTCACGCTCTATCACCTGAGGGGTAAGATTTCGTCTATGGTAACTGTTACACCAGAATATCCTGTTTTCCATTATCAAGCAAATGAGATTGGAATAAAATCATCGATGGACAATCGGGTCTCTCCTGATGGAGTAGACCTATCACCGTGGGATGTTGAAGAAAAAACAGCATATTTCATAAGCAACCCGAACAATCCAACTGGGCTATCCTGGAGTGAAGAAAGCATAAAGTCGATTGCTAGGGAGACAGAAGGAAACGAGTCTTATCTTGTAATAGACGACACTTTTTCTTTCTTCAATGGATCATTTCCACGGAAACTGGAGACGGGGAATACGATCATACTGGGATCCGTTTCAAAATTCTTTGGGGAATCCGGAATAAAGATGGGGTGGATAGTGGCAGGAAGGCAGATTATTGAAGAGATGAAAGAACGCATGGACTTGATGGTCCCCGTGATATCCACCACAGTTAAGAGGAGGGGCAGTTATCTGCTCAACAATATAAATGTATACAGGGAATATAACAAAAAGAAAATCGATGAAAATTCAAAGATATTATTTGAAAATCTAGATGAGTATATCGTCGGTTTTAAGGGAAGCATCATTAACGCAATCTCCTTGGAAGGCAACTCCACAAAATTCTCATTTTCACTAATGTCTGAAGGGGTATCTACGGTTCCCGGCTATTATTTTGGTAGTGATTCGCTTCTCAGAATCGGTATTGGTGCAGAGGATGCTGAGAGAACTGAAAAAGGGGTAAAGATAATAGCTAAGTTAATTTCAGAATGGAAGAGATAAGAATGGATGCAGTTGGAATTCTCTATGGAGACATTCACCCCACAATCGTTAATTGTTCTGTTTCGGGGAAACTTAGGCAGGGAGACTATGTTAAGCTCAGACATCATGAAGATGGATGGGTACTTGGGAAGGTAGATGCAATTGAGGCAAAGACCAATTTGTCCATAGAAAAATCGTACCAGATAATGGAGGGAAATAATGTTGAGATACAGCAGACAATATCCGCTCAGATAGTCATAATTGGGTATCTCGATCAGAAGGGAATCCTTCAGTATCCTAGGACACCGTTTTTGGCGGGAACACCAGTATACCTAGCAGATGACGAATTCATATCATCAACCCTTAACATTGGGGTAGGAAAGAAAGGAAGGGCCTATATAGGATTGATTTACGGCCACAGTATACCATTCTCAATAGACATAAATTCAATGGTTCAGAAGCACATTTCAGTAATGGCTAAAACAGGGGGAGGAAAGAGTTACCTCACTGGAGTCATAATAGAGGAGCTCATAAAGAACGACGTTACTGTCGTAGTCATTGATCCCCATGGAGAATACGGTTCAATGAAGAACAAGGCTTCTGATTCTGAGGATATGAAAAGGTTTTCGATTCATCCAGCTTCCTATGGGAGTAGAATTGTAACTTATTCTCCTGAGCATGGAGATGAAAAACTTACTTTCACTCTTTCACAGATCAACGTCAAAGAGCTCGTAAGCATAATGAACCTCTCAGACCCAAAGTCTTACGTTTTGCCTCTAAGGAAAGCGATTGACGCTATAAGACTATCAAGCAGGGATTATGATTTCGATGATATCATAAAAGAACTAAAGAGGCAAGATGACTCATCACTTTCACAGACCCTCGAGAAGGAGCTGATATATCTCAAATCGCTGAATGTCCTTGGGAAGAGGGGGCTCAGGGTGGACGAGCTTGTATCGAAAGGGAAGGTGTCAATAATCGAAATGAAGGGGCTTCCGCCAGATATGCAGGAACTCATAGTACAGAGGCTGCTATATTCACTATTCGAGGCAAGGAAAAAGGAGCGAATTCCGCCGCTTCTGGTCGTGGTAGAGGAAGCTCATAATTTTGCCCCTCAACAGGGAAAAGCATTTTCTTCCAAGATTATGAGAACCGTTGCTTCAGAGGGCAGGAAATTTGGATTTGGGTTACTGGTGGTGTCACAGAGGCCTGCAAAGGTGGATAAGAATGTGCTGTCTCAATGCGGAACCCAGTTAATCCTGAAGGTCACCAACCCTAACGACCTTAAGGCTATAGGCAATTCTGTTGAAGGCCTTACAAACTCTTCCCTTGATGAAATTCAGAGGCTCCCAGTAGGTACATCACTTGTTGCATCACCGGAGCTTCCAATCCCCCTGTTCATAGAAGTAAGACCGAGGGAAACGGACGACGGAGGGAAGAACGTGAAGGTTGTAAGATGACAATACAAGAACGATGCAAGAGATACTTGGATATGACAAAAGAAGCTTTGGAACATGTAAAAATTTCACCTTCAAAGGAGAGCTTTCTAAACAAAGCTGCAAATGACTTTATAGATATGTGTAACAACTACCTGAACGACGCAACCTACTTCTACGAAAAGGGTGATTTTGAAAACTCGCTCGCTGCCAGCTCTTACGCATATGCGTGGCTTGACGCTGGTGTAAGACTTGGAATTCTGAACGCGTCAGGTGACTATAAGAGGTTTACTCAGTATTCTTAGCGATAAGTGCTGTAATCATAGATCAGGTCTATCAGTTGCTTGCTGGTATTCTCGTCGATTATCCCTTCGTTCTTCTTTATTAAGACATAATCTCGAGCTTCCAGGACTCCATTCTTTGCTGCTTTTGCATAAACTGAGCCTATCACGCCTCCCCTGACACTTTCGGGGAGATCCTTTAAACACTTTCCTAAGAGAAACCTAAACTCTTCATTTTTCCTCATATTAAGTTTTCTTAACTTCTTCTTGGTCTCAATTCCATTTGCGGTCGTAGGGGTTCTATTTACCTCCATCAGTAACTTCGAATCAATACGTAACATTTAAATATTTCTATCTGACCTGCTCTGTTTAATGAAGATATTGTATCTACTCTCCCTTAATTCACTGATTTCATGGGAAATACTACCCTTCTGTCAC
>JBMFVV010000026.1:0-15758 GCA_049965815.1 Thermoplasmata archaeon | reverse complement strand
TCTGAAATTCCCAAGAAATCACGGGACATCATCGATGAGCTAGGGATACCTATTATGCAAAAGAGCGGGAGTTAGAGGTTAACAGTTGATTTTAGTTTGTGAACAAAGTTGTGCATTATACCCATTCCAGATTTCCAACAAAACCACTTCATATTTTGGGTATGATTAAAATATAGCAGTTGGTGTAAAATAACGAGCGTAACATTGCTATATTGAAAAATAAAAAAGTGGTAAAGGCTGAAATGATTTACAGATCAGCCAGGAAGTCTTCTTGCTTCAGCTGCGATACATCTTTCCCATTCGCAGCAAGTATTTCCTTTGTCAACAGGAAATATACCAGGGCAAGGCTTTCCCTGCCCTTGTTGTTTGCAGGAACTACAAGGTCAACAAACGATGTGCTGTTGTTCGTGTGGCACAACGCTACGACCGGTGTTCCGTTGATAACCGCTTCCTTCTGAGCCTGATTGTCCGTCGCAGGATCGTTTATCACAACTACGTCAGGTTCGAAATATCCTGACAGCGATGGATTAGTGAATGACCCGGGTATGAATCTATCCGTAATGGATTTCGCTCCGAGCGCTGCAGCAGCTGCCTTGACAGGCTTCTTTGCGTATTCCCTTGATGCAACGAACACTATGCCGCTTGGCTCGTATCTTGACAAGAACAGTGCAGCTATCTTGATCCTCTCGTCTATCTTTTTGATGTCCAGTATATTCAGTCCTTCCTTGTTCACGTAAGCAGTGAACCTCTTCATGTCTGCGCTTCTAATCTTCGTGCCTATGTGTATAGCCGAATTCCTGTACGTATCTTCAGATACCAGTAGATCGCTCATTCATGTCCACCCATTTCTTCCTGAATTCTTACGAGTTCATTTAATTTTGCTATCCTTTCCCCACCGACAGTCCCAGTTTTTATGTAGTCGGCGCCAATGGCGACTGCAAGATGGGAAATGAAATAATCCGTTGTCTCACCAGACCTGTGTGAGACAATAGCACTCATTCCATTGTCCTTGGCAAGTCTCCAAGTCTTCAAAAGTCTGCTCAGAGTGCCTACCTGATTTGGTTTTAGGAGAATTGCATTGCTTGCCATCTTTTCTATTCCCTCCTTCAGTCTCTGATAATTTGTTGTATAGATATCGTCCCCTATCACTATTGCCCTGTCTCCAACCCTCTTCGTGAGTTCAGCAAAACTCTCGAAATCATTCTCGTCGAATGGGTCCTCTATTATGGTATATCCCCAGTCCTTCACAATACTTTCCACAAAATCAACCTGTTCTTCCCTTGTGAGCTTCCTGTCCCTGTAGACATAATGACCATTCTCAAAATAGTTTGATGCGGCCAGATCCATCCCATTTTCAATTGTGAAGCCAGTCTTGTCAGAAACTTCGTCTGCAATCTCCTTTACTAGGGAAATGACTTTCTCGTCATCGAAAGGAAGTACCCACGCCTTTTCGTCCCCCATACCAATGGGAATATCGAGTTCCTTCGATGCCTTCTCTTTTATTCTTCTGTGCACCAGTGCGTTTGTTTTTATAGCGTCGTATACGCTATTCGCATGAGAGGCTATCAGGAACTCCTGAATTGTTGTTCCATTCACTGCATGCTTACCCCCTCCAACCACATTTCCCAGTGGTGTGGTCATTCTGACATTAAGTCCCCCCAAATACCTGAACAGTGGTATGCCAAGCTCGTCTGCGGTAGCACAGGCGTTTGCAAGCGACAGTACAACTGCCAGATTTCCTCCGATTGATGAGAAATTCTCAGTACCATCTATATCCTCTAGGAATCTGTCAAAACCCTCTTGGTCCTCCGATTCAATACCAACTAGCTTCTTAGATATTTCATTTTTAAATAATTTCACGGACTGATCTATGCCACCTTCTGGGTAGTCCTTCACTTCCGTTGCCCCCTTCGATGCCCCGCTTGGAGCAGCTGAAACACCATGACCGTACTTCGTGAATATTTCAACCTCTATCGTTTCGTTCCCCCTTGAGTCTAGGATCTTTCTAATGCGTGAATTGACTATTTCTGACATTTAATTTTCACCCTTCTCCTGAGTATTTGCCTGAGCAGCTGCCAGTATGGCTATCGGTACCCTGTAAGGTGATGCAGATACATACTTTAATCCTATCTTGTGACAGAATTTCACCGATTCAGGATCCCCACCGTGCTCCCCACATATGCCGACCTCAATATCTGGTCGCGTCTTTACACCTCTTTCGAAACAAATCTTCATAAGCTCACCCACCCCATTCTTATCAAGAGACTCAAAAGGATTCACCTTGAAGATTCCGTACTCAAGATACTTTGGAAGGAATGTGGCTTCCACGTCGTCCCTGGAGAAACCAAATGTCATCTGCGTCAGATCGTTAGTGCCAAAACTGAAGAATTCAGCAACTTCCGCTATCTCACCAGCAGTAAGCGCACCTCTAGGAGTCTCGATCATCGTTCCAAACTTATACTTCAACTGCTTCCCCTTAAGCTCTTCGTCAATGACCTTCTGCAGCCTGTCATGGACAAGCTTTAGTTCCTTCACATCTATGGTAAGAGGAATCATGATCTCAGGTATTACTGTCTTCCCCTCCTCCTTCACCTTTAGGGCAGCCCTGATGATCGCCCGAACCTGCATCTCATATATTTCAGGATAAACGATTCCGACCCTTATCCCTCTAAAACCTATCATAGGATTGAACTCGCTCAGGGAATTTACCTTCCTGAGTATCTCTTCCTCCTCCTTCATTTTCTTCTCTATTTCCTTGCTTTTTCTTTCGTGTCTAAGCTCTACCAGGTCAACCATCAGTTCCTCCTTCTTCGGAAGGAATTCATGGAGAGGTGGATCGAGAAGCCTGATTATAACAGGGAAACCGTCCATTGTCCTGAAAAACTCCACGAAGTCGTTGTACTGCAATGGAAGAAGTTTCTCTAACAGTTTCTTTCTCTCTTCGATGTTATCACTCATTATCATTTCTCTCATGATTGGTATGCGTTCTGCGCCCAGGAACATCCTTTCAGTCCTGGCAAGGCCTATCCCTTCAGCACCGTTCTTCCTTGCTAGTATGGCTTCTTCCGGGGTATTGGCGTTTGCAAGCACTCCGAGTTTCTTCACCTTCTTGCAAATGTTCATGAATTCCTGGAAGTCTCTTCCCATCTCAGGTATGGTGAGGGGAACGTTGCCCTTGAACACCAGTCCTGACGTACCGTCGACAGTTACTTCCTGGTGCTCCCACATGATCTCCTGCTTGAAGTTAACCGACCTCTTATCGAGATCTATTTTGAGGTCTTCAGAGCCTACTATAGCCGGTTTACCCATTGCCCTTGCTACAACGGCTGCATGAGATGTCATACCACCTCTTGCAGTGAGCACAGCTTCTGAAACAGCAATGCCGTGGACATCATCTGCTAGCGTTTCATTCCTGACTAGGACCACTTTCTCCCCCCTCTCGTTCATTTTTACAGCCTCCTCCGGGTCTAGAGCTATTTTGCCAGACCCTGCACCCGGACTAGCGGGAAGACCTTTTGCGATTGGTGCACCTGCCTTCTTTGAATCTACCTGTGGATGCAGCAGTTGATTCAGCTGTTCAGGCTGTACCATATTCACAGTTTCTGCATCTGTCAACTTCCCCTCATTCCTCATGTCCAGCGCGATCTTCACCGCCGCAGCTGCACTTCTCTTGGCAGACCTTGTCTGAAGAAGGTAGAACGTTCCGTCCTGAATCGTGAATTCTATGTCCTGAACATCTTTATAGTGATTCTCAAGGATCTCTGCTGATCGTTTCAGTTCCCCATATGCGTTAGGAATTTCAACCTTGAGCTTGTCAACAGGTGACGGAGTTCTTATCCCTGCGACCACGTCCTCACCCTGTGCGTTGATGAGGTATTCGCCGTAAAGGACCTTCTCGCCTGTGTTAGGATTTCTCGTAAATGCAACCCCCGTAGCAGAATTAGAACCAAGATTGCCGTAGACCATTGTAACAACAGAGACGGCAGTTCCAAGCGAGTCGGGAATGTTGTTTATCTTCCTGTATACTATTGCCCTCTCATTTTTCCATGAATCAAAAACAGCGTTTACAGCAAGTGCAAGTTGCTTGTAAGGATCACTTGGTAATTCCTTGCCAGCCGAACTTATTATCTGCTTGAACTCCTGAACGATCTCCTTCCAGTCCTTCTCTTCCAGTTCGAAATCGTTCTCGATACCGAGTTTCTCCTTCTTCTTGTCTATAACATCATCGAATTTTTTGCCGTTAAGCCCAAGCACTATCCTACCGAACATCTGGATGAATCTTCTGTAGGAATCCCACGCGAACCTCGGATTCTTTGTTTCCCTGGCAAACTGTTCCACATTCTGGTCATTCAAGCCAAGGTTGAGAACTGTGTCGAGCATGCCCGGCATGCTCACTGGAGCCCCTGATCTGACAGAGACGAGCAATATCTTCGGTTCCCCTCCGAACACCCTGCCCGTCTTCTTCTCGAGCGTCTTGACCGCACTTACTATACCGTCCCATAATCCATCCGGAAGCCTGTTGTTTTTGAAATAATAATTGCACGCCTCAGTTGTGATGGTGAACCCCGGAGGAGTGTTCAGGCCAATTCTTGTCATTTCAGCCAGGCCTGCACCCTTCCCGCCCAGCAGGTTCTTCATTTCCTTTGACCCCTCTTCAAAGCTATAAATATACTTAGGTACGGTAGGCATAATCCAATATGTTTTAACCAGTTTTAACATTTACTATTAAAAAGTCAGTAAAACTTACATGAATAGAAAACACTGAATGAGATCGTGACGTTGAGTCACTCCTCATCCCCAGGTATCTTCAAGATTCAACCCATTTCGGTGAATTCAATCTTTCGTGAATTCCTTCTCAAGATCGTCTGCGGGATTTATATAGAGCACTTTAGACCCGGATGATAACAGTTCGTTGTTGAATTCTGGTATGCTGTCCCTGTCATAGATTTCAAAGACGCCGTATCCGTCTCCAGATTCTGTTATTTTTCCGTTCTGAAATTTATAGTTAGTATTGATGACCCCAGTGACCTTTATGAACGCCTTCCTCTCAGACCTGTCAGAATCATACTTTATTTCTCCCCTCTTAACTATTATTGTCCTGTCAGAGAGGTCCCTCGCTTCCTCCAGCAGATGAGTGCTCATGATTATGAGCTTGTCTTTGTCCTTCTTCATCTCCTTTAGGACCCTCCTCATTTCAAGCATTCCTAATGGGTCCATCCCAAAGGTTGGTTCGTCAAGTACCAGCAACCCGGGATTACCCACTAGGGCAACTGCAACCCCCAATCTCTGCTTCATCCCCCTTGAGTATTGACCGCACTTCCTATTCAGGTATTCCGATATGTCAATAAGGCGTGAAACTCGTTCTATCTCCTCTTCGAGGTCCCTATTACCTATTCCTCTTATTCTAGCGGTAAACTCAAGTATTTCCCTTCCAGTTAGATATGGATAGAATTCCGGTTCTTCCACAAGTGACCCGAGATTGGAAAGAACCTTTTGTGGGTCCGAATCAATGCTCATTCCGTTCACCTTGATAAATCCGGATGACGGACGGACGATGCTCGTTAGTATTTTGAAGAGCGTTGTCTTACCGGCGCCATTAGCCCCCAGGAAGGTCACAAGACCATTCCCACTAATTTTGAGATTCACATTTTTAAGCGCCTGAATTTTTCCATAGTTCTTTGACAGAGAAGATATCTCAATTTCCAATCACTTCACCTCCTTTTTCTCAAAAATCACGAGTGCAAATATCAGGGAAATCACGGTATAAAGAACCATCACAACTAGTGAAAGGACTATTGTACTAACTGAAGCACCGCTGAGGCTAAACTGACCTCCGAAGATGGCAGTGTTCACGTTCAGGAAAATTCTCGGTATGATGGAAGCTGCATTGTCCAAGAGGAAGAAGGCGTTGTAATTGTAGAGAAGAGAGAGAATGAGATTTGTCGCATCAAATACTATGAAGTATGTGATGAACGTTGTGATATAGGAATATAGGTTCTTGTTAAATAGGGAGCTCACGAAGAAAGTGAATGCACTGATTGCCAGTATGAACAGAACAAGCATTCCTACCGAAGTTAGAATCGAAGGAAGCATCGTGCCTGGAAAAAGGAATTCAGCAGTTCCGATCTCGGAAGCGACGAAAATGGCCATTGAAATTATTGCTGCGGAAACAGCAGCCAGATATTTTCCTATCAATAGGATACTCCTGTCCACTGGCAGCGCAAAAATGTGGAATGCAGTTCTGTTTTCGATCTCACTGGATATGGCTGGAGAAGAAAAGAATACAGCTGCAAAGACGGGGAGATCGGACATCACGTATGACCACAAGTAAAGAACAACCTTCTCCTTTAGGCCGGCAGGTGCCGGTCCCTGGGAAGACAGGAGTGAATCTATTTTAGGAAGGTAGTGAAAGGAGAGGTAAACCATCAGAACGGATGCCACTACAATGAGAATAAATATGAGGTAGAAACTTTTAGAACGATAGTAATTCTTCAGGTAATAGGAATAAACTGTAGAAAGGGAGGAAAGGGTAGATTCCACAAATTTACCTCATCGAGTCGAGTTTTGCATAGAGCTGTGATAGACTGCCAAATTCATACGTAACCTCAATTTCGTGAGACGAGACGGATTTGACGCTAAATCCCTGATAGGTAAATGAGCCATTGAAATTGAAGGCACTGCTGTTCGCCAGTTCCGCATATGCATAGAAGTATGTCCCATTAACCCCTCCCCAGGCATATTTGAACGGTAACGTCTTATTCATCGGCGAATAATAGAAGGAAATGTTATCGCTCTGGTCTAGGTATGAACCCTTTGAAACGAAATTTGAGCCTGAGTTGAATGATTTTATTGAACTTTTCACCCCATTCATTGATCCCAGCACAACCTTTCCGCTTTCGGTAACGTATACAAAGAGAGGAACGTTTGTCAGATTGAACATTGGGGACAGGGAAGAGTTGAGTTTAAGCAATCCAGACACGGCAGATGAAACGTTTATTGAATAAATTTCAAAACCTCCGTAAGTGGAATTGTATTTTAGTGGAAGGCTGAAAGATGAATTTCCGGACGTAAACGAGATATTGCCCGATTTCACTCCCACTGTATTAAGCAAAACTGCAGTTGAATTGTTTGAATGGAAGAGGTAAAGGCTCGTGCCGTTGTAGTTCATCCACATCACAAGTGAAGAGTTGGACGGTATGTAACTGAGTGGTGAGTCTGATGTCTGTGAACTTAGCATAGTACTGTAGGCAAAGGCAGAAGCCGTCGCTACGAGCGCTATCCCAATGGTAATAGTAATTGCAATCTTCGCTGTTCGATTCATTGCTCCAGTATCGAATAGAAGGATAAATGTTTTCTTTTTGTAAATTGGAAAGGACACCTGGTGTGATTAGATTGAAAGGCCAGTTTAGATTAAAAGTAACCCTTCAAGCGGTAGACTACCTATGTTCATTAGTATAAAGGATCCCATAAGAGTCTTACCCATTTTACCTGGAAACGAGCTAGCTGTATCTTAGAATTGCACCTATACCGCCAAAGGAGTTGAGAAACAGTGCACCCTCATCAGACTCATCGCTCACCAGCTCAATCTTTGAGTCACTCTTCTGCCCTTGCTCTATGTACTCCTCTATCAGGTCTGTCTTGGAAACAAGTACCATAGGATTTCCGCACGTCGGGCAGTTGTGTTCCTTTTCTTCCTGCGATATTTCTGAAATTTCAGTTCCGTCCGCCTCGCACTTGTATGTAAATTTCATCTTTTTAAGACCCTTTGACACTATAAGGGTATCCACCCGTCCCTCCTTAAGCACTCTGGAAACTTCCTTGTCCCCATAAGCTGCCAGCCCGCTGCCTTTCTTTATTTCCACGAGCAATCTTTCAATCAGCCTCTTCTCCTTTGCAATTTCCAGCTGATCAAGGGTCTGTGAAGCCTTGTCGACAAGCTCCTTAAGGCCATATTCGTTGGTGTAGCCAACATCATACAGGTCAATTACCTTCTCCTGTATCTGGTAATGCAGGTATCCGTGCTTGTAGAAGAACTCCTTTGTGGACCCTGGTCCACCAATCAAGACTCCCTTCAGGTCAGGTTCTTTCAAGAACGCATTTGATGCAATCACCCCTATCTTAGTGAAAAATTCGTGGGCAGCTATTTCAATCAATCTTTCGTATCTTCTTGAACTCTGTCCTCCCTGGTGATGTTTGCTGGGTACCTGAGAGTCCTTGTTTTCTATTGTCTCTATCCTTGCACCCCTGAGCAGTCCTATCGTTGCTTCCGCTCTATCTATCACTATAAGGCCATAAACTTCCTTCTTCTCCAGCATCGGGAGAATTGGATCAAGATAGAACTTTGAATCGCATCTGTATAGGAAGCTTGTTATTGATTGTGGGGGTTCTATGAAATAGCTTACCATATCGCTCTTATCCCCCCTAGTTGGGACGTACCCTACAAATATTGCGAGTCCGTGTTCAGGGGGAGTCTTGTAGTATCTGAGTTTGCTCATGATACTCTCAATGGCAGTAGTGACGTTCTTCCTGGTTGTCTTGCTCTTTATGTTGCTGGACGTGGAGTACTCATCCCTGAGGTAACTCACCACATCACTGATCTGCCTTTCTGGAGGTACATAGACCGAGATCAACTCGGTCCCTCTTCCCTCTAGCTTTTTGATTTCATCTATGTACTTTTTGAACTGATATTCCTTTAAAGATTTTTCAATATCCTTCTTATTCTGTTCTAGTCCTGACATCTCTCTCCGTCAACTGGTGGGTTTTGCCTGTTGCTCTGGTTCCACCTTTTTCTCTTCTTCCTTCTTTTCTTCAACTCTCTTCTCGAAAATTTCTTTGAAGATTACCGTCTTGTTTGCGACGTATTCCCTGATAGCCCCTACAATAGCAAACTTTGCCAGAAGCCAGGAATCGTCTATCTTCGCAGAATCCGGTAGAGTGATCGTTAATTCTTCCCCCGTTTCAATCTTGAACTTGTCGGAGTCCTTTGAGAAGTTGATCTCTATTATAGCAGCTACCTTGTTCTCCTCTCCCTCAATCTTTTCTAGAACCTTGTAGCTATACTTTATGGATTTTCCTGCAAGAGGATGATTAAAATCGACAACTACCCTTCCTGCAGTAACCGTCATTATCTTCCCATACTTGTCCCCAATCCTCACCATCTTTCCAGGTTCTGGGAAGACATCCTTGCCACTCCTTCCAGCCTTTTTTTCTTCTTCAATGAGGGCCCTTTCGACTTCCCTGTAGGAACTAACTTTTACAGAATTTGCGTCCCTTACACCAAACGCCTTTTCAGGTGGCAGTATAATTTCCTTCTCCTCCCCAACATTGGCCTTCTGAATATCTTCCTCCAAATCCTTGAGGAGTCTGCCTGAACCGAGAATAGTCACGATTGGTCTGTAAGATGAATGTTCATCATAAATTCCATTATCCTTTGCCTTTTTCTCTTCCGTGGTTTCGACTAGCTTGCCATCCTCAGTATATGTATCGAATTGCAGTTTAATGAAGTCTCCTTTTTCCATGCACTCCACTCTTTCTTCCATAATAATCAAAACTATAAAAAGGCTAGGAATAGTTCCAGTTTCATTTTGTGATATTAACCAAGCTCCATTAACAACTCTCGAATGACTAATAAAATCTTGTAATACTAAAGTAAGTAAAATGGAATAAGGATGGCCTATTTTTATCTACTACTTCGTAATAACATACATTAGCCCCGTGGTGTAGTGGCCAAGCATAGCGGGCTCTGGACCCGTTGACAGCAGTTCGAATCTGCTCGGGGCTATTGTGATTTTGCGGAGCCGTATTTTCCAAGGTAGCAAAGAACAGTGTGATGAATTCGAAAAAGATTCGATTAATTGATTTTGCGAATCCTCAGTGACTTGCTAATTTTCTATGGAAATCATGCATCTAGAGAGTACTTGACAACTTTAATGTCCATTAGCTGTTGACAAAAAGCGACACCAGGATTAAGACTTAAGCTGAAATTCTGACTTCATCTGACGATAACATTCACTTGTAATGAATCTGATCAGGGATCAATTATTCTCCTTTCACTGATCGTATCAAGCGTCTTAAGAAACCGTGGCTTCCTTTCGTTAGTTTGCCTCAGAAGTGAAACGTAAGAATCCCATTCCCTTTTCCTACCAACTCCCATCATAAGTTTACCCAATTCTGCAAGATGACCTACTGCTTCGACATATGAACGTGCATTTGTTCCAGCTATCTCTCCTTCAATAATATTTTTCCAGATAGAAATGGACCTGTTTGGAAATTCATTGAATACTGCTCTCGCTACCTTGATATCCTGATCCATAAACGAACCCCATCTGTTCTGCCTCTCTTTTCCGTTTCTAACTGAATAATCATACCACCTCAGCACTTCGGAAGGTTCATTCTCGATAATTGCCACTTCTATCAGCTCCTCAACAATAGGAAAATGCTTTTCAAATCTCTCGTGACGCATTTTCAAGCCTGTCTCTGTAAGTGGCCAGTTCTTTGACGAAAGCTTTGTTGGAACCTTGCCAGTTTCCAGGAATTGCAATATATGCTTTCTGACCTGTGGCCACACACCAGCATTAATACATGCTAGCTTGAGTTTCTCATATGTTTCTTTTGCCGGAATTTCTATGAATTCCTCTGCTAGAAGAGAAGCCGCCCTAATCCAGTCACTGTACCTTTCCACTATGCCTAGGAATAGATCGTAGAGCTCTTGAGCAATTCCAGGTAATGAATCAGCGGTCGCAGCTACACCTTTGCGTATCCATTCCTCAGCCTCTTCTTTCATCCCATTCTCGATTAGCTTTTCAACTAGACGTACATAACTGTTAGTAACTACTGCTTCGCTTTTGCAGAGTGAAAGTGATTCCTCATTTTGACCTGAGTTCTCCAGCGCTCTGATTATCCAGTCCGCCAGCCTATCCCTATGATATGTTCGTGAAAATGAGCCTTCTTCATATTTTTCAGAATCCTCCAGTTTCTTCGAGAGGGAATCAGCCAGTTCACTCCAGGCAGACTGTTCGAAATTCATTTCCCAGAACTTCTCTGATCCCCTAGTGATACCATATTCATCTTTCAGGTCAGCTAGAACTGCCCACTCCATTTTCTCTGGTGTTCTAAGGCTTGAAAGAGGGAGCGCTTGGAAGACTACATCCATGCACGAAGCAATCTCCTCTTCCGTTTCGCCTTCATCGTCGCTCTCTTCCACTTGTCTTATTCCTTCCGTCAAGAGCGTATCACCTAGTTTTATGACTTCGTCTGAATGACCCGAAGTAACGAGCATTTCTAAACGTTTTCTTACTTCTGAATAGTCAGGAATATTCTGACCTTCATCCCAGTGATGTTTCCATCCCGGGCGGGAACTGAGATTGTAAATTTCAGCCTCAGTGGCAGAAACTACTTTGCTGACATCACCCGAGGAAAGCAGGAAGCGGTTCTCGAGAAACTTATATACATTTGGATAAACACCTGCCAGCGACCTTAAAATATCACGTAATTCTTCCAACGGAAGGTTGTTTATCCTTGCACCAATGATATTTGTATGCGCTTCAATATGGGTTACATGTTGGGTAATTTCTGAATCCTCATTTTCAAGCATCGCCAGCCTGGAATCGCTATCGGTGACAGTTTCCAATTGAACTTTATTCTTAAGGCTGTTCACGTACTGAAGGATGACAGCTACTGCATGCTTGCACCGATGTCCATGTGGGCAGCTACAGCTTGAAATTAGTTGCCCGTTTATAACGTCTACATATGTTGCGTATCTCTTTGTGCCGACCACCCATGCTATAAGGCCTCCATCCTGTTTAAAGGCAAGGTCCCTGACACGCCCCTCTTGCTGGTACACCCTCCCTCGGTTGAATACTTCATCATTGGTCCACGATGCCAGCTCTCCCCACGTGAGTTTCCTGAAGTATTCCTCTTTTTCTTGTTTCATGCTGTTTGAGACATCGAATTGGTATTGATAACTGTTATTTTCTAATGCACTAGGAGGAAATAGGAGGGTTTAAGTTTAATCGCAAATTGGGACCTGTGAACTTAAACCATTCAATTACTTCGTCTGTTGCCCCTGAGAATTTCATAGCTTGGACAGGAAAAGGCAATTTTAGGTCAGCTTCACTGTCAAAGTGTTGAAGGAACCGATGGAAAGAATAAAGTAACTTTGTAGTTGGAATTCCAAAGAGAGACTGATATGTCGTGTCTCCAGAACATAGAGATATAAGGGGGACTAAGGGTTGGAATCTTTTAGCTGGAAGTGACATTTTCTTGACAAGAACAGCAAGTAAGCTTGGACCCCACTGGGCTCTGCTGAGAAGGTACAAAGATCACACGTCCGCAGGGAGAAGATAGAAGAACATTAGAATCTTCAATTTTTCTCGTAATTTTCTTCTGTCTTAATTTCTCTAAAAATATTCGGAACTTGCTCGCAAGATATGCTCAGAAGCGTAAAAGCGCGCCACTCTAACAGGAAACAGTCGGGTTGGCAGGATTAATCTGTTTTCGCTAAAAGAGAGAGCTATACTGGCAGTGAGAGCTCAGATAAGACACAACTATACTTCGTAAGAATGAATGGCAGAAAGAGGGATGTTTGGTATTGACAAAGACAAATACACTAATCTTAAAGAAAGAGCACGTGAGTTGGTAGGCAAATTCATCAAGAAGCACAGAGACCAGAAGCTTTTCTCTTTATCCTGCTTTCATTCTCTAATCTAATATCTAATGTACCCTCAATTTTCAAGGGATCAAACCCGGATAGAGAATCTCTTTACAGATAGCTTGTATATTGCAGAACTGGAAGGCATTAAATTAACTGACGAATTTTAATTCTAAGGAGACGCATCAAAACCTCTCTGTATAGAAAATTAATTTAGAATCAGACCTGATAGAGGTAATTAGAAAAACTCAGTCAGAACAAGTCCTTTTGACGGGGGAAACTAATGCCACTTTGTAAGTAATTCGAGGATTGGATTAATCTAACGATATTAACATGTAAAGCAGGAACGGGCTGACCCTATCGGATCGGTTCAGGTTCACCCAAGCTAATGAAAATGAACACCCCAATTTCGAGGCACGAAAGTAAGCCCCCTTATGACTAATGCTGATCCCGGATTAACAAGGGAATGGAAACCTTTATTCTATGGTTATTGATCAGAATAATATGAAATATACCGTAATCCTAGAGCCTCAGAGTAGTGGAGGATACACGGTTACCGTGCCAGCACTCCCTGGTTGCATTTCTGAGGGAGACACATTCGACGAAGCAATCGAGAATATAAAGGATGCAATAACAGGGTATATAGAGAGCCTTAGGAAACATGGTCAACCCATACCGGTGGAAACGGCCGTGGAAGTGCCTATAAGTGCCTAAACTTCCGATAGTGTCTGGTTCTGAAGTCGTCAAAGCATTAACCAAGATCGGATTTTTCATTGATCACCAAACGGGAAGTCATGTGATTATGCGTCGAGAAGGAGAGAAAATTCTAACAATAACGGTTCCTCAGCATAGAGAACTGAAGAAGGGTACGCTCAGAGCAATAATTAGGCAGTCAGGACTGACAGCTGAAGAGTTTAAAAACTTGCTATAAATTCTGGTGCTGTTTTATCCAAAGATGAATATTAGATTTTAATGGCTTCACTTCTTATATTAACGGAATAGCTCGTGGCTATCATGATTTTGCTGAGCCGTATTTTTCAAGGTGGCAAAGCACGATGTAATAAATATGAAAAATATTCAATTAGAATTAGGCGAATCCTTCAGATTCTGACATCTGGTGTAAGACAAAGCTCTTGGCAGGCTAATCTTAAATGAACATACTTTGAATGTCTTGATAAACCTGAAACTGCGTTGCTGGTATGGTAGAAAGGAGCGAGGAACAGGTCGGGCGCCATCAATGAGAGAGCGTAAATTTTTATGGCAAGGAAGAAAACTTCCCTAAAGGTACACCACACTTGGTCACTGGAAATGATTTTCATCACATCTAATGTGTACATAAAACCTACATGTCACCGGTCAACTCCCATCACTAGCCCTGACGCTTTCTTGTTTATCGAATTGTAAGAGGCCATTGAAGATTTATTATTTTCGCTTCCGGCTACTATACTTGTGAAGTCTGAATGAAGCTCAAATTGGACCTGAATAGAGCTGGCAAATTTAGGGACAGGTGGTAGCATGAGTGTGAAATGAAAGGAGGACAGCGCGGATGCATTTCTGCTTTCTTGGTTGCGGTCAATTCCCCTGTCGGGAAATATTTATAAACTCACATATGTTAGCACTTACGGGTGTAAGTAATGGAATCACTGTTCGATCTCAGGCCAAAGACAGATCCAAGATACCTGTATGCCAGGGGCAGCGAGCTGGAGACATTGGTTGGGAATGTCAAGCGTGGGAACTGGACCGTACTCCTCGGTCCGAGGAGGGTGGGAAAGACTTCCCTCGCTTTCTGTGCAGCGAAGAGAATAGATATCCGGAGTATATACATTGATGCACGGGAGAATGATGACCTCAGACTGGCTCTTCTCAACGGCCTGTCTCCACGTTCAGATACCGTGATATCTGGAGGCGCCGGCCCTCCTGCTCTCCCGATCTCGGCCAGCTTATCCGTGAGCAGGAAGAAGCGGAAGTTGGGCCTGGACGATGTGTTGGAGAACGCTGGAGATATGCTTCTGCTACTCGATGAGGCACAATGGCTGAAGAACCCTGTCGGCGTTTCTAGGCTTCTTGCTCACATATACGATCTGTACAAGGGTTCCATAACCCTAATAGTGACGGGATCGTCAGTTGGTGTGATGCAGTCGTTGCTCAATCCAGGCCCCAAGGGGGCCATGTTCGGAAGATCAATGACTGAGATGCACATAGGCAAATGGAGAAATTCATCGACCGGAATGAGCTTCCTCAAAGAAGGGTGCGAGCAGGAGCGCGTGAATTACGAGCTGGACGACCTTGAGAATGCTGTAAACAGGCTGGACGGACTGCCTGGCTGGCTCACACTCTTCGGGAATTATTATAGAGATCATGGAAACTTCAGAAGCGCATACGAACTCACCATCGACCAGGCAATGAAGGTGGTTGCCGATGAATTGGAAAGTACTTCAAGACTGGCCCTCGGATGGCAGAGACAGATGATGATCATGAATGTGATAGCAAACGGTGAGGCATCGTTCAGCCAGCTTGCTGACAAGACGATTCTCCCCGACCCTGTGCTGGACAGGAACCTCAAGATGCTGATGAGGCTGGAATACGTTGAAAAAAACGAGGACGGAAGATATCAGATTGTTGACCCGGTCGTCAGGGAGTACCTGATGAAGGGAGGGAGAAAAAAATGATTAATGAAAATTGATATAAATAAATGAAGGGGCAAGGAGGGAATGGCCTGAAAGAATTGAAGCTGAAGAGACGGAGATTCTAAAAGAAAAAATGAAAAAATATGTCCTTCAATTTGAAAGAGATAGTAAGGTTCATAAAGATTGAGCATACAATATTTGATCTTCCTTTCGCATACATGGGCTTAATTTTAAGCGGTCTATTCAGTTTGAGGATCATTATAATTGTTGGAATAGCAGCCACGCTAGCGTGAGTTTCTGGAATGACAATGAACAGGATAATGGACCTTCCACTTGATTCCCTAAATCCAAGAACCAAGGAGAGGGCACTCGTTACCGGAAAAATCTCTTTAAATGAAGCGAAGATAATTCTCGTCACAAGTTCTATTCTATTCATCATTTCTGCATTTTCTTTCAACATACTTGCAGGACTTTTGTCTCCC
>JBMFVV010000025.1:0-16274 GCA_049965815.1 Thermoplasmata archaeon | reverse complement strand
TCAGACACGCTCAATAAGAACCCATACACAGATGAGATGATGAGTATTGCATATTCTTCAAGAGGGAAATGACTGGAGAACGTTGATACGATAGGGACCTAACCATCTTTTAGCGCCATAGAGTGTTAAGAAAATTACAAATATCTGTTAATACTAAATGAATGCTGGATGGAGTTCCGAAGCGTCTTGAAAGACTGATAACTCCTGTAAACCAGTTCTAGCTGGTTTCGAAAACATATGGGGAAGTATAAATGGCCTTTCAAAGCATGCTAACCGGATTCCCAGATAATGGAAATGAGCTTAAGGCTGAAGAGCCCAAGCATTTTGCAGACCTTAATCTTGATCAGATTATCAATGGGATAGCCAAGAAATACGAGAGATACAATGTAAAAGAATTGTTAATGACTCCACTTTCAAAACTTGATGACATAACATATCGTCAACAGATCTTTTCAGATTTGGAATCCAAGGAAATATTCGAAGCAGTTCGTGGTTTTTCAGAAAGTATGAAGATCATTTTAGCAAAAATATCTGGTCTGCCAGATATGTTTGATATTCAACGGGAGGGAAGATTGTTTATTGCAGCCAAGGATTACTCAATTTCAATAAGAAGACTCTTTTATTCCCTGATAAAGAATAATGTAAAATCCACTGCGTTCAAAAAGTTCATCAAATATCTAGAGGATTATCTTTCTTCAATGAAATTCATGAGACTAGAAAAGGATATAGACGAGACAGAAAGAAGAATCATGTCAATCAGATACCATTTAATAATAGGTTCTGACAGAGTTACCGTTAGAAAGGCTGATTCCAATACTTTGGATTACAGTTTTGAAATAGAGAGCGTATTTTCCAAATTTAAGGAGGCTCACCATGAGTCTAAAAACCTAGCTTCCAGACCAGGACAAGGTATCGGACACGTACAAGCAGAAATTCTAAAGCTCATAGAGAAATTATATCCAGATGAGATTAGAAAATTAAGAGAATTTTCAGCTATACACCAGAATTTTATAGAGAAAACCATAATGAAGGTTTTCCAAGAACTGCAATTCTATCTTGCTTATCTTGAATACGTGGAAGGACCTAAGAATGTCGGACTACCCTTCTGTATTCCCGAGTTCACGGAAAGCAATGTTATAGAAATCAACTCTGGGTTCGACCTTGCTCTTGCTGTTAAATTGGCAAAGAGTAAGGGGACGGTTATTACGAATGATTTTCATTTGGAAGGAGTAGAGAGAATTGTGGTAGTTACTGGACCTAACAATGGTGGTAAAACAACCTTTGCACGGTCAGTAGGTCAATCATTTTATCTAGCCTCATTAGGTGTACCCATACCAGGCAGAAAAGCCACATTAACTTTACAGGACAATATCTTTACTCACTTTGAAGGAATAGAAAATGTTGAAAATCTCAGAGGAAGACTGGAAGATGACCTCATCAGAATCAAGGATATCGTGGATAACTGTACAACCCATAGCGTAGTGATAATAAACGAAATGCTTAGCTCCACTACGGTGAATGATGCCACTTCAATTGGAACAAAAGTTATCGATCTTATTAAAGCTAAAAATTGTTTATGCATCTTCGTGACGTTTTTGGATGATTTTTCACGTCTAGAAGGGGTAGTAAGTTTGGTGGCCCAAGTAAGCGCTGAAAATCCAGAAATCAGAACTTATAAGATCGTAAGGCAACCTTCTAATGGCCTTGCATATGCACTAGCTCTGACTCACAAATATAAACTTTCTTACGAAGACATTAGGGGGAGGATTAGGAGTGACTGAAAGTAGAGTCAGGGGTAAACTAAGTTCTAAACTATTATTCATTGACAGAGACTTCGATGCTACACAGAGCCTTCCCACAGACTCAAGTGAGCTAATTATTGATCTTGGCCTTCACCAGATATTTGAGATTATGGCAAAAGGAGACAAGAGAATTAAAGATGTATCACAAAAAATCGTGCTGAACAGTATTTCCGAACCAGCTGAAATTAAATACAGACAGGATGCTGTAAAAGACTCACTTAAGAACAGAGACTCGATCAGGGATATGTATTCATTCCTGATCGAAAACATAGAAAAGGCACGAAAAGAATTTTTCTGGTTTGGTACTACCAATCCAGAGTATTCTCTGCATGAATCCATCTCAATTTTAGAGTTCTATGTGCCTGTCCTAGAGAATATTAAAAAAATATCGGAATCGCATTCTAAAACATTTTATTCAGCAGGTTTCAGTAACCTGTTTAACCAGCTAAAGGATGAATTCAGTGAAAGCTATTTGGCAGAAATCAGAGAAAATTTACAGAACCTGAAATTTCGAAACGGGGTAAAAGTATTTGGAGGACTAAATGGATCCTGCGAACTAGTAGATATTCGCCTTGTTGTTCCAGATATTAAACATGATAACCTTGTTAGTGCTATTGGATCTACGTTAAGAGACAGGAGATATACTTATGCACTACCTGAAAGGGACGAATCGGGTTACCAGGAACTTGCTAACATTCGGAACAGGAGCTTAATATCAGTATCAACCGTTTTGAGAAATGTGGCAGATAACGTGTTGAACTTCATCAATAGTCTTGCGGCAGAACTTGCATTTTTTATTGGCTGCATCAATCTTTACGAAGAGATTCAAAAAACTGGGGGATCCACTTGTTTCCCAGACCCAAAACCAGCCAATGATTCGGCATTAGGTTTCAATGGTCTCTATGATATTACACTGCTTATAGCGTTAAACGGCAAAGTTGTGACAAATGACCTACCGCTTAGTAACCACAGGCTGACATTAATAACCGGTCCAAACAGAGGTGGTAAGTCAACTTTTCTCAGAAGTATAGGTCAAGCACTGCTGTTGATGAAGGCAGGGATGTTCGTAGGAGCAATGGAATTTTCTGCGTCTTCTTTTCGAGTTGTATATACGCATTTCAAAAGAGAGGAAGAAAAGGAAATGACCCTCGGAAAATTCGACGAGGAGCTCAACAGGATGAAAATGATCGTGAATAAATTAAGTCCGGGGTGTGTGGTGCTTTTCAATGAATCATTTTCGTCAACAAACGCTCTGGAGGGGTCCCAGATTGCATATCAGATTATTAGGGGACTTGTTGATAGCAATGTGACCGTCCTATTTGTTACCCATCTTTATGAACTCACACAGTTATTTCTAAATGATCCATCGTATGATGTACGATTCCTTGTCGCGGAGAGACTCGACAACGGGCGTAGAACGTTTAAAGTGATTCAAGGAAAACCCCAGAGCACGAGCTACGGGGAAGATCTGTTTCATGAAATTTTCAGTATAGACAATAGACGGAGTTCGCATCTTTCTTAAAGGAAGTTGTTCAAAGCAAGAAAAGATAATATACGACTCTCAAATCAACCCCAACACATAGCGGAATGGCCCCTCCGTAGGTAGTACCTGAACCGCCTTCGAAAGGACGATGGAGCCTTATTGGAATGAAGAATATGAACTGGATGGGGCTCGTGGAAAACACAGTGATACAACTGCTAGGTGTGATAATATTATCACCACTTATAGTCGGAATATATGCATCTCTCAAGAGCAAAATTGAACTGAAAAGGGGTCCTAGTTTCTTCCAGCCCTATTATGACATTATAAAATTACTTAGGAAAGTGACAGTTGTATCGAAAAACTCGGGCTTTGTCTTTGTTCTCGTTCCTTACGTGGTTTTTGGAATCTACTGCCTTATTGCGCTTGTCATCCCAGTCATAATCGCTGCTCCAATTTACTTCACAGCTACTGTGGACTTTTTGGGGGGTGCTCTCCTCTTCGCACTAGCTGCCTTCTTGAAGTACCTTGCTGCGATGGACAGTGGCAGTAATTTTACTACGATGAGTGTAGCAAGATCAGTTTCATTCAACTATTTGTCTGAGGCTACCTTAATTACAGTCTTTTTCAGTGTGGCTCTAATTACGGGGACAAATAATCCGTATATCACAAATAATTTCATCATTACCCATCCATCATCTTATCTCGATTTAGATCATGTTTTTGCCACAGTGGCGTTCTTTATGCTGTTCATCTTCGAGAGTGGCAGGATACCAGTTGAAAGCTCGGGATTGATGGAACTGGGCATGATTGATGATGGGCTTAACTACGAATACAGCGGTAAACTTCTTGCAATATTGAAATGGGGGTCGTACATGAAGCAGTTCCTACTCGGCTCGGTTTTCCTAAACGTATTTCTCATTCCGTGGGGCCTATTTTCCTCGTTTCCAAGCTCAATAATTGATTTGGGTATAATGTTCGGAAAGTGGCTCATACTGATAATGGTGCTATTGGTAATTGAAACTTCCTTGGCAAAACTAAGACTGTTCAAGGTCCAGGATTACCTTGCAGTTGCATTCACATTCTCCCTGTTATTCCTGATTTTCAGCGTGATGATGAAATGATCTCTTATTATTCCTTGGTATATTTTCTGGCGGCCCTTACAATGGTCAGCTCATTTTATTTGCAGGGGCAATCATTTATTCGCCCAATGATAAGGGGAGTTTCTGTCCAGTCCGTCATACTAGCGTCGATAGTGCTCATTCTTGCCTACCTCAATCATTCTATCACTCTTGTGATTCTAGGCATTCTGTTGATATTCCTAAGAGGTATCCTGGTATCACTTCAACTTGAATCTAAGATACGTCAGAGATCGCCCGTATTAAGGGAGCAATCTAGGGGGCTAGCTTCTTCGTTTCTTGTTGCTCTGCTCTTCATTCTATTAGGAATAGGAATCGTGTACTTTGACGTTTTTTCAAGGATTATCGGACCACTTGAAATCGGATCTAGCACAATATTACTTTTCCCATTTGCATTGCTTTTCATGGGCTTATTCCTTATAATCTCAAGGAAGGGGACATTTGCACAGGTCATAGGATATGTGGAAGAAGAAAATGCTCTAATCCTTATGGCAGTTTTCCTACTGCCGGTACCAATTGTAATAGATGCAAGCGTAATTTTGGACGTCTTCATTCTAGTGGTTATTTCCTCTGTGATTGTAGTTGAAAAAGATAGCCATCTTCCGATGGAGGAGCTGAGAGGCTAAATGACTGTTCTCGAATTTCTGCTAATTTTAATCCCAATAGCGGCAAATATAGCATATCCTACACGATTCCTAAAACATTCCACCATTCTAGCTGCTTCATTGGAAGTGATACTCTCTCTCTTCATAATGGGCACTCCCCAAATTGCAGGACTTTTCTATGTGACGGCCCTCACATCGATATTCATCGTGATGGTTTCATCCATCTACCTGCTTTCCTCAATCTATGCCTCTAAGTATTTTACTGATGGGGGGTCGGAGCGGTCTATTAAGACATACTATTTCATGAGCAATTTCTTCGTAGCTTCAATGCTCTTCAGTCTTGTGATAAACAACTATGGCTTGATGTGGGTCGGTATAGAAGCAACAACAGTATCATCAGTTCTGCTAATTATGGTAGAGAGAAGCGAAACTTCAGTAGAGGCAGCTTGGAGATATTTGATCATAGCTTCTGCAGGTATCGGGCTTGCATTCATCTCTGTAATCTTAATCTACTACGACTTTCACACTCTCACGGTAACACAAATTCTAGCAATGCCTTCAAGAATCACTCTTCTTTCACATATAATAGCTGTGATCGCCCTTGTTGGATTTGGAACAAAAGTTGGACTGTTTCCGGTTCACACATGGCTTCCTGATGCACACAGCGAATCACCTCCACCAGTAAGTGCCTTGTTCTCTGGAGTACTGGTTCCTACTGCACTCTATGTTCTCTATATGGTATATCAAATAGCTCCAACAATGCCATTTTATGCAGGATTCGCAGTCGCAACAATAGCCGCATCTTCCATATTTATGAGTTACCAGTACAGATACAAAAGAATGTTCGCTTACTCTACGATGGAAAACATGAGTATGGCACTGTTAGGCCTTGTTCTGGGGGGTGTTGGAATAATTGGTGCATCCATACTTCTAGTTTCTCACACCTTTGCAAAGTCCGCTGCATTCTATTCATCTGGAAACATTTTTCTTCAGAAGAAGACAAAAATAATTGGAGAAGTAACAGGAATATGGAGTTCGATGAAGACTACCTCAGCTTCTTTACTTCTTTCATCCCTAGCTGTCACGGGTGCTCCGCCATTTGGAATTTTCGTTGGCGAATTCATCATTCTTCTAAGGCTAGCAAGTCTTCACCTCTTCATAATTTTTGCCGTTGTCTTATTCTTCTTGGGTGCATCCTTCATCGCTGTAAACTACAGCATCACTCTTATGTTATTTGAAGGGAAGGATGAAGGGAAGGATGTGGGCGGGGTATTAAGGGTCATACCCCTTATCTCAGCAATAGTTTCGCTTCTGATAGGTATTTTTGCACTGGTGGTGATGAACTATGCGATACTATAGGTATGGAGAACCAGAAGGGAGACAAATAGGGAAATTGGGCAATTATGATTTGTATGCGAGTGTTCTTTCTCCAGCTTCCGATTACGTGCAGCCAGACCAAGAGATCAAATCAAGAGGGGAATTCAATTTCAGTTATGGACCATCAACGGGCGGGTTGATGGAATCTGTCAGATTCCTTATTTCTACCCCAGGTGAGGTCATAAACAATATTTCAGCCCATACAGAATTCAAACAGAGGAGTCTCAAAATCATTGGAAATACTATAGAGGACGCACAATTGAACATTGAGAGGCTAAACGGATTTCATTCTGCTTCTCACACCATAGCATTTTTGCTATCGATTGAGGATGCACTTGGGATAATTCCAGACGATAAAGTTAAAGCTAAGAGGATTATTGAAATTGAACTTGAACGAATCAGGTCCCACATTTATGTTCTTTCCAGAATGGTCGAACCTGCAGGCTTTGGAGTCCCATTGAGTTTTCTAAACTCTCTCGAGGAGCGCGTTTCAAGACTTATTGGGCGGTATACCGGACATCGTTTCTTCTTCGGGATAAATGGAATAAACTCAGTTAACGTAGACTTTGGTGGAATATATGTTGACTTATTGCCCATAGCTGACGAACTTAGAACGATTCAAGAATCCCTGGTAGGTTCGGCGATTTTTGTTGACAGGTTACAGAATAACGGAAAAGTTAGATCGGAGAAAAGTACAGGACCTGTTGCAAGGTCCTCTGGATTTCATTTTGACGCTAGAGTAGATAGTGAAGCTCTTCCATATGCATCTCTTGGATTTATGCCGGTAGTGGAGCTTGATGGAGATGCCTACAGTCGATTAATCCAAATGTTTAATGAGATATTTCAATCGCTAGAAATAATTAAGAAGATGGATACTTATTCGAAATTGGACATAAAATTCACTTCTAAAGACAATAGCTCCTTTGAAATGGAGGGGAAAGGAATCGCAAGGGTAGAGTCGCCTGCAGGAGATCTAACTTACCTTGTTGAAGTGAAAGATGGAAGAATAAGAGAACTTGATATCCTGACTCCATCCGAAATCAACTTCCCGGTATTCCTGGAGTCAATGAAGGGTGGGGTCTTTACTGATTTTCACTTTAATTGGGAGAGCTTTGGAATATGGATTTCTGAGTTGGCGGTGAGCATAAAATGAAGAATAAAAATTGGTTCTTGAAAGGAGTTAACAGAGGAATAGAGACTGAAAGATTTCCTTTGTCTCCTCCAGATGAAGTGGCAGCTTGGTCTGGAGGAATAGCAGGAAAGGGTAATGCAAACTGTCCTACTGATGCAATAACCAATGACACGTGGGATGCAGAAAAGTGCATTTATTGCAGAAGATGTTTCCCTAATTACAAACCAACCGGAAACATTGCAAGAACAGAGCCAAAGAATAATTATGGTCAATTCAAGAAGTCATTTTTCATTTATCCATTCGACTTTGGTGCATGTGGAGCGTGTAATGTAGAGCTGAGGGCTCTTTCATATCCGCAATACGATCTCAATCGACTCGGTATATTTTTTACGAACACTCCTAGGCACGCAGATGCTATAGTGATAATGGGAGTATATACCCCCAAGATGGAGGAGGTCTTCCTCTTGGCATACGATGCTATGCCTGAGCCTAAAACTGTTATAGCACTTGGAGTATGTGCCATAACAGGAGGAGTTATCGGAAAGAACCCAGACCACATTTCTGTAATAGATATCCCGGGATGCCCTCCTAATCCTTACGCTATACTTGATGCCCTTATTAGGGTGAGGAAGTAAATATGAACCTAATAGTTCTAACCTTTTTTGGAGCATCAGTTCTGATTTCACTGGGAAGCAAGAAGGCTGGTTACACAGGCATCATTGTATCTTCTGTCGTTATGGTTATATTAGAAGGGCTTCAAATTCAGGTTACTGATTTCTTTTTCCTGATTGCAGGTGTTGTATGGACCCTGATTTCATGGTACTCTGTCAAATATGATACATATGAAAGATGGCTTGTTGTCCTTTACGCCCTATCCATATTTGGAATGGTCATCGTTCTCCAATCCAACAACTACATCCAGTTTCTAGCAGGTTGGGAAGTAATGTCGCTGAGTGGGTATGCTATAATTGGACTAAATAGCAAGAGAGCCGGAACGGCATTCTTATTTTCTGCGTTTAGCGAATTCAGTACGGTCTTGATCGTCGCTGGTTTTGCTTATGCATATTCCATCACAGGAACAATAAACTTTACCAATTTAGGAAGCGACATTCCTTTGTTGCTTGTCTCCCTTGGATTCATCATAAAAATGGGATTGCTCCCATTCATGCTGAGTGAATGGCTACCTGTTTCTCACGGCAGTGCTCCGGCAAATGCTTCTGCACTTTTGAGTGCAACGATGACACTGATGGGAGTATACGGAATCCTGAAAGTTACCTTAATAAGTCCATCTAATGTGCTACTAGGAATGCTTTTCATGGGAATAGGCGCATTTACTGTTTTCTTTGCTGCACTCCTTGCATACACATCGGAAGGAACAAAAGTGCTTCCTGGCTTTAGTACTATCGAAAACAACGGGGGGATATTAGTTGCCCTTGGACTAGTGATGGCGATAACCTCACAGTACGAAAGGGCTTTTCTGGTATCTATAGTATTACTCTATTCCCTTGCCCATTCCGTCTCTAAAACAGGTTTGTTTATGATAAGTGGAAATTCTGGAGAAAGAGTGTTCTCGCGCAGGTCATCAGGAAAGGACAGATACGATCAGTTAGGAGGAATTCTTATTGTTTCATCATTATCCGGCCTACTACCAACTTTGGGGGGAGTTGCTGTTTGGATGCTTTTAGAATCCCTTTTCATGCAGTCCACCCAGTTTCAGGTTTTAGGTATATTCTCAATAATAGTGGGCTCCCTGATTGCCCTAGGTGAGGGCCTGATATCCGGCGCGATGATAAAATTCATTTCCTTCACGCAGCTCTTAAAGGAAAAAAGAGCTGAAAAGATCTCACTCTCATTACCAGTGTTATCAGCGGGTATCCTGGTAGTATTCTTCGGAGTAGCGTCTACCCTATTCGTGAGTCGTCCTTTCGTTTCCGGTAACATTTCGCTTGGAATCCCATACGGATTCATGATAGCCTCTAGTCTAACACCAGTAACGACTTTTGGAGTTCTTACCCCAATATTCATTTTAGCTTTGATCTTTTTCTTCTCTATTGTAGCTGTCCTTGGTTTTGGTAAACCTAATTTAAGAAAGTCTGGGATTTGGAACGGTGGGATTAGCCTTGACTCTGAGTACACTTCGTTTGCATATTCCAATAACATGAGGATAATGCTGAAAAAGATACTTATGCCATTTTCAGCCGAGACAGATAGGGAAGATGGCGTAAAGAACATCTTTTGGGATTCCATACTTTCACTTGGTAAATTCTACAGGTCATTTTCTCGTTTCATAACTAACAAATTTATGAACAGTTCTATGTCGTGGTACGTCGCGTATATAATAGTTGCATTTGTTATTGCTCTAGTATTTGCTGTCTTGGTATATTAGTGGTCCATGAATAGCGGAAATGATATTTGTTGAAATGGAAAGTCTAATTTTTATGTTTTTCTAAAGGTGCATTAATTGCGGTCGCGTGGCTCATTACAGAGGATTCCCAACAACCCTATAAATTTTCTACAAGATGCATCCATGTCTTATTGAGGTTGCAAGAAATACTGTTATTGCACTGTATTTACCTCAATTCCTTGCGTATTTCCCTCTAATTTTTCAGCTGATTGCGATAGCTGCAGCTATCTTTCCCCTCCTTATCAGTGACAATAAGTTGAAAAGATTGTGACCCAAGCACATGAACATCCCCTTGACCCTCACCCTCGGAACAGTTGTGACGAATGTGCGATTTCCACGGAAAGTCCTCTTCATCGCTTCGTACTGCCATTTCAGATATTGCGGCATATGCATAGACAGCACCTCACAGGAAGTGCTAAATGGTTGTAGTGACTTTCAATAGGATTGTGATGAATGGAATAAGAGTGACCGGGATATTCCTCATACTTGCAGGGTTACTCTCCGTTCTACTGAGCATAAGAAGCGTTTGGGGATGGATGCAGGTGTACTACTTCTGGAGCTTAACTGCAGTGAAACCGAATACAAATCCGGGTGGCCTGCCGGGTATCTCCTACAGCATCCCTGCCGTGGTCCATACGTATGAGGTTCTCCTTCCCTGGATGATAACAGGCATAGTGCTACTGGTCGCAGGGGCAATCCTAGAAATTTCACCGCATAGGTCAAAGATCCTCCGGTCACTTTCCTGATCCCTTCTTTTTATAACTCCCTCCAAAAACTCCACACATCCCCTCTCTCACAACTCCTCTCGAATATGTTCTTCCAATATCTTTGCACTTCCATACTCCGTCACTATCGCCGCGCAGAGATGGACGAGAGGCGCGGGACAGGGGATTCCGTCCCGCTACTCATTGTATGTATCTAACTTTCTTTGATTCAGATGGACATTCATGGAACACTGAGCGGTGGCCAGTATTCGAATGTGATGATGAGTATTGCATATTCTTCAAGAGGGAAATGATTGGAGAACGTTGATACGATAGGGACCTAACCATCTTTTAGCGCCATAGGGAGGTATCTCTAAACTCTTATTTCAATCCAGCCCAAAATTAAAAGAATATATCTGTTGTTGCAATACCAATATCAATGAAATTTGTCGTAGTTGGTGGTGGTGCTGCAGGGATGGCAGCGGCTTCCAAGGCAAAGCGAGTGAATCCCGGAATTGATGTTACCGTTGTTGAAGCGGGACCATTTGTATCGTACGCAGAATGTGGAATACCATACTATCTCGGTGGCATGTTCGATGATTATACGCGCCTTTTTCATTATCCGCTATCTGAGTTCACACAGAAGAGAAAAATCAATGTTGTTACCAATAGTCTCGTTACCGCCGTTGACATCACTCACAGATTGTTGACACTTTCCGGCGGAAAACAACTAACATATGATTATCTGCTGCTCTCCACAGGTGCACTGGCGATAAAACCTGACAGTATTTCAGGGCCGGAAATAAGGACAATCAGGTCACTGACAGACGGAATAAATCTGAAGCCTGAAGTTTCAAAATCCAGATCCATTACCATAATCGGTGATGGCGTTCTTGGAATGGAACTCGCATCAACTCTGGCTGAATCTGGAAAAAAGGTCACTATGATCTCGCATCACGATAAGCTGTTCAAGAGACTTGATCAGAAGGTTGGTCAGGATCTCCTGAACTATTTTGAATCCCGTGTATCTGTCGAGAAAAATTCTGAGGTGCAATCTGTAACAGAGAGCAATGGTAGATTCACTGTTGAAACATCTGCGGGCAAGCATTATTCAGATCTAGTTATCTCTGCCACTGGGGTAAAGCCCAATTCACAGCTTGCAATGGATGCTGGGTTGGAACTTGGAACTAATGGTGCGATAAGAGTTGACAGAAGTATGTTCACAAGTGATCCTAATGTTCTTGCTGCGGGTGACTGTGCAACTTCACTAAACAGGATCACGCAGTCTGAGGACTGGATGCCACTGGCACAGATAAGCAACAAAATGGGTCGAGTTGCCGGATCCAATGTTGGTGGTGAAAAGATGCTATTCGGAGGTGCGACGGGCACAACGCTCGTGAAGATTTTTGAATATGAAGTAGGTTTCACGGGTATCGATGAGGGCACATTTCTAAAACATGGTTTCACGCCTAAGGAGATCTTCGTTAAGGCAGGGAGCAAAGCTGCGTATTATTTAGGAAATACTCCTGTGAATGTAAAGATACTTTACGATGATAGAACTGGAAGACTCCTTGGAGCACAGGTGGTGTCTAAGGATAACGGTGCTTGGAGATTGAATACAATTGCCGAAGCCATCTATGCTGGTATGACCATGGAAGACTTTTTTTATTCAGACCTGGGGTATTCTCCACCTTTTGGGCCTGTATGGGATCCTATTGTAATAGCTGCAAGCCTTGGAATGAAAGGTTCTGATCGATGAAATGGATATCCATTAAAAATTATCTTATGTCCGTATTTAAAACTCAATCGTTCTCGACATCAAGATAAAGACCGTACTCTTTGAGATTCATAATGTAAGTGAGTTTATTATCATCGACATCAAGTATACTATCAATAGTTTTGTCAATTTCTTTCAGATCAGAGAGTTTATTTTTAGAAATGTAACCCCCAAGAATTTCTCTTGTTGCTCTCCCGTATAGACGAATGCATTCATGTGAAGCTTTATGAGATTTTCCGTGCATATATCCGTGGTGAATTAAGCATATCTTAATCTTGGGTAGCCAAGCACATATGAGAATGCATAGAGTTCCCTTGACCTTCCTCCATTTCAATTTTTCCGAGCTTATCGAAAGTCGCCTGTGCCTGTTTCCCTAGTTCCGTCTCGTACCTGTACTTCCATATTCTCTTGACAGTTGTATAAGAACCCCGATAACCTTTTTCTCTTATGTTCTCATATATCCTCACAGCGGAGAGGTTGTATCTGTTGATCATATCCCTTATGTAATCATCATACCGGGATACAATGGACACTCTCCCCTCTCTGCTGTATTTCAGGTGACAGCCATTTCAAAGGAGACTGAAAAGATTGTGAAACCATTCGGCATACTACAACTCAGAACATAGATACTAAATGCATGGATTTACAGGTTAAAAAGCCAATCTCTTACCCATTTTAGAATAATTTTCAAGCCGCTCCCAATCGCTGAAGTGCATAAATAATCGGAATTCCTATTAATCCAATTGCAAGTATTGCAATGTTGCGAATGGAAATGGAATATACTATTACGCCCGCAAGCGTTCCATACTCTATAATGATTATTCGAGATAGAAGTTTTGGGGGTTTAGGAAGTTTGGAGAACAGATCGTTCATGTTGCAGAACCCCTGAAAGATGTAATCTTATCCATTGTCCTCATGCATCTTGAACGTTGTCCCTGTTCTAGATTAGCAAGTGCCATCATTTGGGAAGTTATCATAAGCGTTTGTTGATCCTGAGGAAGCTGGAGCAGTGCGTTATACATATTTTTCATATGTTTAAACCTCTCACTCTCTTCCATTGAAGCGAAAATTTCAAGTCGTAATCTCATGATTCTTTCCCTATCCTTTTCGTCTGCGTGCGATATAACCCAAAGCATCTGGGGGAGCATACCGTTCCTGTCATTCATTATAGATCTTGTCCTACCAAAGACAATAACGCCAATAGCGAGCGTTTGTAGGAATAACCCAAGTATTAATCCTAAACTGGTTGTTACAAAGAGAAATCTTCCCATAATAGAAATCATCATTCCATACATCAGAACCATAACACCGACATAAAGGATAGCCATCAGACCAAGGGTACGCTTGGTTGACATGGTAATTCTATCAGTCTTATGCTTTAAGTAACCCCTAACGGGTATGAGTATGATGGCCGCAACAAGCATAATCACGAGACCAGGCCAGTATCTAGGATATAGAACAGTAAAAGGTATATAGCCCATGAATACATTAAGAAATCCATATGCCATACCCGTAAATCCCAAAAACAGGAAACCTTCCTCTATCAGTATGCCCTTCCATCCCAGCATCCTGCCATAAATCATTCTGCCCAAAAGTACTACCTTCAACTTTGTCATGCCTCTTACGGCCACCAGAAAAACCATTGAGAGCGCTGCAAAGAGCAATCCCCACCAATTCCATACAGGCAACCATGCAAAGTTGTGAACTGAGGCAGGTGTGATAGTAAGCATGAGTTTGAGGCCAAGTCCTGCAAATATCTCCCCCCTTGCCAGGTTGGCTCCAGTGGGAAAAAGGAGATCTGGTCTGAAAAGACCCATTTCTGGTATGAACTTACTTTGTATCCTCTTGCTTGCCAATACTATAGTAGCACCCCAGAAAACTATTATTGCCAGGAAAAAGTACACAGCCTTTTGCTCACTTCCAACTCCCGGTGGTGCAGTCAGCAGCAGAGTAAGTCCTACAACGATTATCCAATTCTCAAATAGGACAGCGACAATATACAGCGGCCTTCTGTAGGTGGTCCATTTGACTCTTCTCGTAATTGGCAATGTCATTGAAAGCGTGACCGCTAGAATTATAAGGAGTGGTGGAAGGATATAATACCCTATTCCGGTACCAGATGAAAATGTTCCGAATAATCCAGTTCCTGTCAATTAATCAGCCTCAGGCTTGGACATTAAAGTTGGATTCCGTGATTCAAAAGGATATTCCTGATGACCTCTCTTTGCTGATCTGGAAGTTCCATTACAACCTTTTTCATTGTTCCGATCTCTTTCTGCTTCATTGAAGGATCCAAAGAGGCTAATATGCCAATATGCATTTCCATTAATTTAGACCGATCATCTTGGTCAAGCGAAAGGATGACCCTAGTTCTTGTTGCTGAGATTTTAAGGTATTCATTATCTTCCAGAGAGAGGGCAGCAATAAGCATGGATCTCATAGAAGCTCTTCTCTCATCTTCTTTCTGGTTAAGGAAGTCCTTCATTCTGTCAGTCAGCATGACCTCCCTCTGTTCTTCAGGCATTGCTGCGAGACTCTTGACCATTCCTCTCATAAAGTTTTCTTCTGTCATATACTGTGATATAAATTCCGCGAATATATACTAAAAAGTAAAAAAAAGTTTACCTTTTAATACTAATACTTGCTAGCAATGTAAAATCATGGAAGAAAGAAAGGTAAAAATCAGAATATACGGAATGACATGTGATGACTGTGTGGCCACTGTGAGCCGTGGTCTAAAGAATCAGGACGGAGTGCTGGATGTTAAAGTCTCGCTGAAAGACGGTACTGGTGAAGTTGACGTCGATTTGGAAAAAGTAAAACCGGAGGAACTTCTTAAAAATAAGGTATTTGAAAAGCCATCGCACTACAGAGCAACACTTATGGACCAATGAAGGGGTGAATGAATTTGAACAGTGAAATACAGAAATTCGATCTTGTAATACTTGGAAGAGGCGCAGCTGCATTTTCGGCTGCGATCAAAGCCTCAGAGCTCAGTAATGGAGAAATGACCATTGCTATGATCGGCACGGGACCACTTGGGGGTACATGTGTCAATGTGGGATGTGTCCCCTCAAAATATCTTCTTGAGGCATCACATTCAGTATTCAGATCCGAACACCCCAAAATGGCAGGAATACACGCAACACCCATGAAATATGACTTTTCAGAAGTCATGAATGGCCTGAGATCCTATGTTGCACACGCAAGGGACTCAAAATATGTGCAGGTAATTGAGAACTACAGCAATGTAAAGCTTTTCACTGGACTAGGCAAATTCGTGGATAAAAAGACCATAAATATATCGGATTCCGACGGAAAAGAGGTTACAGTGGTTTCAGGATCAAATATCCTCATTGCAACTGGGTCGCATCCAGCAGTTCCAAAAATTTCAGGATTGAAGGAGGCAGAATTCCTCACAAGTGACAATATATGGGAATTAAACGAACTGCCAGAATCGGTTGCAATCATAGGAGGAGGTGCTATTGGACTGGAAATAGGGCAGGCACTTCTGCATTTTGGGTCTCAAGTAACAGTAATAGAGGCACTAGACTCTCTACTACCTCAAACTGAGCCGGAAATAGGCATGGCTCTCAAGGACCTCCTAGAGAAGGAGGGCATGAAATTCCATTTGAGGGCAAGGGTTGCGTCGGTAGCCAAGAACGAAGTTGGAAAGTCCTTAGAGTTGATAACACATAGAGGGAAGGAGATAGTTGAGGCAAAGGAAATCATAGTAGCAACCGGGAGGATACCAAATACGGAATATCTCGACCTTGGAAAGGCTGGCGTGAATACAGATCCAAGGGGGTTAATCATCACATCAGACAAGATGCAAACAACGTCACCCGGAATAT
>JBMFVV010000024.1:0-16441 GCA_049965815.1 Thermoplasmata archaeon | reverse complement strand
ATCAGGAACACGAAGATTAGAGTGGATTTCAGGATAACTGAAATTACTAATCCCTATAACCCTGCGGAGTTAAGGTTATAAAAAGAGATTCAGGAAGACTGTTCCCAGAACCCTAGTCGTTTCAAGGCCAAACATATTCTGGGAAACGGATTTCACCAGGGTGTACATATATAAAGAAGGATGGGTATATTCACCGCCTACATTGACCTGTGCTCCAGAAAGATAAAGGGCTATCTTTCTTCAAGGATGGCCAGGAGCGATGAGATGATTGCTGCACTTGATTCAGCTCTGTTCTCAACGTTCCCAGACCTGAACGTCAGGGAGCTTAGAATTAGATCGGACAACGGTCCACAGCTCGCTTCAAGGGAGTATGAGGATCACCTGAGAACACTGGGGATCAACCACGGGACAATCCATCCCAGCACTCCTGAGGAGGATGCACACATAGAGTCATACTTCCTGTAATTTAAGAAAAGACTACATCTACAGCAAGGAGTTCAACAGCTTTGAAGAGTTCAGAGACTATATGGATTGGGCTGTCAGGGACTACAACTCAGTGAGACCACACTCATCACTGAACTATCTCACCCCAGATGAATTTGAAGGGAGGATCGCCATGGATGAAGAATTCAGGGAGAAATGGATGAAGAAGCAACTAGGGAGGTATGAGAATGTCTTATTCCTCGAATGAGGGCAAAAAGTTGTCTAAATTAGAGGGGTCCATGTCACCCTAACTACCTGCATAGCTACATTAAGACAAGAGAAGATATGTTCAGAGTTTTCCTCCATAGGCCAATTGATTGGTATGGAGCTGGAGATCTGACGATATTTTTGTTGAGGCTGAGAGAGCTAGCAGAACGGAAAAGACAGGGTTACCCAAAAAGAGATATTCCTTTTCCACCTGAATCTGATAATGATTACATAGAAATTAAAGCCTAAATTTCTCTTTTCAACAACCCTTTGAATTCATAGGATTTCCTTTTGTCTCTTGAGGGTCTTTAGAATATAACGACTACTTCGTAAATCCAAATAACTCTATAATTTATATAGTTGCTTAGCGGCTATCTCCTTCACGAACTTCTCTTTCAGCTGCGGATTATTAACTATCTGGGACAGCACAGCTTCAAGAATCTTATCCTTGAACGCCGGGTCAACCGTTTTCAGAAGCTCCTTGGTGCTGCTATCTATCACAGAAGAACTCAGTAAACTGGACTCTATTTCCTTCTCTGTGTCTTCCATTTGTCTGAATCTGTCATAGTCCAGTGGAGCTCCACATTGCAAACAGAACTCGGAATTATGAGGATTTACGGTTTTGCACCTCAGGCAGGTTCTCATCTTCCTTATCTCCTTTGACTTATTCTCGACATGGACCCCATTGGCTTCCAGGTATGCGTTGTCCACTTCCTCATCGTTGAGATGGACATATACGGCAGGCATCTTGCTGTCCAGGTTCCACCCCATTTCCTTGTCCAGGACCAGCGGCGGCAGCTTCGGTGCCAGTTCCGTAGCCCGGTTATGCCTGAATTTGTGGGGATTGAGTCTCTTATTCGCCGGGAATCCCCTGGCAATTGCCCTATTCTTGACCTTTCTGAGCATCGCATAGACCTGCTGATGAAACATGGGTTCCCAGGTGTTCGGCTTCCCCTCCCTGTCATGGCCTATACCGCAGAACAACCATGATTCTCCGTTGAAGGTGTCGGGGTGGACATTCAACCATCCTTTAACGTAGCCTATCGAGTCCCCGATGACCCTTACGTTTCTGACCCCGGTCTTCCCGGAGACCATTATCCTCATGCCGTAATTGTCAAAAATCACATCCTTTATCCTGAGAGTGAAAAACTCGCTTATTCTTATCCCCGAATCGAAAAGCAGACTGATTATCGCTTTATCCCTAGCGTTATCGCACGATGCTATCAGCAGGTCCACTTCCTCCTGGCTTATTCTCCAGTCTGGTTTCTTCTTGTAATTTATCTTATTCTTGCTCCTGAATTTGATATCCTTCACAACTTCAGGTTTTCCTAGCCAGTTATAGAATCGCTTGAGGGTGGCCTTATACCCCTCGATGGTCCACTCTGATAAGTCTCTCTTGCGCTGATTGGCCAGTGCCTCAATTACGTCATTATTTGCCGGGGAGACAAAAGAGCTTCCCATGCTTTCTGCCAGGACCCTCAAGTTGATCGCATGAAAGTATAATCTATTGTATGAAAGCTCGTCAACATTCTCCAGGTAGTTTAAAAACTGCCTTATCTTCGCCTTGGCCTCGTTGCTCAACTTTGAGCTTCTAAGCCTGTTTAATTAGAGCTCGTAATACTCTTTGGTACCTACTCTGAGCCCTTTTTCATGATTGATTAAAGCATACACGGATTTAAACCATCTGGGGAATCCCGGCTGCCGGATTTGAACCAGCGACCTGTGGATGGCGGCGGTTGCGCCACAGCGCTGTCCCTCTACAGTCCACCGCTCTACCAACTGAGCTAAGCCGGGTATTGGGTTATCCGTGCAGACAAAAATATTTTTCCGTTCAGACTTGTTGAGTTACCCCTTATCATTGAAGACAGAGTTGATACATTGTTCTGAGAGTAGTGAAGTTAAAAAATTGCTTCCTGATCTAAGCTCTATACGGCTTCATAAAGGAAGGAAAATATTAATTAATGAGGATTATATTTATTTGCAGGTGAACAACGATGCCAATGACATTCAGGAAAAAGACGGTTATCAGAACAGATAGACCTCCAAAAGAACCAAGAAAGTACATCGATTTAAATGACTATCAATTTGCAGACGAACCAGGAGCAGGTACGTCTGTCAAGATAGGAGAATTGATAAAGTTTGAGGAAGTACCACAGTTTTCTGAAATTGTCTTAAATGGGGACGTTCTGATTCTTGATTACGCAGGGATACAGTCGGATGAATTGCAAATGAGAAGGATTGTTAGCGAGTTCAAAAGGTCTGCTGGAGACAATGGAGGAGACGTTGTTGCACTTGGCAACAGATATCTTATAGTCACGCCAAGAGGGATGAAGATAGACAGAAACAAAATAAGAGCCCCTTCTTCTCTGTAATTTTTCTAGTAATTTTCCTAATATTATTTCTGCTCGTAACAGGTATAAAGGGTGTTTTCTCTCTAATAAATGGCCAAAAATATAGTACAATCAAGCAAACGTTATTAACAACATGAAAATTCGGGGTCGATGGCATCAATTCTGCTGAACTGGGAGCTATTCATACTAGTAACAGCATTGGTAGGTCTTGCATATGCAGGAATTCAGAGTTTCCTGCTTCTTAGGATACCGGTTACTGAAGAAATACCTGAGAAGATCTCATTATCAATAAGACAAGGAGCCAATGCTTTTATGAGAAGGCAATACACTAATGTTTTCATATTTGCTGCTGTATTGGCGATAATAATCTTTTTTGCCTTCTACGCATCTTCAGGAATATCTGAGGCTTGGAAGTTGACTGTAGGATTCTTGGTCGGAGCAACTGGTTCTGCAGTTGCTGGGCTTATCGGAATGAGCATTTCTGTAAGAGCGAATGTCAGAACTGCAATCGAGGCAAAAAAAGGACTGAATCCGGCATTGAAACTTGCATTCAGGGGAGGAACTGTCACGGGACTTATGGTTGCTTCGCTTGCACTTCTCGGACTCGTTGTCTTCTATATGTGGTTCCGAAATCCAACTCCAATGGTGGGTTATATCTTTGGCGCATCCTTAGTAAGTCTGTTTGCGAGAGTAGGAGGAGGTATTTTTACTAAAGGAGCTGATGTTGGGGCCGATCTTGTTGGAAAAGTAGAGGCAGGAATACCAGAAGACGATCCAAGAAATCCCGCAGTTATAGCAGACAACGTAGGCGACAACGTAGGGGATTGCGCTGGAATGGGGGCAGATCTATTTGAAACATATGTTGTGACTGCACTATCAGCAATGCTGCTGGGATATCTAATATATACATCTCCCGGGGGGTCAAGGTACCTATCACAAAGCGGAGTCATTCTCCCACTCGCAATTGGGGGAGTTGCAATACTTGCAACGATCGTTGGATCATTCTTCGTAAAGAAGGGAGAGAAGCAGAGAATAATGACAGCTCTTTATAAGGGCCTAATTGTCACAGTGATTCTGTCAGCCATCGGCTTCTATTTCGTTGATTATTATCTGATGGAGGGCAACTTGTCAATCTATTTCGATGCTATCATCGGGATCATCATAATGGGAGTAATAGTCTACGTGACGGAATACTACACCTCTGAGAGGTTTTCTCCAGTTGCGAAGATTGCAAAGTCTTCTGTTACTGGAACTGGTACAAACATCATCACGGGTCTGGCATACGGACTTCAGGCTGTTTTCATTCCTGCCATAGTCATAGTGGCGGGTATCGTAATCTCCTTCTTCATAACTTACTCATCGTACGGCGGGGATTCGCAAATGGGGCTCTACGGAATTGCAATTGCAGCAGCAAGTATGCTATCAGCAACTGGAATGATAATTTCCATAGACTCATACGGACCTATAACAGATAACGCAGGTGGAATCGCCGAAATGTCGGGGTTTGACGAGAAAACACGAAGAGAGGTTACAGATCCGCTGGATGCTGTTGGAAATACGACTAAGGCAGTCACAAAGGGATATGCAATCGGAAGTGCTGCGCTTGCAGCGCTCACATTATTTGCCGCATTCAAAACTTTAATCTCTAGTGTTCCCCAGTTCCAATCTATACAACTAGATGATCCGATCGTTGTTGCGGGCTTACTGATAGGAGGTTCACTGCCATTCTTCTTCACGTCATACTTGATGAATGCAGTCGGAAAGGCTGCATCTGCTATTGTCGAAGAGGTCAGATCACAGTTCAAACTTAAACCAAAGATACTTACAGGAGAGGAACTGCCAGATTACGGCAAGGCAGTCGATATAGTCACGAAAGAGGCCCTGAGACAACTCATGATTCCCGCGTTAATTGCTGTACTTACTCCCATAGCCGTAGGGTTCATTCTTGGACCCCTAGCGGTTGGCGGATTACTTATCGGCGTGATCATTTCAGGATTCCCGCTGGCAATCATGATGACAGTTGGGGGTGGCGCCTGGGACAACGCAAAGAAGTACATTGAACAGGGTAATTATGGAGGGAAAGGATCAGAAGCTCACAAGTCTGCTGTTGTTGGCGATACAGTCGGCGATGCGACAAAGGATACTGCCGGCCCTGCAATTAACCCACTGGTTAAGGTAGTTAACACAATATCCATCCTATTCGTCGCTATAATAATGTATCACTACCTTGTTCACATCTAATATTCTTTTAATTTTTTTATTATTTTAATTAATTTGATATTTTCATCAATGTCGTGCACCCTAATTATGTCAGCTCCGTTCATAATTGTAATGGAATTGAAGATGAGAGAAGATGTGCCTCGCTCATCCACACTTTCGTCCAGTAGTTTTCCTATGAAATTCTTCCGTGATAGTCCGATAAGCAGTGGATGACCCATCTTAAAATCACGAAGGTTATTGATAATGGAAAGATTATCTTCGACTCTCTTCCCAAATCCAATACCTGGATCAAGAATAAGGTTATCTTCAATTCCTAACTCACGTGCCTCAACAATCTTTCTAAGAAAAAAAAGTGATATTTCATTGATTACATTCTCATAAGATGGAGAATTCTGCATAGTCTTGAAATCCCCTTTCTTGTGCATTACTATTAGTGGAACGTCGTAATACTTGGCAAGATTTCGGATTTCCCTGTTCTCACCGCCTGTTACGTCATTTATTATATGTGCTCCCATATCAAGGCATTCCTTCAATATTTCCGGTCTATAGGAATCTATTGAAACAGTAAATTTCCTGTTAAGCGAAATTTCTACCGCCTTTGATATTCTTTTCATCTCTTCCTGTGACGAAATTTGTTCGCTACCAGGTCTGGTGCTCTGACCTCCAATATCAACGATGTTGCCACCAATTTTCTCAATTTCGTCAAGTCTCTCGTTCAACTGCTCATCCCTGAGTCTGCTACCAGGATAGAAGGAATCAGGTGTCATGTTAAGTATGGTCATCACACTTGGAAAATCAATTGCATCTGGTCTTCCACGAATCCTTATCGGAGTAGGCAACTTCCAAAAATTCTCTCTTAGTGGGTGTTTTAAACTCACTAAAAGGTCGTTTATGTCTTTGAACATTAGTGCGTAAATGTTATAACGTCCCGCATTCCATTTCGGGTTGCTGATATCAAGCGTCCTTGTAGTGACCAGAAAAGCCTGGAAGTCCACTAGGTCACGGATGGGAATTTTATATTCCATTGATATAGAACTAGCTTTGAATCGAAAGAAGATTTCATCATTCCATTGTTGTGAATTGGGCATGAGCTACTCCTTGAATGTAGATTACATTCTCCTTTGAAATATATCCTGCTTCGATTGCTATCCCTACAGTTCTGTTTCCTACTAGATTTGCCACTGAACACAGTGATAACAGATCTATCAGCGCAGAATCCTCAACCAAAATTTCCCTGTAAAAATTTACAGAAACGTTCAACCTAAATTTGCCTTCCTTAAACTCCCTTCCAATGAGTTCTTCATCTGCCGCTGCAAGCAGCGTATCAGTAGGCGTCCTGAAGACCCTAGTCCATATCAACTTAATCCTACCTCTTTGCGCTCCTGCGGTTATACGACACGATAAGATTGGTCATTGTTACCCTTAATCACTGTTCCCTTCTTATTCATCATCTCTAAAGTGCGCTCAACCTGACTCTGGTCCACTCCCGCCCCTCTTGCCTCTTCTATGATATCCTTGAGTGACGCCCATCTGTTTGGGCTGGAATCCATTAGCTTCCTGATTATATCAGTTAGCGAGAATGCTGCCTTCCTGTCCTTTTGGGCAAATCCCGTGAGTATGATATCCACATCTGGAATACCGTTGACGACTGTTGTTTGGTTAAGAAAAGACTGCATCAGTTTTTCTGCCCTCTCAACGTCCTGTTCATCGACCCGTTCAGAAAGTCTGACTCTCGCAGATGCCTCTGATAATCTCACTAATGCCTCCAGTTGTCGTGGAGTAATAGAGACTGTTCCCTGCTTTGATGTTGAGGCCCTTCTATCAACGTAGAACTTCTTGATCATTTCGCTGGCCTTCGCAGACATCAATGGGAAGCATGTCTTCCTTGCATACATTATGTATTTCTTAAGGAAATCATGCTCAAATACGGGATAAACCTGCGCCTTCTCCCCACCCCTGCCACTGGCTATGCTCTCTCCTGCTTTGTGCACTTTAAGAATATAGTCAGCCATTTCGTTATCGACTTTCCCCGGTCTATCAACAATGACGAATATCAGATCAAATCTGGACAGTAGTGTAGCTGGAAATTCAGTCTGAGTCGGGAAAGGTTCATTCTCATCGTACCTTCCAAATTTAGGATTAGCAGCTGCAAGAACTGCACATCTGGACATGAGCGTGGCATTGATTCCCGCCTTGGATATTGAGACGGTTTGTTGTTCCATCGCCTGGTGCATGGCGCCACTGTCTTCTTTGTCCATTTTGTCAAGCTCATCTACCGCAGCTAGTCCTCCGTCAGCCAGTACAAGTGTACCTGCCTCCAGAGTCCATCTTCCCTCTGACATCTCATCCTTTACAGCGGCTGCAGTTAATCCTGCAGCAGAGCTGCCTTTTCCAGATGTGTAGACAGACTTGGGAGCAATGTTGGCCGCGTATGTCAGAATCTGACTTTTAGCAACGCCCGGATCACCAAAAAGAAGAACGTGGATATCGCCCCTTATGTATGTTCCATCTTCAAATGCCTTCCTTTCACCTCCGAATAATTGAAGGATTACGGCCTCCTTTACCATCTCATTTCCAAAAACAGCAGGGGCTATGCTTCCGACCAGTTTTGTATATATTTCCGGGTCCCTAGCAGCCTTCTTTATCATTTTTATATCTTCATCATCTAACATAACTTCGTCGTATTCAGATGACTCTCTTTCAATGTACATTGCATCTAGATAGATGTCAAATTGCCTTGACATACTTTGGTTGATCTGTGACTTTTGTTTTCCCTTTAAGATCCCATTTATAGATACCCTGTCACCAGGATTATTTTTACCACATAGCTCATCTTCGAGATGTACGAGAAGTCGTGCAGGCTGGGCAGCACCCCTGAGAAATTCAGGTTTCTCTTCTATGGTTATGATCTGCGTATCATAGTACGTTGACCTTTCCGGTATAAACTTGAATTTGACCTCATCTTTAGGTTTTCCACATTTACTGCAGTTAAGAGGTTCCATTATCCTGTTTCCTGACTGCGGATAGAGGTTGATTTCCTTACAATAACTGCATTGAAACGCAGCATTCACTATCGTTGGCACCACCTCAGAAACCCTTTTGACAACTCCATCAACCTGCAGAAAAGTGTTCAGGTCATCGCTTCGTAGCTCCCGAATATTTCTTTTGATATCTGGGAGCTTGGAAGAAATAGAAATTCGCACCCTTGAATCCTTTCTTGATTTGAAGTCTTCAGATAGAAGGCCTTCTCTCTTACTACCCCCTTCACGCCCATACAAAACATCCTTAAGGAGATTCAAATATTCCTCAGGATATTTTAAGAATAACAATGCGAAATTCATATCGATTTTATCCATCTCTTCATAACTGATTGTAAGTGTCCTGTCCTTTGAATCACTAGAATTTATTCTGGATATATCTCCGCTCTTTGACTCAAGAAGTTTATTCCAGAAGCTTCTAACTTCATCATCCCGAAAATATTCTCTCATCCCCCTTTCATTCTCCTTGGAAATATAAAGGTTCTGTGATTAAGCTGGACTTACGATTCTTATATTGTGAAACGGTATCGTTCGACTATCTATTGTTCTTGAAGGATCTTTAGTCACAGTCAGAATTGCTGAATGGGTTTGTTTTTGGGCTTGAGAACGGCTCCAATTACTGTAACTATTATACCTGCAATGGCTAGAAAGACACCAATCAAGACCAGTAGCCCCGTTACAATAAGATTCCCAAGGCCTCCAGAAACTACTGCATAATCTACAGATGGGGTTGAAGTGCCAAATGTAACAATATAGTAACTTCCTGGAATATTGGAGTACGTGGACGTGTTACCGGCAGACGTAGAGGATACAATTGCATAACCTGCAACGTTTGCATTTGTTACCGTGGTCAAATCCTCAGAGGGAATCACATATGCGTGTTGATTTGCAACAACAATCACTTCTTCCCCTGATGATACATTGAGGAGTTGCGAATGGTACTCCCCATTTGGTCCAGGGTACATCGTAGTACTAGCACCAGATATAGAACTGGAGGCGGAATGTGAGGCTTCCACAGCTGATATTCCTGCCATAGCTATCCCCACTACGAGCAATATGAGGCCTATGATCAGGATATTTCTCCTCATACATTCTACAGTTTAAAAACGTATAATTATCTTTCTTAAAAGGTGTTTAGTAAACAGGCCTTAGGTTCAAGAGAGAAGGAAATATGGTCCACAAAATTGGGACCACTGCAGTTCTTCTTGCAAAAATTTAATTAAACGACGACAATTCACGTTGTATTTGAGCAGGTGTTGTGTAGCCTGGTAGCACAAAGGCCTTCCAAGCCTTTAGCCCGGGTTCAAATCCCGGCACCTGCATAATGGTAAAACCTCAAATGCAGGTAGTTAACACGTTGACGACGATAGCCCATCTTGCAAGTCTAATAGAATCTAAGTAGTTTTTCCATATCGTTTTTGTCAAAATTTATTCTTATCATACCGAAGATTATACTGTAATTCCCCAAAAATCCAGTGATTTTCATCTTTTTGTTTGAGAGAAAGAAAGAGGTTGATGAGGACGCATCTTAAACCAATGGAAGATCTACTGGATAAGGGTTAATTCATATTCTGGTTGTAAGATGGGATTGAAAAACTGCGCCATAGCATCATCAGGCAAACATAAAAATAATCTTGAAACATATGCAAAAATCATTAAAATTTATGAGTAAGCATATGGAGTTTATCTCTCAAGGAGAGTTAAAACTGAAAATTATTTAAGTATTATTAGTCATTCCTTAAAAAATTAAGTAACCTAACCAGATTCCATAGAAATTATTAAATAATTCTCCATTCATAGTGTTTCTCTGTGAGTCAAGACGGTAACAGTCCCGACCCTGCGTTAACACTTTCTAAGAAATATTCATTACGAAAGGCAGCTGTCGGAGAATGGCACGCAGTTTTTCAGGCCTATACACATGTCGCGCCTGCAGGAGATATTGGAATTTTGTTGACTGGAGTTGCCCTTTTTGCACTTGGGGCTTCCCCACTGGCAGTACTACTATCGTGGCTACTTTATCTTCTGATGGTAAATACAAACTATAGGTTTGCAAAGAGAGTTATACATGCAGGCGGATATTATGCGATTGGGGGACACGGCTTTGGTGGATACTATGGTTTCATGAATGGTTGGACATATCTCCTGAATGAAATGATAATCTATCCAAGTTTTGGTCTTCTTGGATTTACTTCCGTTGTATTCCTCCTGACTCCTGCAATCACAGGTATTCATTTTATTTGGGTTGTAATAGTACTTATACCGTTCAGTACAGGATTGCTCTTCAATTATTTCGGAATAAGACCTTCGCTGATATACCTCTTGGTAACAGCATCTGCAGAAGTAATTTTCTTGATAACAACAAGTTGGATTATCATATTTCACATGGGCTCTGCTAACACTCTTTCAGTATTTTCATTAAGTTCTCTTCAAGGAAATTTCCTTCCATTCTTCTTTGCAATGCTCTATGGAATAGAAGCATATGGAGGAATGGGAACTGTAATTGGCATCGGAGAAGAAACAAGGGACGCAAAGAGAGCGGTGCCTAGAGCAATTCTCATTTCTGCTGTACTGGTTGCAGCTACACTTGTATCAGCAATGTATGCATTAACCATAGCATGGGGGCCTACAAGAATGGCCTCATATGGTCTCAGTCCAGATCCCGGCCTCGTCATTTGGCATAGATTCTTTGGCTTACCAGGAGAGATTATACTTCTATTCTTCATCCTTAATGGTTATCTTGCATATACGGTTGCTAATCCTGTTGTCCAGTCAAGGGTTCTTTACTCCATGGCAAGAGATGGGGTCTTGCCAAAGTGGCTCGCAGTAACTCATAAGAAATATCAAACACCCTATAGAGCTATTATGGTAGTGTCGATAATTGGACTTGTCGTGGCTTTAGCTCTGTCCATTCCTTTTGGACCGTTCATTGCAGCTGTAATCACGGGAGCAATGGCTGGAATAGGATTGGTGCTTTCTCATACAATGGCAAATCTAGGATACATTAACTTCGCGAGGAAAGAGAGAATAAAATACAGCTTCCTAATGGACCTGATAGTCCCCTCAATATCCACAGTTACACTTGTCCCTATCATCTACTTTGCGTTTCAGGAGTTTACGTGGCCATATATTCTAGCACCCATTCTAGCAGCAATTTGGATTTTGGGATTCGTGATCTACGGGCTCTACCTCTACCGTAACAAAAGAGATGCACTGAAAAGAGCGGGAGTAGGAGACTGGGATCAAGTGAAAGTTAAGGAGGATGAACTCTCCATGGCCCAGAGTGCTGTACCCTCTGGGAAAGCGAAGTAATTTCTTTTTATTTTTTTCTAACATTTTATAAGAAATAGTGAATGCTCTGCTTGTCTAAATATCCTCTATTTTTCGCGGTTTCCAAACTATTATATAGCGGCAAATCAATCACTTTATGAGTGATAAAGTGGCTTATCAAATGTATATTAATGGGAGTTGGACTGATTCCTCAGACGAAAAGAGATTTTCAGTACTGAATCCGGCAACTGGAAAAAGCATTGTTGAAGTGCCAAGCGCATCTCTAGGTGATGTTGCGCTGGCTGCAGAAGCAGCAAGGGAGTCATTTATGGCTGGGACATGGAGTAAAATAACTCCTGGCGAGAGAGCCAATGCCCTTCTCAAAGTTGCTGCAATGATTGAAGAACGTGCGACAGAACTGGCTAAGCTGGAAACTCAGATATCAGGTAAGTCTATAAAGCAGACTACTGGCTATGATCTCCCGTACACTGTCGATAACATACGATTTATTGCTGGAGCCTCGAGATTGCTGGAGGGAAAAGCAATGGGCGAATATGTTCAGGAAGGAACGAGTGCCATTAGAAGAGAGCCGATTGGTGTTGTAGGAGTAATTACCCCGTGGAATTATCCACTAATGATGGTTATATGGCGTGCTTTTCCCGCTCTTGCAATGGGAAACAGCGTAATTGTAAAACCAGCAAGCTATACACCTCTAACCACACTAGAACTAGCGAAGATGATAGAAAAAGCGGGCGTCCCTAAAGGGGTATTTAATGTTATTACAGGCCCAGGAGCAAAAATTGGAGAAGAGTTAGCAAAAAACAAGAATGTTGACATGATTGCTTTTACTGGTAGCACGGAAGTTGGAAAAAGACTTTCAGAACTTGGTTCATCAACGCTGAAGAAGGTTTCACTTGAGTTGGGTGGCAAGGCACCGTTCATAGTGTTTGATGATGCAGACATAGATGCGGCAACCGAAGGTGCCGTTGTTGGAGGGCTCGTAAACAATGGAGAAGACTGCGCTAATTCTACAAGATACTATGTTCATGAATCCATTAAAGCGAAATTCCTGGACTTACTTGGGAAAAAGCTAAAGAAAGTCAAAATTGGAGACCCTATGGACCCAAATACTGATTTAGGCCCACTGATTTCCAGCTCACATCGTGAAAGAGTTGAATCGTATATAGAAAGGGGACTGAATCAAGGAGGAAAGTTATTGGAAGGCGGCGATCGACCAAAATTTGAGGGTTTCGAAAATGGGTTCTTCCTAAACCCAACTGTTATTTATACAGAAAATCAGAAATCTGACATAGTGCAGGAAGAGATTTTTGGACCTGTATTCAGCGTACTTCCATTCTCTTCTTATGATGAAGTCATCAACAAGAGCAACGATGTTGTTTACGGGCTTGGTTCATCTGTCTGGACAAAAAACGTAAATACAGCACTAAACGCTGTCAAAGATCTCAGGTTTGGAACTGTGTGGGTAAACGAACATGTTCCCGTACCTTCAGAGATGCCGTGGGCGGGATACAAGCAAAGTGGTCACGGTGCTTCTCTTTCGGCTTATTCGCTAGAAGAATTTAGCTACATAAAACACGTTTATTTTGATCTGACAGGAAAAGTTAAAAAGAGCTGGTACTATCAGATTTATAGTGGGAACTAGGTGATTAAATATGAATCCAGAAAGTTTCAATCATATCAAGACCTCGACCAATATTGATTTCGGAAATCCGGCGCGTGTTATATTTGGCATGGGATCTGCTCAAACTAACCTAATTCAGGTTGTTAAAGAGTTTGGCTCAAAGAAAATAGTGTTAGTTAGCGATGAAATCGTTTCAAAAACCGGTGCACTAGAAAAAATTGAGGCATCTTTAAAGGCAGCTCATCTGAAATTTGAAGAGATGCTCATTCCGGTCGGGGAGCCTACAACTTCAATGACAAAGGAACTGGTTAAAAATGCTCGGAACAAGAAACCAGACCTATACATTGGAGTTGGAGGTGGGAGTGTCCTAGATATGACGAAGCTTATGTCCATCATGGTCACAAATGCCGGCGATCCCAAGGACTACTATGCCCTACCACCTGATCCGTGGTCTGACAAAGTTGGAAAGGCTGGAGTGAACAAGATACTTATTCCTAGCACTGCAGGAACGGGTAGTGAAACTTCTAATACGCTGGTAGTAACCGAGGCAGGGTATAAAACTTGGATCACGAGTTCCAGGGTAACAGCTAACGTTTCACTTATCGACCCGTCCTTGACATTCACTCTCCCTCCAGTTCCCACGCGAAATACTGGCATGGATGCATTAAGTCATCTAGTGGAAGGTGTCCTAACTTCTATGCCAAATCCAGTTTCAGATGGAATGATCCAGCAAGGCGTTCATCTGATTTCAAAATATCTTGTTAGAGCTTACAACAATGGCAATGATGAGGAGGCGAGGGTTAATATGTCGTATGCTGCAATGCTTGGAGGATGGGTTATTGCATTCCCTTGGGTCGGTGGACCAGCAACGATTGGGCATTGTATGTCTGAGGCCCTAGGCCCAAGGTTTGGTATTCCTCACGGATTTGCTTGTGCGATTATGCTTCCTCACGCAATGGATTTCAACCTTTCACTTGTTGCCCCCCGGCTTAGGCCAATAGCAGAAGCGTTTGGTGTAGATACTTATGGTCTTACCGATATAGAAGCGGCCACGGAAGCAATTAACTCTGTTGTTTCCCTTATGAAAAACTTGGAGATGCCTACCGCCCTAAAGGACGCATCAAAGTTCGGAAAGGACAGACTGCTTGATATGCTTGAGTACATCTTAAATGAACGACAATACATTTACAATCTGCCTGTCTACAATCCCAGAAGATTAACCAAAGAAAATGTTACTGAATTGTTTGACGATATTTGGGAGGGCGAGTATTCTACTTCCTCAATCCTTCTTGAAGGAAGAGTCTGAGGATATATCTTTTTTTTATTTTCTATTTACTAGTCCTCTTGTTGTGATGACTGAGCCCTATTACATGGTAGGTTCAGAACAGTGGCCCTAATAAGAAGTATTGGATACTGAACAGTTCTTAAAACGAACTGGTTTGAATGTTCTATGGTCATAGAGATCAATTTTTGACGCTGTGTTCCATCACACGAGGGGCTTCAATTAGAACATCAAACATTTAAATTGTCTAAGCTTTATTGATGTATAAATCCCATCGTTCAGTATCTATTTGGGCTTGATTTCCTACGTTGAACCGAAGATTTAATAGAATGATATCCATATAAATGGAAGTGAAAAGATGATAAATGAAGTGTTGAAGCTAGACAAGTTAGATGGCTTCGAGGACATTATTGAATTCAACAACGGCATTCCATACTTTAAGATACTTGTAGGAGGAAGATGGGTTATGGCCAGTTCCTACATAGATGTAAGATCTCCAATAAACAATGAAATCATAGCTAAGGTTTCCAAGATGGACGTGCAACTGGCAGATGAATCTCTGGAAAAGGCAGTCAACGCTAAGAAGACTATGAAGGATCTTCCCGGCTTTTCTAGAATAGATATACTAGAAAAAGCCGCTGCGATACTTGACGAGAGAAAGGACGCAATTGTGAGTGCTCTTAGTCTAAATGTAGGAAAGACAAGAAAAGATGCAATGGGAGAAGTTAACTCGACATTAGACAGAATTAAGAATGTGAGGAGCGATGCGAGAGCTATCCTTGGGGATTTTGTTCCAGGGGAATGGTCCAAGCACAACGATGGAAGGATTGCAATAGTAGTAAGAGAACCTGTTGGAGTTGTCTTGGCGATCTCTCCATTTAACTACCCACTTTTCATATCTTATACTAAAGTAATTCCAGCTCTGGTTGCAGGGAATTCTGTTCTATTAAAACCTCCTTCTGCCGTCCCGATTGCGCCTTTGCTGATGGCGAAAATACTTGATGATGTGGGGCTGCCGAAAGGGGCACTTTCCACAGTACTGGCTCCCGGGATTATTGCAAGCTATCTATCAACCTCCAATAACGTTGACATGATCACTTTTACAGGAAGCACAAAAACAGGCTTGGAACTGACGAAGATATCTGGAATAAAGAAGATACATCTTGAACTGGGCGGGAAAGCTTCAGCAATTGTACTCTCCCCGATTAAAGGCATTAAGAGAGCTGCAAAGGAAATTGTTGAGGGTTCCCTAAAACTTTCAGGTCAAAGATGCGATGCTATTAACAGAGTACTTGTTCAGGAGGAGGTTGCCCAGAAGCTTACGTCAGAAATTCTAGACGCAGTAAAGAATTTAAAAGTGGGAAATCCATTTGAGGAGGGAGTTTATTCTGGCCCTCTAATAGATAGGGAAGCAGTTGAAAGAGTTTCTGCATTAGTAAATGATGCAGTACAAAAGGGAGCAAGGATCTGCATCGGAGGTAAATCTGATGGCAATTATTATGAGCCGACGGTACTATGCGATGTACCATTAAATGCAAATATTATGTGGGAGGAAACTTTTGGACCGGTAATACCAATCTATTCATTCCAGACCGAGGATGAAGCAGTAGAGATCACAAACAGGTCTGAATATGGGTTGGACAACTCAATTTTTACAGATGACATAAATGCCGCATGGAGGGTTGCAAAGAAGATAGAATCGGGTGAAGTCACCGTAAATGCCTCTCCTTCGCACGGAATTGGTTTCTTCCCATTCGGAGGGGTCAAACAGAGCGGTTTGGGGAGGGAAGGCATAGGCTATAGTGTGGAGGAATTTACAAACTCAAAGACCATTGTCTACAATATTAAGGAATGATCCTCTATCATGGAAATCTTTTCAAGTAATCCTATTATACTCTCTGTTAATGGCTAGTAATGGAAAAATCTTCCTTTTTCAAGAAGTTTACAAGTG
>JBMFVV010000023.1:0-16905 GCA_049965815.1 Thermoplasmata archaeon | reverse complement strand
TGAAAGAACAAGGAAGCAGAAGGACATACTTGAGGCTCTAGAAAGTATATCGTGGTGGTAAAACAAGGGAGTTCAGGTTGAAAGACACCAATTAGGTGATTCGAATGAGGTACTTTCGAAATAAGAAGTGCACTGTGAACTGTTTATCAATATTTTTATTTTCAGAACGATTTCCCTACGAAGAGACGGATGGCAAAAATTAAGATATTTGGAGAACAGAAAGAGATCCAGATCGAAGGCATCAGAAGTGGCGATGAACTTCTGAAAGAACTAGGCTTAAGTTCCAGTTCAACTATCATCCTAAAGAACGGAAGGCCTGTTCCAGAGGACGATCTTATAGGTGGAGAAGACACCGTTACTATAATAAAGTCATTTTCAGGTGGATAGCGAACCCATTCTGTACCTGAGTATTGCTACTATTCCACCATAGGATTCCACTATCTTCCCAGTTTCCCATGAGCTGTGGACCACGAATAACTTCCCACCACCCTGGTAGCACTTTTCCATGAAATTCGATGAATCACTCTTCCTGAAAAATCGATCTGACATGAGCAATGTTGAAACAGCCTTAATGTCAAGGGCAGTTTCCACTTCCTTCTTCCCATATACAGACGTACCACTGCCTACTCCCTTCAGGAAATCAGAAACGAGCCTGCTTTCCTGACTTCTCCTTAGATTCACAACGCCTTCAAGGAGCAATTCCCTGATACCGTCTTCCTCTGATGCACCTACCTGAGTGTTTATCGATTTAAACCCCTCCTTGGAAAGAATTTTTGAGATCGAATCGCGGAATATTGACGGCCCGATTACATATATTTCAGACTGTCTATACTTCTCAATTTTTTCAAGTAATTCGTACCTGAAATTGTTCTGCTTTCCTTCATACATCTTTCCTGAACCTGTGAATATTCGCCATATCATTTCGTTCCTTGACTCGCTAACTCCATAAAGAGTGATGTTCTGATCATCAGTAGAGAGTACAAGAACTAATGAGTTTGTCAGATTTGATGATTCATCTAATGTTCTAGCGAATGCAACGGGATCAGTTGGAATGATTGATATAGTAGATTCTGGCTCAACATTTATTGACTGATGCTCCCCAATGTAGTCCTCTGGTCCTCCTATGATCTCCCCAAGGATATGTATCCTAGACGATAGCTCCATGAACTCCACACTTTCAATCCTAATCGATACCTTGATCTTCTCCCGCTCTGTCTTCTTGCTCCTGATTACGTCATCTTTTCTTTCAACTCTTCTAAGCACTTCTGCTACGAGTATATCTCCGGATTTGAGGAGCAAGGAAAGATACCAGAGGTCTTCCTCGCTGAGAATTTCTATATTTACAACGTCGTCCTTCCTATTGAACTTCAATTCCGATTCTCTCCAGCATCTTTCTGAAATTCCTGGTGTGGCTCCCGTCCCAGAAAAATTTGTCGCATTTATTGCAGTGGAATATCTCTCTAGCCTCCTTGTTCACGTAATCTGGCAGATTATCCCTAGTATCAACCCTATCCAGAACAGTCCCACAAATACTGCAGGTCTCCATGAACCTGTGGGAGGGGGGAGGCAATTTACCTTTCAGTTCCTCAAGTTGATCAATCGAATTGAATGATCTAATAAGGATTGAGTCTTTTGCTCTCTCGTGCAGCTCTTTGTCTCTCGTCAATATCAAATTATTTTCTGATAAACTAATGATATATGAATCATCCTTGTCACTATTTATATATTCTACGTCGTACCCGATCATTCTCAGGTACCTAGATAATTTCCCAAGCATGCTATCCGCTATTATCATCTTCGCACGTATACAACTTCTGCGCTTTTTACATTATCTATTATTCCCTTTGCGAACTGCATTTTCCTGACCTTCATGTCTCTTGGCTCATCCACAGGATTGGAATAATCGAAACCGTGAATGAATATCCGTTTAGCCCCTAGCAGCGTAGCCATTATGACGCTACGATCACCGTCCGTGAAACCCCCTATATTCCTGACCCTGCGGACCGGTATACTTTGAGTAGTCCCCAGAACTGTCCCTCTAATTCTAGGAACGACTGTTCTCAGCTTCTTTATGTTGTCTCCGTGAGCGTGTATCACCTTCACGCTATCTTCCTGCTCAATTATCTTTTCGATAGGTCCATCAAGGTCAGAAACAATCATATCGATCCTCCCTGAATAGTGGTTGAGCGCAGAGTCTGCTACTATCACGTATCCATTAGGGTTTTCAGAAGGATTAGATGGACCGATTACGCTGACAACATCTTCCTTGGGTAGAGAATCCCAGGCATCTCTTTCTATAAGATCACTGAGTTCAATGCCTGCAAGGAAGTCCCTGTAGGGGTTGAATCTAAACGATGCGACTATCCTTCTGTGGAGCGTCAAGCTCTGATTTTGGTTCTTGAGATTCTTTTCCATATTTCCTTCTGAAGATAGAAATGATGACACCTAGAGAGACTCCTAGAGAGGTCAGTACAATGGCCAGTGCTAAATAGTACGTTTTGGCTATCCCTACCTGATAGGAAAGGTTCACAAATGTTAGCAAACCAAGTACGGTCGCAATGAAGCATATGTAGAAAGATGCAGAGAGCAGGTAAGATTTTACCATTGCCCCCCTCTTGCCTTTCTCGAAGATCATGAAACCTTCAACTATACGACCGGTGTCGAATACAAGTATGGCAGCTATTGAGAAGGGAACTAGCCTGTATATCAGGTAAATCATAGCTAAGACGAAGTCGTTGGTATGGAAGGCTGCTTCCAGACCTACGTATATTCCGTAAGCGAGTGTGGCAATTGCTATCAATAGGGAGAATACAGTGATCCGTGTATTAACGAACTCCTCCGCAAGCTTTGAAAAGCTATCTGAGATCCTCTTACCTACAGAATACGCCTTTTCAAGAAAATAAATTCCAATTGCTGACATTACCGTCATGAATCCGGTAGTTGAAGGGTCGAGGCTTCCAAGTCCGTAGAGGTATATCCTGAGGACAAGCACGAACAATATCGTTATTCCAAGCACAAGAAACGCTACACCAATTGGTACAAGCACCTTCTTTAGGAATTTCTCCTCCTTAAGTGCCTTCACAACAATGTAATACATTGACTCTATACGTGGTGCCTGCCTGACTGTAACCCTCTTGATTGCACGTACTTTGATCCTGCTCTGTATCAGTGGAAGAATGAACTCGTCCTCTGCACCGTCAGAAACTACAATCACATCAGCTGGTCTCACCCTTGACACTACTTCGTCTATTTGTCTGCCGAGGATTTCATCAGAGACAGTCCCGATGTTCTTGTTTCCGCAAATCGTTGCAATTTCTATTTCTTCGCCTGACTTTACGAGAGAATCAAACGTAGATATAGCCGAGAAGAGGGCGTTGGCATCAGAATCCTCTGCATCACTTAGCAATAATGAATTTGCTGCCTTGAGATTCTCCTCTCTTCCGATTATCGGAGATTTGACCCCAGCTTTTTCACCAAAATCATTATCTCTGTCTACGCAAAGGACTAGAGTTTTGCTCATTTGACTACAAAATACCCCGCACTCTTCTGCCTTACTACTCTCTTTACATAACCTTTGTTCTGGAGCTCTTGGAGTGCATTTGTGACCAGTCCCTTGCCCATTGAACTGGCCTTCATTATATCGTCAGCTGTCTTCAGTTTGTCTTCTGAAGTAGAACCTAGTCGTTTTAGGGAATCATAAACTTTCTGAGCGGGTGGTGTGAGATCGCCCATTAATATTCACCGGTGTAATGTATAACTATTAAATATAAATATAATTTGTGTAAAACGCATACTGTTTCTTATTTTCACAACCATAACGGCAGAAAGTAATATTCAACCAGTTTGGAAAGGTAGAATGACGTAAAATATAGATTGTAGAAAACATGGCAATTTCAATGCTGGAATCTCTGGACAGGGAAATAAAATCCATAATCTCTGATACATACGTCTTCGGAATAATTTTGGAGAGGAAAGAAGAATTTTCAGCCATGAAGAGGGCCAGCCTTGAGGATAAATTTTCGGAACTAGTCTTTTGTACACTCACGGCCAATACTTCGGCGGAAATGGGGCTTAGATGTCAGGAGTATCTGGACAGGATTAATAAGTACGACGAAGAGAGTATTAAAGACAGTCTCATCAGATGCCACTACAGGTTCCCGAACGCGAGATCACGATTCATAGCAGAAAATTATCAGAAAAGAAATCTACTGCCGGAGATACTGAGATCACGTAACAGGAGGAGTTTGCTCGTAGAGAATTACATTGGAATTGGTATGAAGGAGGCTTCCCACTTTTTAAGGAATACCGGTTACTTTCAATACCCGATTCTGGACAAGCATATCCAGAGATTTCTGTCAAATTACTATGGGAGAGAGGTAAAGGTCAAAAACAGCAAGGAATACGAAATGGAGGAGAAGCTATTTCTAGATATATCAGCACGGTACCGTCTAGAACCAGGAATCATGGACCTAGTTGTCTGGTATCTCATGACAGGAAAGATTCTAAAATAAGAATATAAATGGATTTCATTCCATATCCCAACCAAGCACCTGGCACAGAGCCTTCATGTCATTTCGTTTTGCTCCTGTCTAGTACCCTCCGTTTAGAAATACAACTAGAATCTTGTTTTACCGTTGAAACTTCGTCTTATCCAAGCAATATAGGTAATTTTCATAAGGGCGTAATGACTTAAGTCTTCTCTTGGTGAATCGATGAAAGCAACGTTAGCTGTCGGCGGTAACGCATTATTGGAAAAATATGACAGAGGAACTGCTGATGAACAGATTTATAGGGCAGAACTAACAGCAAGGAAAACATTTGAGTTCTTCAGGGAAAACGAAGTGGTTTTGACACACGGCAACGGCCCTCAAGTTGGAGCCATCCTTCTCCAAAACGAGTTCGCAAGCTCGGTAAGCCCTGCAATGCCACTCGACGTCTGCGGTGCAATGTCCCAGGGGAACATTGGATATTTCCTTCAGACATCTTTCCAGAAGGTCTTTAATGAGATGGGAGTCAATAAGAAGATTGTCACACTCATCACGAGAACGGTAGTTGAGAAGGACGATCCTGCTTTCAAAAATCCAACTAAGCCCGTAGGAAAATACTATACGCGAGATGAGGCTAGAGTTCTCGGGTCTAATAACGGTTTCGTGATGAAGGAGGATGCTGGACGCGGATATAGGAGGGTTGTCCCTTCACCCATCCCTGTAGATATTGTGGAGTTTGACCAGATAAAATACCTGATGAACGAGAAGTTTGTGCCAATCGCCGTTGGAGGTGGAGGAATACCAGTCATTAAGTCGGATGGGGGTTATACTGGAGTTGAGGCGGTTATTGACAAAGACCTGGCGTCATCACTAATAGCTGTGAAATTGAATGCTGACTTATTCATAATTCTCACTGCGGTAGATGCCGCGTACATTAATTTCAATAAACCAAATAAGCAGAAACTGGGAATAATTGGAACTGAAGAAATCAAGAAATTGAGGACGGAAGGCCATTTCGCATCCGGTAGTATGTTACCAAAAGTGGACGCGGCCATTAATTTTGTTGAAAAAACTGGAAGGAAGGCTATAATCACCAACGCAGAAAATATGGCGCTTGCCCTAAAAGGAACAGCTGGAACTATTATTACTCCCTAGATCTTGGAAATCTTGCCTTTGTTGATCTTGAGTCTGCCATGAAGTTCTAGCCAAGAAACAGTCTCATCAAACTCTCGTCTGGATATAAACAGATCATTTTTCTTTTCAAGGCAATCCATTACTTCGTTCTTTGACGCAGACCCTTCGGTGCAATTAAGGATCAGGTTCCGGATATCCTCCCTTCTATTCCACGGGAAAATGAACCATTTCCAGTTCTCTGCAGTCACCTCTTCTGCATAATAATCTGGAGCAATCTCAGACCTCTTTATGTGAAGAAATGTTGCACTCCTTACCACACTTGGATTCTTCTGTTTAGTAGCTTCTATGGCTAGTTTCAGTGACTGTCCTGTATCTGTTATATCGTCTACCACAAGAACAGACCTTCCATTCAGGTCTTTCACGATAGGATATGTAACTGCTGCCTTTCCGTCAGGTGTGGCAGTAATGCCCCAGTGCTCTGTTTTTAGTGTGAAGATATCCTTTATGCTCAGATAGTCTGCAACTATCCTCGCAGGGACCAAGCCCCCTCTAATAACTGATATCACACAATCAAACTTGAAATCACCGATTTTTTCAACGATTATTTCTGCCCATCTTTCAATCTCTTCCCAGCTTACAACTCTTGAAGGGACCTTTTGGAAGCCCATTATTATCATTTTGTAGTGCTTTTCTTTATTTAAGTTCTTGCAGAGCCCATATTTGCTGAATCAATCTGGGAAAAGAGTTTAATTTTATCCTTCAATTAAGTCCGATGAAAGTAGTTTATGGCAGCGATGATATTGCTGGTAGGAATATTAGTTACTTCCTAGAGAAGAATTTTTCAGTTGATGTAGTGGCCCTAGAAGATCATCCTGTATACCACAATTATCCTGAAAAAGACGTGAATGCCTCAAAGGGCGAACTAATAATAATACCGAGCCAGCACAAGAGTTTGAAGAACATCAGAAGCCTCACAGTTCACGCTGCAGGAAATTTCAACACCAACGACCTAGGTGGTGAGAAGAATAAAATGGCGCCATATGACGCTAAATATGCGAGAGGAGTCCTATTGAACATAAACAAGTATGCGAAAGATCTAGATTTTCAAGTTACTTATGAGGCTACACACCACGGTCCTTTTTCAGAGAATCCTCTTGTTTTTGTTGAAATCGGGTCAAGCGATATTGAGTATGGCGATAAGGAAGTGGGGTATCTTATTGCAAGGTCCATATATGAATCGTTCGATGAAGATGCTGAAGTATACTGCGGGATTGGAGGATTACACTACTCGAGTAAATTCACCAAGATAGCACTTAATGAGGGAATTGCAGTTGGACATATAGCCTCCAAGTATCGATTTGCTGAACTTACTCCAGAATCCTTGATGGAAATGTATCAGAAAACTTTAGGAGCTCAAGGGTTCCTCATAGAGAATAAGTCTTTCGATTCACTTCAGAAGAATTCCCTTAAGAAGATGCTTGATTCAATTTCGCTCAACTATAGATTTGTTTAGAATTCATAGGGAAGCAACTATTAATGGAAGTATCACTGTAGCTTCTCCCTCAATTAGGACCTGCTTTGCCCTCGGTTTGATTTTTCCCCACGATACTGCTTCTCGTGGCTGAGCTCCTGAAAGACTTCCATCAAACTCCTGAGCTGTTGTTATGTATATCGCATAATCTAGCCCGCCCCTAAACTGATTCCACCATATGACGTGATGTTTGGATATTCCGCCTCCTACTATGATGGCACCCATCTTTCCCTTTGATGAGTTGAACATTATTTCACTCAACCTGTGCTCGTCTTCAAGTGAATCTATAGTGAAATCTCTGTTCATTTCCCAGAACGACCACAACTGCGACCCGAAAGATCCATCTGTGTATCCCGGGATGTAAACGTCCACCCCATTCTCGTATGCGGAATTAAGTATGGAATTACTGTTCATCTCCTTTCCGAGGTCGTGGATGAGGTCACTTATTGCCCATCTCTTCTTCTTCTGATACTCTTCTTCAAGGAAAGGCTGCATCTTCTCTTCAACTATCTTGCCATAATGGTCCTGGGGAATCACTACGTTTCCGAGCCTGTACTTCTTTTCCTTTAGCAGCTGACCATCGTTTAACATGAAGTCACCACGGTAATAGTTCTTGTAGCTTCTAGCCAGATCATGGTCCACTGTTCCTGCCGTAGTTATAATGTGATTGACCACGCCAGAATTTATCAACTCCACTATAGCACCTCTAGTTCCTGTTGACACTATATCCGCAGTGAAGCTGAGGAATGTCTCAACCTTCTTCTTCCTCATTTCCTTTATCAATTCTACCGCAACTCCAAGTTTTGGGGCTGTGAAGCCGCCTGAGTTCTTGAACATCTCAACTAGTTCAGATACTTTCATTCCTTTTTTTATTCTTAAGTCCTCAACTGGTTTCATTTAAATTCCTCCATTAATTCTCTCCTTCTGGGATCGCTCTGAAAATACCTCTTTGATGGCTCAAGGATTTGAATGATTTTTGATGATAGGTATTCCTTCAAGTCTGATGGGTGTATCTTCCCTTCCACAAAGTCGTGCTCTAAATCCTTGTAACTGCCATACTCCTCTTTATCCCCAATCTGAATACCGTTGTTGTAGAAATTGAATATGACGTTTCTGAATATCTGTAGTACTGGGTTTCCATCCACTGTCCTTTCAGGGCAGAATGCGGACCTTATCTTCCTGGAGATATCCTCTGGAGAATCGTGAATGAAAATGGCTGAGTCCGCCCTGCTCTTACTCATCTTGTTCAGTGGGTCCATTCTATTTCCACCTTTGAGGGACGAAATCAACGGACCATGAATGGCTACGAACCCCTTCTTCCCTACCTTCTTATGGATGTCCCTTGCAAGCATGTGAACGTGTCGTTGGTCCATCCCTCCAAAAGCCACGTCCAGATCCATATAGAAGATATCCGTAGCTTGCATCATGGGATAGATCAGCTTTGATGAGTCCTTATCTGCGTCCTCTTCGCTTCTTCCCATTATTGGAAGAGCCCTCTTTATCCTGGATATTGTCAACGCCTTTGCAACTCTGAGCAGAAGAGACCAGTAATCCGGACTGGCGACCAGTTCAGAAGCATATACGAACTTTACCTTTGGGCTCAGACCGAGTGATATGAATCCCTCTTTCATGTATTCTGCATTTCTCCTAATTTTTTCGAGGTCTCCATCGAACTTGTCATTGACTGCGGCGTGCCAATCTGCCAGGAGTATTCTCATATCGATTCCTGCCTCGGCTGCAAGGTTAAAAACATTCGTCCAGTACAACCCTGTCCCAATATGCAGAGGTCCAGATGGCTCAAATCCACAGTACCCCTTGGCAATATCGAGGGATCTAAGTTCATCCACGGTAATAACTTCCTGAACAACAGATTCCAGTCTGGGCAGGTCTTTTAGCATAATTCTGCAGATAGTAGCGATATTTCATTGTTGCTATAGCCAAATCGCATGTCTCTTTCTTAGATCTTCCTCTTTTTCCCCTTTCATTTTCATCAATAGCGCAACCATCATGTCAAGGAAAACGTGGCTTGAACTTTCAAATAACGTTCCGAGAGGAGCAAGATCTGAAGAGGGATTCGTCTTGAGAACTATCTTGAGATCACTCGCCCTGTAGATGGAATTATCAGTGGATGATGTGATAGATATTATCTTCGCGTTTACACGTCTGCAGATCTGTGCAACAAGGAGCGCCCCTTGAGTTTCTCCTGTACCAGATATCAGGATAACTGAGTCATTTCCAGTGACCACTGGTGCAATAGTTTCTCCTACGAAGTAGGCCTGCAATCCCATCTGCACAAGCCTCATGGCGAACATCCTTCCAACAATTCCAGACCTTCCAACACCGTAAACAAAGACATTCCTTGAATCGAGGATCTGCTTGGAAATGTCGCTTATTGTTTTTTCGTCAAGTTCCCTGAGATTTTCAAAATTGCTAAGCATGTACTCCAAGGATTTGGTTAGAGTAGCCATTATATGACAAGTACTGATTGGTAATTTAATTTATCTTAACGTACTTACATTTCTCTGACAAAGCGTGGAGCGGGTTTTGATTCGTCTTGTTTTTTTACCTATAAAGTTCGATGAAATCGTAACCTCTTTCCTTTCCATAACAATATTTTACTTCCTGGAACCCCTTCTTCAGTTCAGTCACTTCGTCCTTGACATTGTTCCCCTTTAATGCCCGATCAATAAGGTCTGCTATATGAGACATCTCGCTCTTGCCCATACCAATCCTGGTTGCTTCCTGTGTACCTATTCTTATTCCAGATGGGTCTTGTGCCTTGGTGTTTGAATCTCCAGGGATCATGTTTTTGTTGAGGATTATGTAATTCTTTTCTAGCTCCTCCGCCACGTATTTTCCTCCTCCCTGTTTTTTTACGTCAATTAACAGTGTGTGGCTTTCTGTGAAGCCGTTTTTCTCAGCCAAAACATTGAATCCTCTAGAATAGAGTTCCTCTCCAAGTGTCTTTGCATTATCTATTATTGCTGTGGCATATGATTCTCCGTAATCCGTCATTTCAGCTGCTGTTACTCCAAGGCCAGCCATTGCACCTAAATGGTGATTGGAGATCACTCCAGGGAATACCCCTCTTCTAACTTTCTTCCATTTATCATCGTCTGTGTTGCCAATAATCACACCGTGCTGTGGTCCTGGGAATGTCTTGTGTGTGCTCCCTGAAATTACGTCAGCACCTTCCCTCAGAGGGTCCTGGAATTTGTTGCCCGCGATTAGTCCAAGAACGTGCGCACCATCGTACCATATAGTACTGCCGACTTCATCAATTGTTTCCTTCAGTTCCTTGATCGGAGCCGGGAAAAGGAAAACTGAAAAACCAAAAAGAATTACCTTAGGTCTTTCGGCTAGTATAGCTTTCCTTGTTCCATCAATATCAATTCTCATGTTCTCCGTATCAAATGCCATATTCTTGATATTGCATCCCCTCATTCCAACAGCCCCGAATTGGGCAGATGAAATGTGTGCACCTGAATCTAAGCTGGGTGTCATTATTGTTTCTCCCGGGTTAAGGAAAGCAAATACAAGAGCCTGATTTGCGTTTGTTCCTGATATAGGTCTCACATCAGCTTGCTTTGACTTGAACAGTTTCTTGACCAACTCCTCAACTTTTGTTTCCATTTCATCAACAATCTTGTTCCCCTGATAGTACCTGTGACCCGGAAGACCCTCGGCATATCTATTGTTGAAATCAGATATCACCATCTCTTTTGTTAGAGGGCTCATCAGGTTTTCGCTTGCGATTAAGGGAATTGAATTTCTGAAAAGAGCCGTGTGTTCGACGGCTTTTTGCCTTATCCACAGCGCATCATTCATCGAAGAGTTGAGTGCCATGCCCAAGGAGTCAAACTAAATTAATAAACATTTACGAAATAGACAGCAAAACTGATTTCTCAGTATTAAGACAAGTAGTCCGCTTATGTTCTTGGATGTTGTAAACTAAGATTCCCTGGCTATCTTAAACGCCAGATCAACTGCTTCTTTTGGGGTAGTTGCCTTAATGAATTTTCCTTCTCCCTCCTTTTTTGGCGTAATTTCAAAACTCCCAATTGAAATTACTGTTTTCCCTTCTGTCATTGCAAATGAGGCCTCGGAAATGGTGCCGGTGGAGCCATCTATTGCGATAATAACCTTTCCAGCCCTTGCTACAAGAAAATTTCTTGCGTATCCAAGACCAGTTGGAATCGCTGCAGATAGATACCTGTTACCTTCTTCTGGTTTCGTTCCTGGCAATATTCCTATCACCAGGCCATTTTCCTCCCGAACTCCGATAGCTACGCATTCCATCACTCCAGACAAGCCGCCGCAATAAACGGTGGCTCCTCCCCTTGCCAACAGCCTTCCAACTTCTTTAGCAATGGAACAGGTATCGGAAGATATTTCGCTTCCTCCAATGACCGATATGTTTAGTACCAAATCTGTTCCCCCTATCAGAGAAGAGCATTAAGTTACTAGCTACCCGTAAATTGATTGGTCCGCAGGCTTCTGGGTTTTGTCTTTCTGAATCTGATTGAATTTGTTTATTATATCGTTGGTCTGTTCGTTCAACTTCTTCACAGATTCCTCCAGTATGTCAGTGGCCAGTTTGAGATTGTATGCCTTATTCAGTACTTCTACAATAGCTAAAACCGCCCCGGGATCCGGAATGTCTATGGAGGTCTCTGTCATCAGAGAAACTGACTCGATTTTTTTACCAATTGACTCATTTATCAATGCGCCCCCAATACCCGAAATGATTGCAGAACCTGCGCTCTCTACTCCAACATCTGCAAGTTTCTTGAAGTTATTTGTCTCCGCTGCACCGTAAACAGTTCTATTGTCCACAAGGCCTTTGACCGGGATACCGTCCACAGCTACAATCTCCTTCGGGTTTATTCTTTCCAGCCATCTCACAAGTGCAGATGAAATTTCATACAGACCCTCGTCATCTATGGGGACTTCACAGGTAATAACCATTAAGGTACCTTCTGCGTTCATGTATATTCTGAATGGTGTCCTCATCTTCCCACCTACAAACACTGTTACAGGTGGTATGTGAATGCTCCTGATCTGGGCTATTTGATGGAGTTTTGCTTGCTCAATAAGATAAGAAGATGTCAGTAGTCCAAGGGTAGTGCTTTCTACAAATCCCAGTATAACTAACGGATTATTTGGAACGAATTTTTCGATCTCTACAACCTGCGCATCATCTTGATTCATGCAAACTAATCAGTAATACGCATAAAAACTTTCATGTGGGTACTGCAAAAATAACTTCTATGAGTTAATTTTCTTGTACTGTCCGTACAGATTTTCAAAAATCTTCTCCATTCTTCTCAGGCTCCTCTTGAGTGCTGCCTGAGGTTTACCTTGCTTCACCTTGATGTGAATTTTTGGGTTCGAAAGGTAGGGATGTTCAAAATAGTACCTGACATTATCGACCATACTGTCATTTTCTATTTCTTCCATCAGTGGTCTGAGAATGGTATTGTCATTGTTGAGTACTTCGTAAACTATGTAATCCTTCCCCTTGTCTATGACCACGAATTCCATTTCCTTCATTCGAACTGTATTTTCATTCACTTATTAACTTCATCGGTCTTAGAAAGATCCTGAAGTCTCTTCACACCATCTATCTCTAATATGACCTTATATACCTGCTCCGGTACCAGGTCGTCCCACTTTTCTCCTTTAATAATCTTCCTTCGTATTTCCCTTCCAGAATAGAGCCTTCTCGATTTCATTTCTGGTTCCAACACATTTTTCCCTGCCTCCATGAACAGCCTCTTTACTAGAGGATTTGCGGATATTGCTATATCAAAGGGAGGTGTGAGTGAAACTATATGACTTACCCATAAACTGTTACGGTAGAGGTCCTCTATTGGGACCAGGTAGAAATCATGAATGGAATTGGCTTCCATGGCCCTCTGAATCATATACTGCCTTTCACCGGCTGTGAACGGATTTACTAACGTGTGAGATTCCTGTGCACTTCCTATTCCGATGATTATTGACCCATATTCCTCTACTATTTTTCTGGCTAGCCACATATGACCGTTGTGAAAAGGCTGGAATCTGCCGATCAAGAATGGACGCATACATCTAAATCAACACTACGATTAAACGATTTCTTTATTAGGCTTCACTTTGTTTTTGATTTTATAAATACGTGTGAAATTCTGAAATGACCGTGCTGCTGCAGATTTAGGACGGATTGTTTGATATATGTTACAGTCTGAAATAAATTTGTGTGATCAGTTGCCAGGGAACTGAAGACAGAAATATGATACTATGGATGCTTCTTCCATATCCGAAGTTCCTGGAAGTACGGACTCATCTCATGTAAAGTGGATTTAATTTGCACCAGGATTGTATGTAAAGTTCCTTTTCTATTCAGGCAGATAAGGCCATTGAATTCTTTTCTTTAGCAAAATGGCAAAATCTTGGCAAGTTTTTTTTACGACTTACATATGCCTACCTGTGTCCTTTGATTTTGAATCAGGAGATAGTATCGAGATACAGTGGAAAGGTACCAAATTCTCAGGAATGTTTATTTCCAGGGATGACAGGGTGACAGTAATCAAACTCCAGAACGGGTACAACCTGTCTCTTGATAACACAAGCATTTCTTCCATCAGCTTAGTTTCCAAGTTTATTCCAAAGAAAGCAAGGATAAATGAGCAGACTGGTAGAGGAAAGAAAGTGTTCTTGCTAGGAACTGGAGGGACAATAGCAAGTTATGTAGATTACGATACTGGAGCCGTCAAACCAGCCAGAACTGTTCAGGAGATGCTATACGCTCAACCAGACCTAGGAAAGATTGCAACAATTGACGCAGAGATCATTTTAAACATACTTTCAGAGGACGTGCAAAAGAAGGACTGGATTAATATCGCAAAGAAGGTTTATGAGAAGGTTGATCGTGGAGAAGGCGTTGTAATCACACATGGAACTGACGCCCTATCTTTTACTTCTTCTGCCATAGCATTTCTTTTAGAAAACCCTAAAGCGCCTGTGGTCTTTACAGCATCCCAAAGATCCCCGGACAGGCCATCATCTGATGCGTTTTTCAACCTTAGTGGGGCCGTAAAAGTTGCGCAGTCTGACGTCGGTCAGGTGTGTGTAGTGATGCATTCTTCAACCAGCGATGACTCGCTTTACATTCACTCTGGAGTAAGACTGAGAAAAATGCACTCGTCCAGAAGGGACGCGTTCAAGAGCATAAATTCTGAACCGATAGGCCAAATAGATAAGAATCTCGAAATACACTGGAGAAGTTACGAAAAGATCAATCAAAAACCGATGAAACTCTATGATAAAATGAGCGAAAAGATCGGGCTGTTATATTTTTATCCAGGGATGAGCGAAGAAATATTCAACAAATTTGCAGACATCAATGATGGACTGATAATTGCTGGAACAGGACTTGGCCATATGACTAACAGATTCATTTCACAGGTGACTGACTATACAAGCCAAGGAAAGATAATAGGGATGACAACGCAGTGTCTTTATGGCAGCGTCGATATGGACGTTTATACTACTGGAAGAAATCTCCAGAAAGCAGGCATAATTCCTTTGCAGGATATGCTTCCTGAAGTTGCATACACAAAGCTCTCCTTCCTTCTAGGCAACTTTGACGCTGAAACGTCAAGAATGCTCCTTGTGAAAAACCTCAGAGGTGAGATCTCTGGAAGAAGAACAGAATGACGTGAAGATTGGGCTCGAAATACACTTCCAGGTAAGCGGAAGGAAGCTATTTTGCGAATGTAAGGGTGAAGAGGGAACAAAGGAGCTTGAATCATTCACCAGAAGACTTACCATAGTATCAGGCGAAAAATCAGAGAAGGATGCTGCGGCACTGCAGGAATCTATGAAGGGCAAGGAGTTTGAATACAGGAAAACAGAAAACTCCTGTCTCGTAGAGATGGATGAAGAACCACCACACCATCCTGGCAAGGATACACTGGAGACTGCTATAATAGTATCGCTTATTTTGGGCTGTAAGGTGGTAGACAATGTACATTTCATGAGAAAAATTGTAATAGATGGGTCAAACACATCTGGCTTCCAAAGGACTGGAGTAATTGGATTACACGGCGCCTTCAAGACAGAGTCCAAGACCATAGGGGTGACTTCAGTCACGCTGGAAGAAGAAGCGTGCAGAAAGATAAGAGAAGATGAAAAAAAGGTCGTCTATTCTCTGGACAGACTTGGGATTCCCCTAATAGAGATATCAACGGACCCGGACATCAGGTCGCCAAAAGAGGCGAGGGAAGTTGCAGAGAGTATAGGTCTTGCTGTAAAACAGAGCCGTATGATTAGGAGAGAGGCAAGCAGTATAAGACAGGACCTGAACATATCCATAAGAGGGGGGAATAGAGTAGAAATAAAGGGTGTGCAGTCCCTATCTCAAATAGAAAGGGTTCTATCGAAGGAGATTGAAAGACAGCAGTCTCTGCTAGAGATTGCTGAGATACTAAGTAAAAGGAATATGTCTACCGAATTCCATCTAGAAGATCTTACACATTCAACCTTCTTCAAATCTTCAGATATATTTATTAAGGGCCTGAAGAGCGGCAAGAAAATATTTGGATTTACTCTTCCAGGACTGTCAGGAGTCCTGAATGATGGTAAATACAGGCTTGGACGGGAAATTGCCGATAGGCTTAGGGCCGTAGGAATAGGGGGATTCATTCATTCTGATGAACTTCCAAATTATGGCATAGACGAAGAAGAGAAGCAAGAAATATCAGAGAAACTAGGAGTGATAGCGGGGGATGCATTTGGACTTGTTTCACTGGAATCAAACAGGATAACCCAATGCATAGAGATAATCCAGAACAGGATACTTGAAGCTAAGAAGGGGGTTCCCGCTGAAACAAGGGGAGCAAGCGATAATGAAACCAGATTCCTAAGGCCTCTCCCAGGGAGCTCCAGGATGTACCCGGAAACTGATATTCCGCTCATCCCACTTGATTCGGCATATATCAGGGACGTAGAAAGGAAGGTTCCACCAACTGTAGAACAGAGGGTCACACATCTGGAATCACTCGGTGTTCCAAGACAGGAGGCCTTCGTTTCGCTCTGGAAGGAATACGATGTTGTCCTGGAGTCATTTGTCAATAATTTCGGCAATCCAAAGGTATGTGCAAGGTTTCTTGCAGTGGTATTTGCATCGGAACAACCCGATGTTGAAAAAGCAAGTACTCTGATGGGAAGATTTTCAAGAGGCAACATTCCATCTGAATCTCTCGAGGCATTGTATAAAGACGGGGAGTACAGTATGCCTGGAGGAAAGAAGATAGTGCTGAAAAAGGATGATCACTCAAACTACGTTCTTGAATTGCAAGACAATGAAGGCAATAGGGAAATAGACTCAGACTTCAGGTTCAAGAATCAAAGTGATGAAAGACTTTTGAATATTATAGAGAATATAATCAGAGAAAACGAGACCTTGGTGAAAGAAAGAGGGGATGGATCCTTTAAGCTACTGATGGGAGAAGTTATGAAACAGGTGCGAGGTGAGTTCGAGGGTAAGGAAATTTCCGATCTGCTCAAGAAGATGATTACAGAGAAGATGCAGAACAGGGGGCGTGCCTGAATTTATGATATTTTTCCATTGATAAATTTTGGAGTATTACAACCTCCAGCAAATGCCCTATAATGTCATGGACCTATAAATCCTGAATTCCGTATCTAGTTAATAACAAGGTCTTTCTCGTCTATCTTCATTGCCTCGAATATTTCCCTCTGCTTCTT
>JBMFVV010000022.1:0-17070 GCA_049965815.1 Thermoplasmata archaeon | reverse complement strand
CTGGACGTCCAGGTACGTCCTTGACAGCCATGGATTCACCAGTCTCATTGCACCGGGCATGATCAACCTGCTCGCTGCAAGGAGGAGAACTCTCTGGGAGTCCCTCTTGAAGAGGACTGAGAGTATACCATCCAGCTTGAGGTCCTTTGCCACCCTCAGGACAAGGAACACATCACCGAAATCATAGGCACCCTCCACCCTTGTGATCGCTTCTGCCCTACCCTTAGGTATGATGCTGCCGTTTTCGTCTATCCTTCCTATGTACGTCCTCTTCTGCCTGGAGTTCTTCCTCACGGGGTCCCATTCCCCCTTCGCCTCGTATGCGTATATCTTCCCGTTGATCTTCTGTCTCACGATGTAAGTCATTGTTATTATAATAATAACAATGATAAAGATAAACATTTCCCCAATGGAACCAGGATGGAATGGAGAAAAACCTGTGAAATCACACTACATTGTTACTAAAAAATTAGGAGTTCAGGATAAATCGAAGGGAGATTGAATCAACAGCCGATCTGAAATATTCAAACAAAATTAATTAGAATGAACTCGTTCCTAATCTGTGATAGACGTTAACGTCCTAAGAAAGAATCCAGAGGTCCTATTCGACAGTCAGAAAAGGAGATTTCAGGATGATGAAATCATACGGGAAGCAATTAGGTTAGATTCTGATTGGAGAGACCTTCTAAAGAAGTCCAACGACCTGAAGGCAGAGAAAAATAGGCTTGTCAGAGAGATAGGAATCAAGATCAGGAATGGAGAGAATCCAGATGAAGTGAAGGTGAAGGCTACTGAGGTTGACAGAAACATACAACAGTACGAAATCAGCCTGAGAGAAACCGAAGAAAAGAGAGACATTATACTCAGGAGGATCCCTAATATTGTGGATACTGATGCTCCTGTGGCTAAGGATGAATCAGGCAATTTACCCACTTATTTTGACGGTAAAGCGATGGTTTTCAGCGAGGATGTTGACAGTTTCTTGGCACAGAGCAAAAATAGAATGGAATATGAAATCTCAAAATTCAAGCCACAAAGTCACGTGGATTTACTTGTCAAGAGGAATCTGGCAAACCTCGAGAGTGCGGCTGCTGTCTCCGGAGCGAGATTCTACTACCTCTTAGGTGACTTGGTTCTCTTAGAATCGACACTTGAACATTATGCCCTTAAATTTCTTCAGAAGCGTGGTTTCACTCTGATGGAGCCTCCTTTCATGCTTAACCGGGAAGCTACCGACGGTGCAACAGATTTCACTGCTTTTGAAGATACACTTTACAAGGTGGAAGGTGAGGATCTCTACCTCATTGCAACGTCTGAACACCCGATTGCGGCATACCATTCCAACTCTATACTTGAGGAATCAACTCTCCCATTACTATACGCAGGTATTTCACCCTGTTTCAGGAAAGAAGCCGGAGCTCATGGCAAAGATACAAAGGGGATATTCAGAGTTCATCAGTTCAACAAGATAGAGCAATTTGCTTATGTAAAACCCGATGATTCGAAGAGATATCACCAAAAGCTCCTGGAAAATGCAAAGGATTTCTATCGGTCTCTGGAGATACCATTTAGAGTTGTTGATATCGCAACTGGTGACCTGGGTAATGTCGCCAGCAGGAAGTTTGACATAGAGGCCTGGTATCCCGCACAGGCCCAATTCAGGGAAGTAGTCAGTGCATCTAACGTCCTTGACTACCAGGCAAGAAGGCTTAAGGTAAGATATAGGAAAAAGGAAGGAAATGCATTCGTACACACCCTAAATTCAACCCTTATAGCAACTACCAGGACACTGGTCGCAATAGTGGAGAATTACCAACTTGAGGACGGTACGATAGTAATCCCGAAGGTTCTTAGGGATTCAATGGGGAAAGAGGTAATCTAGGCTTTGGATCTAGAGTTTCCAGCACCAGCTGAATTTATCAAGTACTTGGAAAAGGAGGGGATAGAGAGACTCTACCCTCTGCAAATCCAAGGAATGAAGATTCTATCCAAGGGAGAATCTCTCCTTTTGGCCACACCCACCTCCTCGGGAAAGACTGTAGTTGCTTACTATGGTATGCTGAGGGCCTGGAAAATGGGTCTCCGTTCATTGTATGTTGTACCACTACGTGCTCTTGCTGAGGAGAAATATGAAGACCTAAAATTTTTCACTGATCTTGGCCTGAAAGTGGGCATCAGCACCGGTGACTATGACAGGCCATCTGACTACTTGAAAAACTACAACGTAGTAATCTCAACTTCAGAAAAGGTGGACTCACTTCTTAGGAACAATCCGTCCGTATTCGACAACTTAGGATTCGTGGTCTTCGATGAAATACATAACATAATCGATGAATCTAGGGGAAGTACCCTTGAGATCGTTATTTCAAAGATTAGGTTTCTTGTGGAAGGTGCGCAATTTATAGCCATGTCAGCCACAGTTAAAAACGTGAGTGACATCGCTATGTGGTTAAATTCCACTGAAGTGACAAGTGATTTCAGACCTGTACCACTTCGGAAGTTTGTCGCTACGTCTGATTCCATAATCGACGAGGACGGCCTTTTTGTATCTGACATAGATAATTTCGAGGATTTTGTAACGGACTCTCTTGAAAATTCAGGACAGACGCTGATATTTGTGAGATCAAGAAAATCAGCTGAAAGTACGGCTGAAAGATTGAGCAAATTTGTTGATGCAAAGCTTACTCAGAAAGATAGAAGCGAACTTGAAAAAATCAACTATGATTCCGATTCACCCGGATATGACAAGCTTCTTCCAGTTTTAAAGAAAGGTGTTGGTTATCACCACGCTGGAATGCTTTCGGAACAGAGAAGACTAGTTGAACGTTTATTCAGAGAGAGAAAACTGAAGGTAATTGTGGCTACAACCACACTAGCTGCAGGGTTAAACCTCCCTGCAAGGTCTGTAATTATAAAGGACATTTTCAGGTACGATGGGTTTTCATCCGTCATGATTCCGAACTTAGAAGTTCAGCAGATGTTAGGTAGGGCCGGTAGAGTCAAGTATGACAGGCTTGGAAATGGATACATCTACACGTCCAAGAACAGACTTCAGGATGTGTTTTCAACTTACATAAATGGAGAGCTTGAGAGCATAACATCAATGATTAACGAGAGCAAGATCAGAATGCACGTCCTTGGCCTGATCTCATCCGGTATGAGCAAAGACCTTGAATCCCTCAATAAATTTTTCTCCACTACGTTAGCATTCCATGAGGGCCGGCAACTGGACAAGTGGATTGCAGGAAGCATAGATTTCCTGAAAGAAAATAATATGATCAAGGGAACGGATTCCTTCAGGCCAACTCCATTTGGAAGAAAGGTCTCTGAACTCTACATAGATCCATTGACTGGAGTTATTTTAAGGAATACCGTCCCGCTGCAGAACATAGACGATATACTTCTTGGAATATGTTCAACTCCAGATATGCCACAGCTTTATGTTTCAGATAACGAATCCATTCCCTACGTGCCCAATTCCAATCTGCCATTCCATTCCGAACCTGAGCAGATGAAAGTTGCAATGATTTTGGCAGACTGGATCGATGAGCTCCCAGAGGATGCGATCATTGAGAAGTACCATATATGGCCTGCAGACTTGAGGAACAGGGTTGAAATAGCTGACTGGCTCTCCCGTTCATTATATGAAATCTCCAGAGCACTTAACCTTGGAAGGACTGAACTGAGGGTTCTTAACTATCGGATATCAAATGGGATTCAACAGGACCTCATTCCCCTGGTTTTCCTTCCGAACGTTGGTAGAGTGAGAGCTAGGAGACTAATGGTTAATGGATTCAATCTGGAAAAGATTGCAAATTCCACTACTAAGGATCTCGAAAGAATTCAAGGATTTGGAGAAAGGATATCCGAAAGCATAATTAAGGAAGCAAAGAAACTTGTTGAAAAGCAAGTAACTCACGGTCTTTAGAAGCCCACAAAGAAGCGATGTTTGTTAACATTCATCTTTATCGATTGCACTTCATTCATTCTGAAGATTCTGATTTAAAAAACAGTTGTCTATTTTCCCAGTGACACAATTTTCACTGTGTATTCAATAATCTGTAGCCGCCGTTCGGTAAAGTTTAAACTATTGAGAGAAGTAAACTAATCTCATAGTTTTATCCCAAGTGACTTTAAGAAACTTAAGTCCTTTGGGTATCCTTCCTCACCCTCTGGGGTCTCCAGGAATGCAGGTACATTTGACAATCTCTTTTCTCCAAATAGTGAAATATAGAATTCGTGGGAAAGGGTTCCTTTCCCCAGGTTCTCGTGTCTATCGAGATGTCTGTTCAATGGGAATTTCGAATCGTTCAAGTGGAATGCTTTAATCATGTTAATCCCTATCTTTGAATCCAGCTCAGACATGAATGCGTCGAATTTGTTGCTCAGGTCGTATCCTGCCTGATACGCGTGGCATGTATCAATGCAGAAACCTATTCTATCTTTGTTTATACTGTTCTCGGAAAGGAACGCAAGATGTTCCAGAGAGTATCCTACCACTGAGCCCTGTCCTGCTGTATTCTCAACAACCAGCTTAACCCTAATATCGTTTGTATCCCGAATAGCGGAATTCATGGCCTCCGAAATTCTCTTAAGTGCTTTTTCTTCGCCTGAGCCCATGTGAGCCCCTGGATGGAAGATGAGATAAGGGACCCCCAGCTTCTCTGCTCTCCTCAATTCATCAATAAATGCATCGTACGACTTCTTGTACTTATCATCCTCCGGACTCCCTAGATTGATTAGATAAGATGCATGGATCGCTTCGTCGTCTATGCCAGCTTTCTTTGCTGCCTTAGCGTGAGCGATCGCTTCTTCCTCATTTAGAGGACGTGACTTCCATTGCATCTGGTTCTTGGAGAAAAACTGGTAGGTTCTTAGCCCAAGCTTGAACGCATTCTCTGGGAGTTTTGCGAATCCATCCCTTGTGGACAGGTGAGCCCCTATTCTCATCTTCTGATTAACCGATCTGTGAATATTGTCTCCATTCTGGCAACCGGCAATCCTTCTTCATTCAGTATTGGGGAGCTTGAGGGTGGGACTTCAAAGTAGTTCAATAAGTGATCTGAAATCCTGTCACCAAATGATGGCACCAAGTCATTCTGATAAAGTACGCCAAGTGGGATTTTGTCGCCCCATTCCAAGGATTTTTTAATGGCCTGAATGAATTTTTCTTCAGACGCTTCGGATGTTGCATCTTTAACAACAGGGTCCCAAGTGGGATCTTTGTCAAGGTAGTATATCCTCTCTTCATACCATTCCTTTGTATTGATATCATTATAGGTTGGACAGGGTTGGAGGAGATCAATTACCGAAGTTCCTCTATGCCTAACGGCCTTCAAGATTATGTCCTTAGTGTTCTTGACGTCGAAAGAAAATGCTCTTGCAACAAATGTGTAACCAACGGATAGGGCCAAGGCGACGGGATTCAACGAATCCAGTATATTTGGCCTCTGCAGCCCTTTCGTCTTCTCCCCTCTGGGCATTGTTGGGGAAGCCTGTCCTTTGGTCAGTCCGTAAACTCCATTGTTGTGGATTATGATAGTCATATCGACATTTCTTCTTCCAGCGGCCACAAAATGACCTGCTCCGATACTGAGAAGATCTCCATCTCCGCCATCTGCTATAACCGTCAGGTTGGGATTTGCAAGTTTTACTCCAGTCGCAAAAGGAATAACTCTCCCGTGAAGTGTATGCATTCCGGGTGCGTTTATGTAGTGTGGAGTTTTGGCAGAACATCCTATACCAGAGAATATAGCAAAATCTTCCGGTTTCTTATTGAGCTCTGCCATTGTTTGTTGAAGGGCTGCTAGTATTCCAAAGTCTCCGCACCCCGGACACCAGTCTACCCATAGATCTGTCCTAAAATTATGCGCCACGAATCATCACCACCTTCTTTTCTTTCTTTTCAAGTATACGTTTGATACCCTCGTAAACCTCGTCGTCAGTTGTGTGCCTTCCGTTGTACTTAAGGATAAAATTCTGTATGTCTATACCACAGTTCTGTTTGACGAGCGTTGCAAGCTGTCCTGTGTAGTTATTCTCAAGATCGATCACAACCTTAGCCTTGGACAGGTACTTGGAAACGAGCTTCGTTGGGAATGGGTTCATTAATTTCACATAAACAAAATTGGCTTTTATTCCCTCCGCCTTCAGTTGTTCAAACACACTTAGAATAACGCCCTTGTTGCTTCCCCAGGAGAGAAGCGTAACATCAGCCTCTGGGTTTCCAAAAAACTCAACTTGCTCATTTTCCGGTATCTCCTTGAGGATTGTTTGAAGCTTCGTCATTCTCTTTACCATCATCGCATCCCTTGTTTCTGGGTCTTCCGTTATGTGACCAAGTTCGCTGTGTTCGTCACCAGTCAGCCATATTATGTTTTCCCCGAAAAGTCCCATCGGCGAAACTCCATCATCGGTAAATTTGAACCGTTCGATATTTTCACTGTCCTGAGCTAATTTCCACCTTTCTATCTTTACCTTGCTGTAATCTAGATTGTCAACCAGGAAGAATGAATTGGCGAGATTCTTGTCAAGGATGTGAATGACCGGAACCTGGAATTTCTCGGCATAATTGAATACCCTTACAGCATCATATATAGCCTCAGGAACGTCGCCAGAGGAATAAACGATCTTTGGAAACTCGCCGTGTCCAGCATTTATCGCGAACATTAGGTCTGCCTGTGAGTTCCTCGTTGGAAGCCCTGTACTAGGACCACCTCTCTGATAAAGAGTGACCACTACTGGTACCTCATTAATACCTGCATATCCAATTGCCTCTGCCATCAGAGAGAAACCTGGGCCAGATGTTCCAGTTGCGGTTCTGGTTCCCGTCATTGCACCAGAAATTGCCATTGCTATGGCAGCTATTTCATCCTCTGCCTGAACAACAACTATTCCTGTATTTTTAAGAACTTCGTTCTCTTTATCGATTTCATCTCCCATGGATGTTTCGAAATAATCGTGCCCTTCAAGGAAGAAGCTTTCGTCCGCAGCCGGCGTGATAGGATAATACGTTTGCAGTTTCAGCCCACCTATGACCTTGCCAATTCCTATTGCCTCGTTACCTGTTAGTATATATTTATCCTTAGCAGGGCGAACTGGCAATTCCTGAACATTTACATTGTTGTGCGATTTGACAAAATCGTAGCCAGATTTTATTATCATTTCATTATCTTCAACTACTTCCTTCTTTTTACCAAATACGCTTTCAATTCCTCTTGATGTGAATTCTGCAGGAAGACCCATGAGCGCCATAGCCAAAGAAGCGCCAAGAGTATTGGCGTACCTGGCAGGAGGCTTATTTGGTCCGAGCGCACCTACTACTAGTGATCTAAAAGAGACTGGATAAGGAATCGCCCCTTTTTTCTTCATATAGTTGATCGCTCCGGCGATGGTCATTTCAAAACCATCGGCCTTCAACTTATCCATTACGTGTTTCTTGGTTTCCGGCTCCATGGTGAGAACCTGATCGAGTTTAGTGTTAACCAGATCTTCATCGTAGAGAACTTTGGTCTTTTTTGACACATCGTCCATGTGCACGAACGGGCTCTCGTAATCTAGGCATACTAAGAGGTCTACTGGGTATCTCAGGCTTCGAACTGGGGTCTCCTTGATTCGGACGTGAAAGTAGCTGTGTCTTCCCTTTATATTTGAATAATACTCCCTTATTCCATATGCTTCATATCCTGCTATTGAGAAAGCACGAATGACTATCTGAGCAGCACTATCTATTCCACCACCTTGGGGTCCGCCAATTATTAGGTCGATATCTACCAAAGGCATAACTTGGATAGTTATTATGAGTTAAAATATTTTGTTGGGTAAATCTGACTAAAAATCACCTTTGACTTTCATTGATTTCAGTTTTCTCAGCCTAGGGTGGATGAAGACCGACTTATATGCAGAATTTTGGGGATGTATATTGCCTATCGCACCAAAAATCTCGAAAAGGATATATAAGACCAGTCAATTAAACTTCGGTGGTTAATCTGGCTGTTGGTTTCGTTTTGATCAGTACAGTTCCAGGAAAGGAACATCAGGTATACAATGAGTTGCTTAAGATAAAAGAGATAGTGGAATTACACCCACTTTTTGGAGAATACGACTTGATTGCAAAACTTGAAACTAAAGATTTTACCGAGTTAGGTCAGATAGTCATGGAAAAAATTCGAGTAATAGAAGGTATTTTGGACACGAAGACATTAACCGGAATAAAGATGTAGGTAATGATATGATTTCGTCCTTCGGTGAGATTTTTGTTGCAATGCTTCTACTGATTCTGGGATTAGCATTGCTTGTACTGGGCATCTTCGCTGCGTACTTCGGATCAGGAAAAGTAAGAAATTTCGGCATAGTTCTTGGAGTTGTAGGAGTGGTAGTGTGGATTATAACCTATTTTGCTAGGATTGCTCTTAACGTAAGCCTTTCGAGCGTGATATACAATGGTGTTCTATACCTCGTATCAGCAATAGTAGGAGCCGTAATAGCTCTCCTGATATTCCTGGCCGTTCTTCTGAAGACCTGAAAACGGATCTGAATTGTTCTCTCCTGAATCGTATGTGTCAAAGGCAATTGAAAGTATAAGAAAGGAAGTTACTGGAAAGTCCATAATTGCAGTTTCTGGGGGAATAGACAGTACAATTGCGGCGAAAATAGCCTCAGATGCACTTGGTTCAGATGTACTGGCGGTATATGTTGATACAGGGTTAATGCGTACTGGAGAGGAGAATGACGTACGTAATACCCTGATAAAACTTGGCGTAAACCATAAAATAACAAAGGAAGAGACTCTATTCCTGGAAAGACTTAGGGGAGTTACAGACCCCGAGTCAAAACGCAAAGTAATTGGTAAGGCCTTCATAGACGTATTTGAGAGAGAGGCAAAGCAATTCAATGCAGATTATCTGGTGCAGGGAACCATAGCGCCAGACTGGATAGAGTCTGGTGGCGGGTTGAGAGACACTATAAAGAGCCACCATAACGTTGGGGGCTTGCCAAAGGTGGTCAATCTCAAAATTGTTGAACCTCTAAGGGATCTTTATAAGGACGAGGTAAGACAGATTGCTGATTATTATGGAATACCGAAAATGAGGCAGCCATTCCCTGGCCCGGGTCTCGCAGTCAGGATCATTGGAGAAGTGACTAAGGAAAGAGTGGATCTCCTGAAAAAGGCAACGACAATCTTGGAATCAAAAGTTTCGGCGATGGAAGAAGTACCGTGGCAGTATTTCGTAGTATTACTTGCAGATAAGACAACGGGAGTTCACGGAGACAGGAGAGTTTATGGCTCAACGGTTGCAATTCGATGCGTTAATTCCACAGACGGAATGACTGCTAATTTCACTCACATCCCCCTTGACACTCTTGCGGATATTTCAAGGAATATTACGAACAGCATACCTGACATAAGCAGAGTCGTTTACGATATCACAGATAAACCGCCCGCAACTATCGAATGGGAGTGAAGGATTCAAATGGAAGACAAAAAACAAGAAACTTACATACCGGATACATCGGTCATCGTAGACGGGAGGTTCTGCGAATTCCTGAAGGATAAAACACCTGCAGATGTCGTAATTCCAGAATCCCTTATTTCAGAGATTGAACACCAGGCGAACGAAGGGAAGAGCATTGGATTTACTGGACTTGAGGAACTGAAGACCCTCAGGAAATTGTGCGATGAAGGGAGGATTACGCTCACTTTCACAGGGAGGAGGCCAGCTGAGTGGCAGATAAAAAGGGCTAAGAGTGGTGAAATCGATGATCTTATCAGGCAATCTGCCCTTGAAACTAATTCAGTACTCGTTACTGGTGACTTCATCCAGAAATCTGTTGCCGAGGTTAAGGGAATAAGGGTGCTGTACCTTGAGCCTATCCAAGTATTCTCAAAAAAGATTGAGACATTCTTCACAGATGACACTATGTCTGTTCATTTAAAGGAGGGAACCAAGCCAAGGATGAAAGTCGGTGGCCCGGGAAAATGGAACCTGGAATACGGTAATGCTATCATAGACAGAGAGGAACTCAACACCATAGCGAACGATATAATCGAAAGGGCAAGAAACGACAGCAGGAGCCTGATTGATATGGATGTCAGGGGAGCTACTGTAGTTCAACTCAGGAACATAAGAATAATCATAACAAGACCTCCGGTGAGTGATGGAATTGAGATAACTGCAGTGAGACCAATCAAAAAATTGAATCTGGAAGATTATCAAATCGGCGACTCTCTAATGAAAAGATTCAAAGAAAGGGCCGAAGGCATTTTAGTTTCCGGCAAGCCTGGGGCTGGAAAAAGCACATTTGTGCAGGCTTTGGCAGAATACTACAATTCCCAGGGAAAGATAGTGAAGACGATAGAGAAACCTAGGGACCTTCAGGTATCGCAAGAAATCACTCAACTGACGCCACTCGAGGGCTCCATCGAAAAAACCGGAGATATTCTACTCCTAGAGAGACCTGATTACACAGTTTTTGATGAGATTAGAGTCTCTGCAGATTTCGCTACTTACTCCGATCTTAGGCTGGCTGGTGTAGGAATGCTTGGCGTCATACACGCATCAAGGGCTATAGACGCAATGCAAAGGTTTGTTGGAAAGATAGAGTTAGGGTTGATACCTCAGATTATAGATACAATCATCTACATCGAGAATGGAGGAATTAAGGACGTTCTTGACCTTAGCTATTCAGTTAAAATACCGTCAGGCATGAGCGAAGAGGATCTAGCGAGACCAGTGATAGAAATAAAAGATTTCTTCACCGGATTAGTGCTGTACGAGATATACACTTTTGGAGAACAAGTTGTTGTGGTACCTGTTAAAAAGAAACAGAAGCGTGACATAAAGGCGATTATAAATCACATAGAGAATGAACTATACGATATCCCGCACAAGATAGATGTTGACGATTCCGGTAGACTCAAGCTCTATGTACCAGAGCAATACATGGGAGAGGTGATCGGAAGGGGTGGAGGCAGGGTAAAGGGACTGGAGCAGGATATTGGAATGCCGATAGACATCGAGGAAATGAATTTTAAAACGAAGGAAAGTCTTGGAGCCGAAGTAACAGAAAACAAGATAAACCTTCATGTCGGCACAGAACTCAAAGATAAGGAAGTAGAAGTACTGGTAGATGACTCACCCCTATTCATTGCACGTGTATCAAAGAACGGACTTATACAGGTAAAAACAAAGTCAGTTCAGGGGAGGGCCCTGCGCAAAGCCATATCTCAGGGCCAAAAGATTAGCTATTCTATAATATAGCTATTAGAAATTCGTACCAGATAATTTTATAATGACATTTCTATCAATGAATGTTGAAGCAGCTGTTAACAGCTATAACGGTACTGATTGTGATTGCCACAATCATCGCATTTACCCCAGCGATAGCTCAGGGGGCGGCAACGACCGTAGAAAAGGTACCGATGATAACAGTGGAGGACGTTCAGATGGGCAACAGCCCGTTTGGGTCCGTCGAGCAATTCCAAATACATTTCGGCAAATCGGTTGTAAAAAGAACAGGTAGTTCCCTGGACCTGTCATTTGCAAATAATCTGGTCTCTCCCATAAACGACACGCTTTCATTTAACGATTCCATTCATCTTTCAAAGAACCAAATAACCGAAAATTTCACTGGGAAGAATGGGACATTCAAGCTTGTCACCCCACCACAGCAGTCCTACCTGAACAGTATGACAATAAGCGGGAATTCATCCTACTCATGGTTAACAATAGTTGAAATGGTACCTGCTAGTAGTATAACGATGAATGGCTTATATGCAAACGGTACGCATAGGATAAATTCATCAGGAATTTACAATTTAACAATAGACTATTCTGGTTATCCATTTGTTCTACATTCACCGGGGCTGGTATATGTTGGAGGGTACCTGACGAATGTTTCACTACTGGTTAATAACAGTATCAATGAAGGAAGAGCTTTTATCAGCTTTTCGTTCCCTATAACCGATGGCAGTTTCAGCGTAGTTTTTAACCAGGTGCTAACGTCTAGCCAGCAGATAAATAACGATGTAATGAGTTATTACCAGATCAATTCCGGCTTCCAGAGCCCCCTCCTGCAGAATCTCGTGTCAAACTCGATATCTATAGCAGTAGGTGGAGCAATATTCCTTATCATAATCATTGGACTTTTCGCCTATTATAAGAAAAAGTAGTTATCTCGTCCACAATTCCACAAAATCCTGTATCATTTTATCCACAAATGATTCCTTGTAATCTATTATCAATCCCTTGAAAAGGTTTATGTCTTTGATCTTGTATGAAATGCCCTTCTCGCTCAACACCTTTTCAAGTATACCATCTTCTGTCATCAAGGACAGATGGTAACTTAAAGTGGGTGAGCTCACAGAAAGCCCCTTCTTCAGCTCAGACGGCTGCCGGGGATTTCCATCGAGAAGTACCCTTAGGATTCTGTTTCTTACCCTGTTTCTTAGGTGGCTCATGATCTTGAGTTGGTCTTCGCTGAACGACCTACTTGGGAAGTAGCAGCTAGTACCATTTATCTCTCTTGCTATGATTTCTCCCTCTTTCATAAGGGCCCCCAGATGGTACTGAAGTACACCCGTAGACAACTTTAGAGACCTCTGTATTGCCCTGAAGTGATAACCAGGATTTTTCTTCACGAAATCCAGCACTTGGTCCTTACGGGTTGGGGGGCTCAACAATTCACCTAGAGACCATCAACGCTAGAAGAGAGAATATCATCAGTATGTCTGCACCAAGGAACAGAACCATATTTACGGGAATACCAACAAATTCGAAGTAGATAAAAATCAGGTACTTCACTGATAGAATGAGGAAGAATATAGCTATGACAGTGCCACGCAGAGTGTATTTTTTGAGGATCATTGATATTGACAGAGCCAGAAATAGGAGGGATAGTAGTAATATGATGAATGACAGCAATAACAGGGCGGACATAAAAGTACAATTTGAAGTTGCTTAAATCAGTTCCGTCCTTTTTGACATGTATGGGCCCAACCGTTCATACCCGTTCTTCCTGAAATATTCTCTGACACCAATTCCAGAGATAACAGCAATTCCTTCGTAGCCAAGTTCCCTTGTTATATCTTCAGCTTCCTTCAACAATCTCCTACCGTACCCCCGGTGCTGGAACTCTCCTTCTTCGTCTATTCTTGCTTCCTTGCCAAATGTCTTTATTTCCCTAATCAGAGTCTTCCCTGTCAACTCCGGTCTTTCAACATTCTCTCCCGGGACCCTCAACCTAAGAAAAGCTATGATCTTGTCCATTTCATCTACGAACTCCATGAATTTTTCAAGTCCACCGGATGCAAAATAATTGGTGATCTTCATTTCCACCTTGCCTGTGGCTTTGCCTGTGTGCCCTATCTCTCTGTATCTAATTTCCCTTATTTCATACCCCTTCTCGAGCGCTCTTTTGAGCGCAAGATCATGAAGGTCACTCCTCTTGACACCCTGAACTATCTTATAGACGGGAATATCTCTCTGTATCCTGTGTATCCTAACATAATTAGGAATATACTTGAAATATTCAGAAACCACTTCAACTGCCTCTTCGCTTTCGTATGACCTATATTCCCCCTTCTTGAATAATTCAAAGTATTGGGTTCCTTCAACAACCAGAGAGGGGTATATCTTGAGCATATCAGGCCTTAGTCTATCGTCTTCAAATAGACGAGTCAGGGTCTTTATGTCACCTACGCTGTCAACTCCTCCTATGCCTGGCATCAGGTGATAAAGTATCTTGAATGCAGAATCCTTGGCATATCTGGTAGATCTTATCACGTCTGATATTCTATGGGCTCTCTTTGTTTCACGATGAATGTCGTTGAATACTGTCTGCACACCGAGTTCCACTTTTGTTGTACCGTATTCGAGAGCAAGATCCATCTCTTTTTCGAAGAACCAGTCTGGTCTAGTCTCGACTGTCAGCCCTATGCACCTGTTTTCTGCGTACTCGTTTTCAAGCATTGAAGTACTGAGGTTGTCCGAAATAAATCCGTTCATTGCATCAAGACTACCTTTTATAAATTCACGTTGATACCCTTCTTCCCTCGCTGTAAATGTTCCTCCCATCACTATCAGGTCAATTTTGTCTGTTGGATGGCCAATTCTTTTCAGTTGTTCCAGCCTATTTTTTGTCTGGAGGTATGAATTATAGTTATTCTGCTTCCCTCTCATTGCTGCAGGTTCAAATCCAGTATATGACTGTGGCGATGAAAAATCAACGCCTCCAGGGCAGTACGTGCACCTCCCGTGTGGGCAAGAATAGGGCGATGTCATCACTGCAATGACTGAAACACCGGACAGCGTCCTTGTAGGTTTTCTGGTCAAAATCTCTGAATACCTTGCCTTATCATCATTTCCTAACATAATAAGAATGTCCGTATTGCTAAGGACCTTAGCAAGCCTGAATTTCTTGGATACCGATAGCCTCATCTTTTCCAGATCTTCCTTAGTATTGACTATCTCCATCGACTTACGGACGTATTCTTCTATAGCAGTAGGCATGCCTTTAAGAGTAACAGCATTTGATATTTTAACAAAACGTTGCTTATGCAATGATATCTCCATTCATCTATGATTTTGAGACAGATTGTTTTCATTCGCCAACTGGTCCTGTTCATTCACTTTAGTTCATTATACCTACAAATTTTCTAAATTTGCCGTAACACCGAAAAATATTGACAAGTTATTTATAAAATCTAAGGATTACATGAGAAGTGGGCGACGCAGAAAAAGACTACACAGAGGAAATCTCGAGAGTAATTCTCCCGAATCCTAACAAGGGCGAGATGTTTGGTATAGTTGAAAAACTCCTGGGAAGCTCGAGACTCACAGTGATGTGTGCTGACGGCAAGACCAGAACGGGAAGGATACCGGGAAAGATCAGAAAGAGAATGTGGATGAGAGAAGGTGATCTGGTCATCGTAAAACCGTGGAGTTTCCAGGACGAACGAGCAGACGTAAATTTCAGGTACACGAAGACGCAGGCAACGTATCTTTCAAGGAACCAGATTCTACCGGAGATCTTGGATGTTTTCAAGTGACAATGAAGGAAAGGAGAAAATAGAAGAAAGACTAAAAGAGACGCAGAAAGTCTTTGGCTATGTATTTGATAAATTCACGATACTTAATATATATAAGCTTTTCACCAGCGGGATTATTGACAGGTTTGAATTCCCGATAGCATCTGGAAAGGAAAGCCTAGTATTCGCAGCATCGAAGAAGGACAAATTCTATGCAGTGAAAATCTACAAGACTGTTGCTTCTACATTCAAGAACATAGAAAGATATGCTGGCCAGCGATGGGGAGTTGAAAACACCGGAAACAAAAGGAAATTTATTGTGCAATGGGCTCACAGGGAGTTTAGGAACCTTAATTTGGCTTTTGATGCAGGAGTGCCTGCGCCACACCCGATCAAGGTAGTTGGAAATATACTTGTGATGCAGTACATAGGAACGAAGAGGGTCCCTGCACCCCTTATGAAGGATTGCGATATCACGAGAGAGATTGTTGACCAAACTCTCGTTGCAATCAGAACCCTTTACGTAAAAGCAGGACTGGTGCACGGGGACTTGAGTGAGTATAATTTCCTTGTGTACAGGAAAAAACCATACATGATAGACATAGCACAGGCGATTCAAACTGATGATGTAATGTCGACCGTACTCTTGAAAAGGGATATCGGGATAATGACAAGATTTTTTAACAAATTTGGGTATAAACTAAATGAAGCAGATGTGCTAAAATATACGACGGGTGGTTCAGACGTATTCAATTAGAATTCCTCAGGAAAGAATAGGGGTTTTGGTAGGGAAAAATGGCGAAACCAGGGCAGAAATTGAGAAGATATCACAACTGGTTCTGACCATAGATTCATCAACCGGAGATGTCATCATCGACGATAGCAAGGCAACAGATCCAGAAATGTCACTGAGAACGAGGGATGTTATAAGGGCTATAGGGCGTGGTTTCTCCCCCCAGAGGGCGTTCAGGTTATTTGATCCCGGTACTTATCTGGAGGTTATAGATTTAAAGGACTATACGGGCAAAAACTCAAAGCGTGCAAAGACAGTAAAGGCAAGGCTCATTGGCACTGGTGGTAAGACAAGACGTCTAATAGAGGAACTGTCGGAATCTTATGTATCCATTTATGGTAATACTGCTTCCCTCATAGGAGATTACGTACAGAATCAGATTTCTAGGGAAAGCGTGATGATGATACTTCGTGGGAATCAACACAGTACCGTATATAAATACCTGGAAAGGAGAAGAAAAGACATAAGGCTTGCAAGATTGGACTCGGTGTAACCTATATTATTCCAGCAACGAGGTCCGCCATTCTTAAAGGCTCAGGGACCTTGCCGTTAATCGTCATCTGATTCAGGAACTTGTATGCTATCTTTGAAGAGATTCCTGTTGCCTGGACATAGAGTGGGCCCAACCTTTGGAAATCTTCACTAAGTACTGAATACCTGATTTCCCAATCTTTGAAGTATTTTTGAAGTGCTTCTTTTATTGCATTCATGTTCGGCTCATGGTCCACGACATTAATGACAGGAATCTTTGTCTCTTCATAAAGCCTCTTCACATCAAGAATATTGAATCCTCCTAGTGTGATCCCCTGGGTCATCAAGACTTTGACCCCAGTACCCTTCTCTTTTATGCCTTCAATTACTCTATCAGTGGCATCAAGTCCATCGACCTCTATTGTCTTTTTAAATATGGACTCTATGTAAAAGTCCTTCCTCATTATCAATCCAACTATGCTGGTAAACCTATCCTCCCTGGAGAATGGGGCGTCGTCAACTGCCAATACTCTTGTGTCCTTATTGAACAGAGAATTCTGATCCACGTTTTATCAGTTTTTGTTGTTATAAGAGTTTTACTTCCCTTCTCTGTAATCTAATCATTGCTTGAAAATTTACTGATTCCCTTGGCAGCGCCATCCACTATTTTAGAATTCTCAGTCCGTCCTTAGTTACATTTCAGATATGGAATCAGAGCCGCAGATCTGATCTTATAAAATGTTTGAATAGTCTATACTTTTGCTTCTAATTATAGTTA
>JBMFVV010000021.1:16283-17735 GCA_049965815.1 Thermoplasmata archaeon | reverse complement strand
GCAATACACAGATATCATACAGGCTGCACTTTTTGGCCTGATACTTTACATAATCCTGAGATTGATACTCAGGGCCTTATCAATAACCCTTGAAAGGAGGATACAGAAGAAGTACGCGAGACCCCTCGTGTTCCTGACATCAATTTTAGGTTATTTCATCATTCTCCTCGTTATTCTGGATCTGCTCGGTGTGGATCTGAGTTCCGTCATTCTGGGGAGTGCCTTTGCCGGGGCAATTATTGGATTGGCTGCCCAGCAAATACTTTCTAATTTCTTCAGTGGAATACTTCTTATATGGTCCAAACCGTTCTCTCCAGGCGATTACATCGAATTCAATACGTGGCAATACTCCTATATGTTGCCCTCCTATCCTCCCAAGTTTCTCTCAAGGGATGAATTCAGATGGAAAATGTCAGGCACAGTAGATGACATTTCAATGAATTTCACCACCATATTGGAAGACGACGGAACTGTCCTTAAACTCCCGAACAGTATAGTGATCCAGGGAGCAACTACAGTGAACCCTGTAAGGAACAGGGTTCAGATCAGGACAGAAATACTGAAGAATATTGATTATTTCAACTTCAAGAAGGATGTGGATTCTATAGTCTCAAAAATGAAGGAAATAACTGAGTACCATTGCAATGTAGAGGAAATTGGAAAGGATTCATATCTTGTAAAGATAATTCTCACAGTCAGCGGAAAAGATCACGATGAAATAAGAGGTAAGTTCCTAGAGAGCCTGCTAGCGTCAGGAAAGCTAAATTCTCCTTCCTGAACAATGATTAAAAGAGCAGCTAACAAAATCTTTTATTCAACGTTGATAATGGGTCAGAGGAGTAGAGAGAAATGGTAAAACTCACATGGTATGGTCATGCAGCATGGCAGATAGATTTCAAGGATGCAGTTGTGTTAGTCGATCCTTTCCTAAGGAATAACCCAAAATCACCTATTAAACCTGAAAACCTGAAGAGGATCGACTATGTGGTAGTGACACATAATCACGACGATCATATGGGTGACGCGTTTGAAATAACAAAGAACAAGGGAGCTAAACTGATCTCCATGTTCGAGAATGTTCTTCCTGGAGCTAACGAAGGTATTCCTGAGGAGAACCTGATAGGAATGAACATTGGGAATGAAGTCAATTTTGGGAAGATCAAGGTAGCGCTAGTCCAGGCAATACACAGCGGGAACTGCGCAGGAGCAGTTATAACAGGCGATAATGTGACGATCTACCATGCAGGAGATACTGGCATATTCAGCGATATGAAACTGATAGGGGAGATGTACAAACCTAAAGTTTCACTTCTCCCCACTGGTGGTTTCTTCACGATGGGACCAAAAGAGGCGGCGATGGCTGCCAGAATGATCGGGTCAGAAATAGTCATTCCAATGCACTACGGAACCTTCCCACCCATAGAAACCAATCCGAACGACCTTCGAGAAGCA
>JBMFVV010000021.1:0-16188 GCA_049965815.1 Thermoplasmata archaeon | reverse complement strand
GATCGGGTCAGAAATAGTCATTCCAATGCACTACGGAACCTTCCCACCCATAGAAACCAATCCGAACGACCTTCGAGAAGCATTGGGAGACCAGTTCAAGGTCCCAATCCTAAAACCGGGGGAGTCCTTCATAGTATAAGAAAGAATAAATTTGATAATTCCCTACTCACTGGTGGCCAACGAGAAGTATCTCGGATTCGACTTCGGGGGAACAAAAATAACTGCAGTACTTGCTACAAGTAATGGGCATATAGAAAAGAGAGTCGAGGCAAAGACAAGGAAGCTTAGGGGGGTTTCAGATCTAATCCATCAGATACATCATATTGGCCAGCAGTTTGATGATTTTGACCATATAGGAGTTATATTTCCTGCCCCACTGTCAAAGGAAGGCGTATCACTCTTTGCACCCAATCTGATGGGATGGGGGGTGGTTAATCTAAAGGCCAAGCTCGAAGAGGCCTTCCAGCACAAGGTGTTTGTGGATAATGATGCAACCGCTCAGGCGATTTCCGTAAAACTCTTTGACAGGGGGAAGAAGTACAGGAATTTCATTTACTTAGTGGTTGGAACCGGTATCGGCGGCGGGATATTCATAAACAATGAGGTTTACAGGGGAGGAAACGGGTATGCAGGGGAACTGGGACATGCTGTTATCCTTGCAAATGGGCCTGTCTGTGGCTGTGGAAGAAGAGGGTGCATAGAATCCCTGGCATCGGGGAGAGCACTTGCGAGAAGGGCGGCAGAGAACTCGCGTGAGATAAGAAATTCACCTTTTCTGTCGTCTATTCCACTCGAGAGACTTTCCGCAGAGGACATTTTCAGCGGCAGGAGACTTGGGGATCCATTCTGCACTCTGCTAATAGATGAGACCGTGTATTACCTATCAGTTGCCATTTCAAATTACATAAACGAATTCGATCCAGAAGCAATATTCCTGGGAGGGGGGCTCATGAAGAACGATCGTTCACTGATCAGGGAACTAAAGGAATCAGTGGATCGTGAGCTAGGGAAGTATTACAGGGATGTACCCATAATGAAAGTCGCAGATAAAACGGTGGAACTGGCTCCAGTAGCCTTAGCCATATATGAGTCGTCAAAAACTAAAAAGTAGATTACTTTAGCGAAGCTAGCAAGCCAGATTTAAGGCAATTATGTCATTCGGAAGTGTTTTTAGCAATAATTTGTTAGATATAGGTATGACAAGAATCAAAGACGTTGAAATACTCGAACTTGGAGAAGAGGGCGAAAAATCAAGCCCCTGGAGTTCTACGATACTAGTTCTGAAGGTTGTAAGCAGCGATGGGGAAGTGGGTTATGGTGAAGCTCCAACTACGCTGATGACAAGGCCAGTTTACGAGGAAATGAAAGAGGTGAAGAGGGTCTTCATGGGCAGAGAAGTGGAAGAGATAGAGAGGAATTATCTTGAATTTTACAAGCATTCATTCTATCTCCCTGTTTCTATGGAGTCAACTGCGGCACTGAGTGCATTCGAGATCGCATCGTGGGATATTGTAGGAAAGGAATATGGAGCACCTATCTACGATCTCTTGGGCGGAAAGGTCAGGGATAAGGTGAGGGCTTATGCTAACGGGTGGTATGATAGCTGTACGACCCCCCAAAATTTCCTGACCAAAGCTAAGGAAGTTGAGGGAATGGGGTTCACGGCGGCCAAATTCGATCCGTTCGGTTCAAACTATGATAAGATTGATGAGAATGGAGTAGGTGAGGCCAGGAAAATTATTGAGATACTGAAAGAGCGAACACGCCTTGATTTACTGATAGAGTGTCACGGCAGATTCTCCGCAAATTCCGCAATAAGAGTTGCACAGGGAATTGAGGATTTGGAACCGTTCTTTGTTGAAGAACCAGTACACCCGGATCAATTCATTGGACTAAAGAGATTGAGAGAAAGAACAGATGTGAGAATAGCGCTGGGAGAAAGAGTACTCAACAAGAACTTATTCCTCCCTTACTTTGTGTCGGATCTTGTAGACGTGATACAGCCAGACATCACGAATGTGGGTGGAATAATCCAGGGAAGGGAATCGGCAGTACTTGCCGACTCGTTTGGAGTTGAAGTTGCATATCATAATGCTTTCGGTCCTATACAGACAGCTGCAACTCTTCATCTGGATTACAGCATACCAAATTTCCTGATTCAGGAAAGCTTTGAGAAATTCTGGCCAAAATGGAAGAAAGACCTCGTTAAATCAGGTTACAGCTTGGAGAAGGGATATTTCTCACTGAGTGGAAAGCCAGGTCTTGGTATCGAGATTAATGAAAAGATACTAGATGAATACAAGACAGACAAGATGGAATCATTTAACAAAGAAGAACCCCCTTGGGTAGTGAAAGGCACCTTCAAGAAGGGGGGAACATTTTGAGGATTTTCGATCTTTCTCTGCCAATTGAACAAGGGATGCCTTACTTCAAGGGAGATCCTGTACCAGAAATAAGGCAGTTCAAAAATATAAGGAAGGATGGATACAACATGAAAGAAATGAGGATCGGGACACACACAGGAACACATCTTGATGCCCCATCTCATTTCATAGAAGGAGGTAAAACGATAGATCAACTTGACGTTTCGGACCTAAGAGGGAGGGCGACTTGCATATCATATGAACCGACGAATGAATTGAGACTGCCAAAAGAGCATTATGACATTATACTGCTTTATACAGGGTACAACAAGGACTGGAAGAATTTCAAGACTTTTGAAAATTTTACATATATCAAAGGAGAAGACGCTAAAAAGCTTAGGGATTATGGGGTCAAACTGGTAGGGATAGATTCCCCATCAGCAGAAATTCAGAACTCAAAGAATTTTGAGACACACCATATTTTGCTTGGTGCTTCCATACCTATAGCAGAGAACCTCAACTCAATCACATTATTGGAACTGGTTGGTCATTCTTTCACTGTGGAAGTTATGCCCATTTTGGTGAAGGGTGGAGATGGGGCACCTGCCAGAATCATTGCACTGGAGGAATGAAGATGAGGGCAATAACTACGGTTCCACCTAACGGTGGAGTACAAATTTCTCAAGTTAGCCCTGACACCACAGACGGAATAAAGATCAGAACGTATCAGACTGGAATCTGCGGGACAGATAGGGAAATTGTTCTGGGAAACCTGAAGTTTGCAAGACCAGAGAATGGGCCTTCGCTCATTCTAGGGCATGAGGCAGTAGGGATAGTGGAGGATCCAAGAGGGAATTTGGGATTCAAGGAAGGGGACATAGTAGTACCGATGGTCAGGCGGCCTGGGAAATGCAAGATGTGTAGACTAGGCAGGCAGGATTACTGTGAGGATGGCGACTTTGTTGAAGCGGGCATCAGGGGGAAGAACGGTTTCATGAGGGACGAATTCGTTGACGATCCGAGATTCCTTAACAAAGTGAATGATCCTTCAATACTAGATCTTGTAGTTCTTACCGAACCCTTGAAGAATGTGATGAAGATCAAGGAAACTTTTCAGTTCCTACGGCTAAGACTCCCGTGGTATTGTGACGATTCAACGCTAGCGTGTAAGAACATGTATGTCTTCGGGACTGGATCTGAAGGGCTCCTTATCTCCATTGTATTCAAATCACTTGGTATGAATGTTGTTGAGGTAAACAGGCATCCTCTGGGAGAAAACATCTTAGATTTCCTTGACCACAACAAGATAGAATATCTGGATACATCTTCTGAAAAACTTGACGAGAAGGTAAAGGACGCTCCCATGGATGCAGCTATAGATGCGGTAGGTGCAATGGACGTATTAAAGGAAATTACAGATAACATCGCAAACAATGGGATTGCAATCATGTTTGGAACTAGCGGGCAGCTGCCATCTTCTAACTACGACGTACTGGAAAAGCTCGTGGACAAGAACGTAGTTATAACAGGAAGTGTAGATGGTGCAAAGTCACACTATGCAGAGGCAATAAGATTCATCGAGACCAACGGAAAGTCTATGCATATGGATAAACTGATAACGGGAAGATACCAGCCAGAGGACCTGAAGATATTTACTGAAAAGGAGAATCATGAGATAAAAAAGGTAATAGTCTGGTCGTAATTCGCCCTTCAGGAGCTAAAGCTTGAAGAGTGGACTACGAAACATTTACACTTATACTTTCTTTTATTCGTTCCTTCTCCTGAATCCAATCTGGGTATTGTATCTACTCGCCATTGGTTACACAATTTTTTACGTAACAATACTTGATGTGGTCTTCTATCTTTCAATTGTTTTTTCAAGCATTCCTATGGGGCGTATCACCGACTCGATAGGGAGAAGAAACGCTCTCTTCATATCTTCGTTGCTAACAGGAATAGGAATTCTATTCTTCGGCCTGTTCCAGACCTTCTTAGGAATTGCGATAAGTTATGTTGTCTGGGGGGTTGGTGTTGCAATAAACTCAACCGCACTGGAGAGTGTGACATATGAATATTCGGAATCCCACAATATGAGATACCTTCAGACAATAGGCGTAGTCAACTTTCTCTCAGCACTATCTGTGGCAATAGCATCTTTGATAGGAGGATATGTTGGGGAATACATCGGACTGAGGGTTGTAGTCATCTTGACAGCCCTAGTAGTCCTGTTCTCATCTATTTACACATTAAAACTGAAGGAGAAGAAGAAAGTCAGGACCCGTGGTGTTCTTGCCCTTAAGCTTGGATATTATGTGAAAGACAGAAGGATATTGAGCATAATCCTGCTCCGGGTTGCATTACTTCTAAACTTCAACATGATGATCATATTCAAGCAACCGTATTACAAAGAAATGGGAATAACCACGGGACTCATCGGTGTAATATTTTTCGCTGACGTGCTTTTAAGGGGGCTTGCGTCTCTGGGCACTCAAAGGTTAGCATTTATTGCGAGGAACAGATTCTTTGCAATGCTATTCTTCACTTCGCTCACTTTCTTCACCATTTACATTCCAGGTCTAATAGAAAATGTATTTTCATTGGTCTTTCTCATTCTCAACTCGGTGGTATTCGGGTTTTATTCTAACATACTGAGTGAAGAAGTGAACGTTCTTGTTCCATCGGAAGTTAGGGCTACCGTTCTGTCTGTGATATTTCTGGTAAGTTCCCTGCTTACTGCATTGGCGGAACCTTTCCTAGGTTATTCCGCTACGGTCATAGGTCTGGAAAAGACTCTACTGATATTTAGCGTCGTATTCCTTATCATCTCAACCTTCGCTATATTCGTGCACATAATGGGCAAGGAACACGGGGAGTTCAAATTAACTTTAAATAACAAGAAGGGAAGTTAGACATCTGCCAGAATCATGGCACGCTCTCTTAACTGGTTCAGTATGCCATTGTCTAGTGGGTAGGAGAATTTCCAAGACTTTGCCTCTTCTATGAAGTGTGTCAGTCCATTCCTGGCTTCCCCGAACAGTCTAATTGCGATTGGTTCGTGGTTCATTTGAAAGTGAACCATTGAAACGCACAGAAGGACTACATTATGAAAGAAAGTACTCCTGTCTCCTTCGTAATGCTTCCAGAAATCTTCGAAGATTTCATGTGCGAGCCAGTATTTTTCTTCATCCATTGAATAAAAACCATAGTTAATGCCGCTTCTCATTTCTACACTGTTATTGAGGGGTAGTCGTTCACCCTGTCTAAATGTGCAGAGCTCCTCTATCTCTCCCTTACTTGAAACGTACTCAAGCCCTTCTTCTATACTGTTAAACCTAAGATCGAACTCTGTATGGAATTTTCCCCTTCTAACTATCAGGGACTTGTTATCTAAGTATCTATTATCGTTTTCTTCCTTTGAGAATAGTAAAATTCTAGTATTCCAGTCACGCATCCTAGGAAGATAGCATTTCGGAGATTAAAGGTTATTTTGAGACGCCGTGGGGGAGATTTGAACTCCCGATCTCGTGAGAGAACCAGATCTCAAGTCTGGCGCGTTAGGCCGCTTCGCTACCACGGCTTAACCATTAATAACACGTTTGATATAGCTTTTTACGAATGGATTTTAAAGCAGTTTTAAGGAAGATTAAGGAGGATGAGCGATACAGGTCAGCAAAATTAATTGCAATTCAGCTCCCTGAGGGCATGAAGAGGGGCATCAGTGAAATAGTGACTGAATTTGATGGGAAAGAACTAATTTTTATTGGAGATCCCTTCTGGGGTGCCTGTGATATACCTCAAAATGGAAAATGGGATTTGCTTATTCAGTTTGGCCACAGTCCAATACCAAATCTGGGTTCATATCCTAATGTGATCTTCGAGGAGATTCGGGAAGATCTAGATTTTGAAGTGGATGTGGCAAGGATTCCATTTAAGTCTCTCATACTGACTTCTAATGTAACATATTCCAACAGCCTTCCAGGAATAAAGAAGAAACTAGAGGAGGAGGGTGGATTAGAAGTTACGTTAAGGAAAGGTGATTCCAGGGTATTCTATCCGGGGCAGATCCTGGGTTGTAATATTTCAGCAGCCAGGGGTACAGAGAACAACGTGCTCTTCATAGGGGAAGGTATGTTCCATCCACTGGGTATAGCATTAGGGTTACAGGATAAGAATGTGCTGGCATTCAACCCAAAGACAGGGGAATACGTGGATATGGAAAAGGAGAAGAGAAAATTTCTTTCCCAGAGATACAGTGCTATTGACTTTGCCTCCAGATCCAAGAAGTTCGGGATAATAGTATCTACAAAAATTGGTCAAACAAGGTATTCTCTTGCGCGAGTAGCTTATAATATTTTGGAAGAAGCGGGAAAGTCCCCATTTATGATAACTCTAGATTTAGTGAGGGACGAAGAACTTTTGAACTTCCCGGCAGACGTTTACGTTAACACTGCATGTCCAAGGGTAACAATTGAAGATTACGGCACATTTTCCCGACCTGTTATCACTTTTTACGAGCTTCAGATGGCACTCGGTCTTAAGGATAAAAGTAGATATATATTCGATGAAATTGTTATGACGGATGAAATTGGCAGTTCTAGTTTCCGGAAACGGAACTAATCTTCAGTCCATAATAGATGCCATACAGAATGGTTACCTTTCAAATGTAAACATACTGTATGTTGTTTCTAGTAACCCTAATGCATTCGCACTCAGGAGGGCAGAAAATAGTGGAATAAGATCGTTGATCATCAATAGAAAGAATATGCTGGAGGAATTGAAAAAAATCTTTCTGGAGGTGGATCTTATAGTACTCGCTGGATTCCTGTGGATAATCCCTGATGAACTTCTCAATATCAGACCGATAATAAATGTTCATCCCTCGCTTCTACCCCTGTTTGGGGGGAAGGGAATGTACGGAACAAAAGTTACTGATGCCGTATTAGGAAGTGGCATGAAGATTTCTGGTGCTACGGTCCATTTAGTAACCAAGGACATAGATGGGGGGCAAATAATTCTCCAGCAATGTCTGGAAGTGAGGGACGACGATACACCAGAATCACTCCTGGAAAGAACGCACCCTCTCGAACACCAAATTCTCGTAGAAGCTTTAAAACAGATGAGTGAAAAGCAATATAAAATAGTAGGGAAAAGAGTGATCTTTCCCTAGTTTAGGCCAGTTTTCTTCCGATGGACTTCTCGTAGTATGCTATTACTTGTGCCTTCTCCTGGTCGGAATATTTCCTGATGAACTTCTCTTCCTTCAGGGTCCTTCCCGTCTTCTCTTCATATGCCTTCGGTTCTATGGAGAATCTTCTCTGGGTCGCATCCCTGTAGAGTTCAGGAATCACGTTGAATGCACAGAATGGCACTACCTTTCCATCTGGCATAGCGTAGTGAATATCGCATCTCTCCACCCTATCCACGTCGTAGGTGTATGGATCCATGAAGTGCATGAATCCAATGAACATCGAGTTGTAGTGGAACGCTTTTAGTCCGTGGTAATCTCCGCCAGTGAATGCGCCAAAGATCATTTCTCTCATCTTGAAGCCCTCGGGTGCTTTCTTCTCGTCGACGAATGTGTTAAGTTTCCTTAGTAGACTCGTGAGTGCAGATGCTTTCTTGAGTGCCTTGACCTTTGAGTCGTTTATGTCGGTAGCCAGCTCGTTAAGGTATTCGAACAGTCCTTCAACATCTATGAATCTTGTAACTGGAATAATCGATCCATCTGGTTTTTTGAAGACGTATGTACCCATTCCGCACGCAAAGTGTATGCTAAGCCTGTAGGTAGGTTTCCCCTTCAGTGCTTCCACGAAGTTGGTTACTGAGGTAGTGCTCGGTACAGTGAAGAAGTCTTCCCTCCCTATTGCACCATCTGTCTGTGCCTCGATCTTCTTTATACACCCAGGTATAGTAATTCTCTGCTTTTCCCTGAGCTTATCAGGCATTCTTCCAACAAGCGAAACAGGCTGGAAGTTTACGCTCCTGACTACATCTAGGTTTGACAGCCCGAACTTTATTATATCCCCGAGTTCTCCATCGTTCACTCCCCCTATTACGGTTGGAACGAGTACGACCCCAACGTTTGCCTTTCTGTAGTTATTGAGTGCTTCCGGAATCTCCCAGAAGTTCTTCGGATTTGATCTTGGGGTAACACCATCGAAGCTTGTGTAAATTACATTTGATCCAGCATCGCGGCATTTCTTCACAAATTCAAGGTCCCTTGAGGCCCTGATGCTGTTCGTGTTCAGCTGAACATGTTCATATCCTTCTTCCCTTGCTATCTTGATGATCTCTGGAAGATCCTCTCTCATCGTTGGCTCTCCCCCTGTGAGCTGCACGGCGTTAGCACCAACAGGTTTTTCATTTCTCATCCTTCTGAGCATCATCCTTATTTGGTCCAACGTTGGCTCGTATATGGGGTCATTCTCCTTTGCATAGAAGAAGCAGTACCAGCAGGAAAGGTCACATCTGTTCGTTAGAACGACGTTTCCGAGACCTGTATGGCTCTTGTGTTTCACGCAAAGACCGCAGTGAGTAGGGCAGTTTATCTTCTCTGCTGCGAGACTGATCATTGGGTTTTCTAGTTTGATACCCTTGTCCTGCCACTTCCTTGCTTTCATGTACATGTCGTAGTCTTCCCAATACTTCTCCTTGGTAACTCCGTGTTCGGGGCATTCCTTTATCATCTTGACTTCTCCCCCTTCTGCATAAACGAGCGCAGGAATTTTCATTTTGTCAAATTTGTTTTCTGCAACGCACTCAGGACACAGAGATGCTGTCACTCTTATTGCTAACATTCCGGGGTGTATCAGATGGCCGAACTTCTCGTAAACCTCGTCCAAACTCTTCATTTTTGAGTTCGGACTGATTTCGAATTCCGGAGATAGTATGGATTCGAATGCTTGGTCCATAGCCCTACAAATGGAGACCTTATTAAAGAGCTTTTGTAATATAGATAGCTAAGAAAGTAGAGATTGTCTCTCTGGTAGCTAATAGCTTTGACATTTGTGGGGCAATTTATCAAATTGGAATAATTCAGCAGCTGAGCGGGAGAGATTGGCCATTAATCTGGCAGAATTGAGCGTATAACAGTTAGAGTGAGAAGTGACCAAGAAAAAAGCTGTATATAAACTTGGGTGACAACATTCTCAGTAGAAATTTTGAGAAATTAGCTTGAAATGAAGCTATATTAAAATATAAACACATTGAAATATATGATGACTATCTAATACGGTGGAGATTAGAAAGATCCAGAAAACTGGTGGTAGTACGCTTGTGGTGTCTCTCCCCAAAGCGTGGTGTCAAAACTTTGATCTTAAAGTAGGATCAAAAGTCATGCTCAATTATAACGACAAGGGAGGGATAATGATGGAACCCTTCGATAAGGAACAGAATACCTCAGGAGCAATTTTGGACATCAAAAAGGACGCTGATATCGACAATGAACTGAGGATGCTGATATCGAAGTACATACAGGGGGTGAAGAAGATCAGCATTAGGGCAGAGGACAAGAAGGCAATGGACGATATTATGAGGAGATTCCTAGATTACACCATTGGTTTCGAAATCATAGACGAAAAGGCCAATGAGGCAACGATGGAGGATTTAATTTCACTTCCGATGCTCACATTCGAAAAGGGGATGAGGAGGATGGTAACACTGGTGAGAAGCATTGTCGCAGAATCAATCAGCGATCAGAAAATTCCGGTTGATTATGTATTACAAAAGGAGAATGAAGTCGACAAGTTCAATGTTTACATACAGAGACTTTTCAACCAGAGTCTTAAGGACTACTCTATTCTCCAAATGAACAAAATTTCCTCGTCAGAAGCCCTTTCTTACTTGCTTGTTTCAAGGATATTGGAAAGGATAGCTGATCACGGGTTTAGAATATACAGCCTTCTGGGGAAGAGGAATCTGAACAATGAAGAAATAAGGAACTATATCAAAGCTGCAACGGATATCATGGGAAGATCCATGGACTATTTCTTTAAGAAGGACGTTCAGAATGCGAACATGGAAATATCAAAGAAGGGGTATTTTAAAAGCGAGAGGGACAAAATAAATCGCTCTTTAAGGGATTCAGCAGAAGGTATAGTACTGGCAGAAATCCTGGAGGACGCGGAAAGAATAGCGCTTTACTCTACGGACATATGTGAACTGATAATGGACTACTTTGAATGAAGTTTGAATCAAGAAATAATAATAATGGATGTGAAAGAAATGGAAAAAAAGGCTAAAGAATTGAGTGACTTATTTGAGGGAATACACTCTGACCCCTCAGAACTTAGGCGATCCGTTTCTAAAGGGGTTGTAGCTGCACCAGGTGTTTTCAATGCAATCAGTGCGATCATTGCAGAGAGGCACGGTTTCAAGGCACTTTATCTGTCTGGTTCCGGGGTGGCAGGAGGGATGGGTCTTCCAGACCTATCGTTAACAAGCCTGAGCGAAGTTGCAGAGGAGGTGAGGAGAATAAAGTTGGTGAGCAAGCTTCCATTGATAGTGGATATCGACACCGGTTTTGGAGAGGTCCTCAATGTGGAGAGAACGATCAGGGAGATTGAACGTGCAGGGGCATCTGCAGTGCACATGGAAGATCAGGTATTACCAAAGAAGTGTGGCCACCTAGAAGGAAAGAAACTGATAGGAGTTGACGAAATGATCGAGAAGGTGGAGGCAGCCTGCAAGGCCAGAAAGAACAAGGATTTCATGATTATTGCAAGAACTGACGCTAGGAGCGTTAACGGGTTGGACGAGGCTATTGAAAGAGCCGAGCTATATTTAAAGGCAGGGGCAGACGGGATTTTCCCAGAGGCTTTGGAATCAGAGGATGAGTTCAGAGAGTTTTCCAATAAGGTTGGAGGTATTCTTATGGCTAATATGACAGAATTTGGTAAGAGTCCTTTGCTGTCGGTGGATGAACTGAGGAAGCTGGGGTACCGGGTAGTCATATTCCCCCTGACCGCATTCAGGGGGGCGCTAAAAAAAATGGACGAAATTTACGGGGAACTCTCGAAGAGAGGAACACAAAGGGATTTCCTTGGAAAAATAATGACCAGAAAGGAGTTCTACGAATTGATCAGATATTTCTCATATGAAGCTGAGGATAAGAAACTGAAAGAGAAATCTACAAAAATGATGCGTTGATAAACTCCACTGGGCCGGTAGATCAGCGGAAGATCGCTTGCTTCGCAAGCAAGAGGTCTCGGGTTCAAATCCCGACCGGTCCATTAGTCATAATACCAAAAAGTAGCTGATTTACGTGTTTTTCTTACGAATAGGAATATATATATATGAATTTGATTGTAATATTATGGCGAAGAAGATAAAGAGCATAAAGGTACTTCATTTTGATGAGAGTACCCAGAAAGGAGAAAGAATACAGCAGGCATCTGTTCTTATAGAGATAGAAGGTGAAAGACCAAAATTAATTCAGGGAACACAGGTTTTGAAGGGAGACATAAACGGTAAACATACGATCAGTTATACTATCTTTGATGGCAAAACTTCAGGAAAGTCAACTTATTCAATAAATACTATTGAAAAAAAGGCTGATAAAGCTAAAATCAACATTGTTGGCATTTCCGAAGGGGCTATATGTTGTGGTCAAAATAAACCTGTACATACTACAATTGATATATCTAAGTAGTTGTGAATAAATAACATTGTCGTTTCATTTGTTTCTTGATCCGATGGTATAGTTCCAGTCTCCGTGGAATTCATCCCTGATCAGGTTCACTTTTCCCAGATCCTCATCTGTCACAACTTTACCGGTTTCATATATCTTTCTGTCTATGTCTGCAGATATCATCAGGCCGTTCTTTGTCCTCGTGTTGCCTATGAGTTCAATGATGGTTTCATATGACCTTAGGGGTTTGCCACGCCAGTTTATTGTTATGTATGAGAACATCCGATGCTCGATCTTGTTCCACTTGCTCATGCCTAGAGGGAAGTGGCACACTGTGATATCCAGTCCTGTTTCATCAGCCATTTTCTGCAGTTCGATCTTCCACAACTTTACACGGGATCCATTGGATCCACCGCCATCTGCTGCTATCATCAGCTTCTTTGAATCCGGATATCTCTTCTTCCCAAGGATGTTCCACCATCTTCGTATGGATTCAACAGCAAATTCCGAGGTGTCATGATCAATCCCGATGTTCACCCATCCCTCGTTGGCCTTGATATCGTAGATGCCATAGGGTATTGCCTTTCCCTCTGCATCCGTCAGGAAATCGTAAACGTTGACCTCATCCACTTCGCCGGGAGGCTTCAATTCCTTTCCATTGTTCCTGAAGTTTCCTATGAGTTCTTTCTTCTTTGCGTCCACTGATATAACAGGATCATTCTCCTCCATGAACCGTATGGCTGTATCATTGATGTGCTGGAACTGTTCATTCCGATCGGGATGGCTTTTCCCCTCCCTTGTCTTTCTGTTCCCCTTCAGATTGAATCCCATGTCATGGAGTGCATGTCCTATCTTTGCATAACTTATTCTGTATCCTGAAGCATTCATCTCCGATTCCAGATGCCGCAGGCTTCTACTGACCCAGAGGATGGAGGATTGTGGATTGCCTGCTATGGATGGTTCAACAAGTTCCCTCAGTTTTATGGCAATAGCAGGCATCTTTACCAGAAGGTCCTTCCTCCCTCCACCCTTCCTGCGTGTTCTGCCTGCCGGATAATCGTTATGTTCTATCTCATTCATTCCCTTGAGTATGGTTGGTCTTGAGAGACCTGTTGCCTTTGAAACAATTGCTATTCCGCCGTAACCTATTGATATGCTCTCATTGGCTGCCCATAACCTCCGTGAAAGTTCATTGAAAGATGCAGATATCCTCTGGTATTTCTCAGTTGCTCTGCTGATGAGCTCTTTTTCGCCTTTAATTACTGCCATAAGAGAGTAATCAATTCAGGTATAAATATAAATGTTATTCATTCACAAATCCTAAGCTTTTAACGTTGCCCGTCAGCAGAAATTTTAAAATGTGACAGTCCATTGCATCTGGATGAGTGAAGATAATGCTTCCGGTTCTTCTGAGCTGAGCAGGCAGAACAATGATGTGGTTGCAGCACTGAAGAAGGTAAGGACGTTCTCGATGCTCTCAATCGCAGGTAACGCTGTTGATCTTGCCGCATTCGTCATAGTAGTACTTTCAATAGGCGTCATACTGAAAGACATTTCATCCACGTCCAAGCTGCTGGAATCCGCAGGACTGGCCATCTTCTCTGCCTCCTTCCTTTCGATCGGAGCATCAGTCCTCATGCTCGTATCGTTCGTATACCTCAGGTCTGGGTACGGATTGCTCAAGAAGTCATCTGAAAGGTTCAATTCACCTTACACTGGTGTCAATCTTTTCTTTGCAGGACTGATACTCATCGTTGTCGCCGTGTTGCTCGTTCTAGGCGGGGCTATGGCCAACTCCCTGGGCCTGATCTTGGTGGGAGCTGCAATAATGATTGTGGCCGGTATAATGATCTTAGTAGGTGAGATACTGGGTCTCATCCTGGGCTCATTCAGGATGAGGGACTATTTCAATGACTCCACATTCAGCACTGCAGGAATAATGTTCATCATAGGAATATTCTTCGCTCTTTTCAGTTTCATAGGGGCCATACTCGTGTACCTTGGAACAAATTCAGCGATAAAGAGGATCCAGCAGCCTGTAAGCGCACATTCATGATCTCCTGACCGAAACAAGTGGAAGGTAAAGGAGAGTTCGGCGGGGAGCTTTCACAATCCGGCCCGTTTATCTCTGGTATGAAACTCCATTAGAACCGAGTTGAGCCTTCCACTGATATTGCCTAATGGAAGGAAGCGAATAAACCGCAGGATGCTACCAGAACCGGTTCAACATCCGCTTCCAACATATCTCAAACATATGAGACGGCCCGTGGAATAAGAGAAGATTGGGGGAGGCATATATCCTAGACGGGAACGAGTGCCCGGACTGGTTTTTGAAGAGGCTGGCTTGACGAAACACGTATATGTCCTCCTTCAATAGACATCCATGTCCTCCGAGATTCCTTCCAATGTACCTCAATCATCACGTCCCGTTCAGCCATCTCCCCGCAAGCCCTCGACCCTTAAGTTCATTGTTATCGCAGTGGTGGTTGTTATTGTTGTAGCATCGGTCGTGGTTGTCGTGGCTTTCCCCCACACTGGCACTCCTGTTAAGATAGCACCTGCTCCCCAACCCACCTTACATCCATCTACGGGTACGCTATAACTGCAACGAATTACACGAAGAACCTTTCGTCAGCCCTACCCTCCGGAATATCGACGCAAGGATTGGCAAAGGCTCAGATGTGGATATACCAGCCTTTCCAGACAAGTCCTATAATGAACTCGTCATCTATTATGGTGGTCGGTATACTCATCATGGAGATGAACTCCTCATCAGTTGTGAACGCCTCCTTCCGGTCATTCGAACATTCCATGGAGAATGAAAGCGGTGTCACGACAACAACCGGCAACCTCTCAGTGTTCAGGTACGTGAGCGCATCCGGGACAGTCAACTCTGTACCGTTGACACTTTACTGGGCTGTCTATGATCAATACATACTCTTCATGGAATTCTACGGCAAGACAACCACGCAGGAGTCCACAGTTTTCTCCCATCAGGTCAGCTCAATGCGGCCTCCAGTTCCCTCCCCCTCGCAAGTCCCCGGTCCTTAAGTTCATTGTTATCGCAGTTGTAATTGTTATTATTGTGGCAGCGTTCGTGGTCCTTGTTGCCCTCCCTCGCACCCCTAATGTGCCCACCAAAGCTTCTCTCCAACCCACCTTCACCTTCCTTTCCAATTCAAGCCTCACGTCCATGTATGGCTTCTCGATCAGGGCAATAAACAACACTGAGGACCTTTCCGCCGTTCTCCCCTTGGGGGAGTATCAATGAATAACAGCTCGAAAGCAGAGAGATGTGGGTCTACTATCCCTCTGAGAGCAACAGCTCGAATACGTCATTCACAATGCTTGGTACCACAATCATGGAGATGAACTCCTCATCCACCGTCAATGAATCCCTGGCGGCATGCATGAACGCCTTCAGGGCGGAAGACTTCCCAGTATCACAGGGAAACTTCACAGGGTTCCATTGCGCCGTTATTACGACGAACGGCTCGTCACAAGTTACGCTCTACTTCGCCGTATCAGGCAAGTACGTTCTCTTCATGCACTTCATCGGTAGCTCTGCCGTGACCAAGGCATCCTCAGTGTTCAATGAACAAATTGATGTCATGCTCTCACCCGCGTAGGATTGAAAGCGAGCCCTATTTGCATTTGATTGATGTTTTAAGGGAATACTGAATTTCTAGAGCTAGCATGTAAAATTCTTATTTTTGTTGCTTTTATCTTACTTTCCGCATGAATCTGTAACAATATCCTTGAATTTTCAAACGCCCGGAATTGCATTCCAGTCCTTTTGGTATTCACTGATTGGAACACCTGCTAGTCCCAGTAGGTCATCCTGCCTCTGTGTGAGCTTCGGCAGGAATTTCTTCACTATCTTCCCGCCTGACTCGATCCAGTTCATCTGCACCGTGGCGAAATCACCCAGTACACGATCTGTCGTGGGGGATTCACATGATCGGGATTCCGGGTATATTCGTATGGATTCCCTTCCCTCTTTTTTCATGCTGTTCCTTACTTCACGTTCCATCAGACTATCTATGACTTGAATAGCGCATGATATGCCACCTACACATTTATGATTTTACTCTCTTCCCTGAACAGATTGGCCTTCCCCAGTTTCTTAAGAATCTCAACTGCCCTCCCTGACAGATTGAGATGCCATGTCCTGACTTCATTTCCAAGCGTGACATC
>JBMFVV010000020.1:0-18422 GCA_049965815.1 Thermoplasmata archaeon | reverse complement strand
TGCTGAATCTTGTTCGTTCAACAGGAGAGAAGCCCTCCAAACTTGTTACAAATATTATGCCAGACGGAACACTCATTTTACACTGAAATATAATTCAGTATATACATGTTTGGGTTTCAGCTATATAAATACCCTTTTTTTATTTACAATTTACGCCTGCTAATTGGAAGGGCGTCTTTTAAAAATATAGCTGGGCGCGAAGACAAATTTTGCCGTATTGTTTCATTACACTTTGGATTCCTTCAATTATTGTGCAAATTTCCTATACAATGGTCTCTGTTATGAGAAGGTTCACGTAAACAATCATTTTATTTTTCTGTAAAGCAGTATGAAAATCATGAGCGAAGTCAGTGCAGTGACGAATGCAGTCCAGGCAATGATATCCGGCAAACTGTGAGTGTAATAGATTGATACTATACTTTCAGTGAGGATACCCGTATCCAGAGAACCAAAAAGTACTGTCAGCCAAAAACTCAGTGTATTTGAGTTCTTTGAATAATTTGTGGTTATATCGAAAATAACGGCATCTAGCCTGTCAATTACTGAATCATAAAGGTCGTTGATTCCTAGAATCTTTTGGCCAAATTCAATTAATGGCTCGCTAAATTGAGTAGCCTTTGCTATGATGCCATAATATTCTTCCAATCCATTGAGAATTTCTTGTTTCAGACCAATGAGCCTGTTTATGGAGAGAGAGCCTGTAGAGAGTTTGTTGTAATACTTCCTAAGGATTTCCCTTTCAAGCAATAGAAGCTCAATTGTGATTATGAATGGCAATGCACATCTACCCTGCAGCTGGGTATAATCAATGACGCCATCGTCCGTATTCATAAACATCAGATTCAGGGCGGAAAATCCTGACATATACGATGCGCCTCCCTCCCGTATACAAAAATTCCTACTAATTTCACTCTCTACAAAGGAGCCCTTGAATGGTACGGGGGATGAATTAAGATATAGAAGATTTACAATATCTACACTGTGTTGCTCTATAAAATCATTGATATCGGTTCCCACTCCGAAAATTCCAATGAATGTGAAGAGGGGTGGTTCATCATCAAGATAAGGAAGGGAATGTTGAATTTCCTTAACTAAGCTTCCTTCGGTATCCGGTTTCAAAAGATTGAGCATTCCTTCAGGATCAAATCCCTGTTCCGGCAGGTCTATCCAAACTTCGATTATTTCTCCTCCTTCCCTATGTGTTACAAGATATACCTCCGCAGAGTATTGATTCGAATTATTCTCGCCAAGCGTAGAAAGCATCATTTTGGAAAGTGGGCGCCTTTTTAGTCTATCTGCCTTAATGAACTTCTCACCTAGTACGTGTAGTTCTGCATTGTAGAGTTCATTTAGTCGCCCTTGATTGAAAGAAGAATCCTCCTGATTTCCATCCGTGGGGATTAATTTCTTTTCAAGTGTAAAGGTAAAAACAAAGGAGGGCCTCACGCTGATTGATTTCGTATCGGTTTCCTTGTTACCCATTGCAACCACCAGGTCCAATATTTATTGCGCCGGTCACCTAAGTAAGGTAACACTTCTGGTTAAAAGTATTTCCGACTTCTCCGTTACCTTGTTTGGCTCATACGCAGATCCATATTAGTCAAGCATCGAGCTCCCTGCTAGCTATGGTAACGGTGAGGGAGTAATTATCATTTCATAGCTCTACAGTAGCTATCCCCTAATTTCATAGATTTCTGGGATAATAGAGACTCATACCATCAGCTGTGATAATGATATCAAGAGCAAGCCAGATCTATGTTCATCCTGTATACTAGGCTGAGCGGTCTGTATTTTTATATCATTTGAGTAGCCATTTCTCAATCCGATAATGTCACCTAGTGACCAACTGCAGTGGGATTTTCTTCATTTTAGAAGTTTTCTCAGCTCCTTCTTGTCTGCCTTGCCCGTGCTCGTCTTTGGCATAGACTCTATGAAAACTATCTCGTCAGGGATCCACCATTTTTGTATCCTTCCAACATCCATGAATTTGTTGAGATGATCGTAAACGTCGCTTTCCTTTATCGGTTCATTCCTCACGATAAAAGCAACCGGTCTCTCCCCCCACTTTTCATGTGGTTTACCAATGACAGCTACTTCCCCTACTCCCTTCATTTCGCTCATTGCATTTTCAAGTACAAGGGATGGTATAAACTCCCCTCCGCTCTTGACAGCATCCTTTTCTCTATCTACTATCGATATGTAGCCGTTCTGGTGGATTACAGCCAGGTCACCAGTATGAAGCCATCCACCCTTCCAAAGTTCTTCTGTCTTTTGAGGGTCCTTGTAATAGCCCTTGGTCAACCATGGGGAGTGCACAACGATTTCTCCGATGCTCTTACCATCTGGAGGCACATCTTTCATATCCTTGTCAACAACCCTGAGATTTACCATTGGAACGGGTATACCAGTTGTTATCGAGAAATTGAATTTAGTCTCATCATCAGCATTTATAACAGCGTCGTTGTAGATGGCGATTGTGAGGAGAGGTGCAGTTTCCGATAAACCATAAGCGCCTATGGTTGTTATTCCCAGCGATTTTGCCTTTAGTGCCAGACCTCTTGGTAAAGCTGCTCCACCAATAACCACCCTCCATCCCTTTAGATAATCCCTGTACTCCTCGATGTTGGGGTAAGATAGGACCATGTACAATATTGATGGGACCATCGCAGAAAATTTTATATTCTCCTTCTTGACCAGTTCAAGTATCGTGCCAACCTCATATTTTCCCGGAAGCACATACCTGTTCCCATTCATCAATGCCATGTACGGGATTCCCCAGGAATGAACATGAAACATTGGAACGAGTATCATGAAATTGTCTGATCTCCCGACGTTTATTGGGGCAAAATTCACGCCGTTTGCAAGTGCAAGAGTGTGCAAAAAGAGGTTTTTATGCGTGAAAGTGACGCCCTTCGGAAGGCCGGTGGTTCCAGATGTATAAAATATGGTTGCAACAGTATTTTCATCGAGATCAGGGAAGTCGTACTTTTCATTCTTCACTATATCATCATAGTGATAGTTTGGTCCCAGGGTTGTCGAGACAGCATCCTTATCATCGCTATACACTATCCATCCTTTAATAAAATCAAACAACTGCCTGTTCTTTTCAAGTATAGGAACGAATTCATCCCTGACAATGACATATTTGTCTCCTGCGTGATTCATTGTATAGTAGATAAGCTCAGGCGGATACCTTATGTTGACAGTGTGAAGTATGGCGCCCATCATTGGTACCGCATAATAGGCCTCCATATACCTATCTGTATCCCAGTCTATCACCGCAACAGTATCCCCTTGTTTTACCCCAATTTCGCTCAGGCCTGATGCCAGTCCATTTACCTTCTGGAAGAATTTTGAATACGTCATCTTTCTTTTGTTTCTGTACACAATCTCCGTATCAGAGAAATTTCTCGGTGTATTTACAAAAAGGTTCCTAAGGTTGAGGTTGAATTCATTTTTATCTGACATACAATTAGTATGAGAACGAAGATATAATAAAGTTTCTCAAATTGTGTTTTTGTCTTCATTTCTATTGACAAGACAGTTCAGGTAAACTCTATGCACCTATTTGCGAATAATGTTTTGAATGAAGTGTATGACCGAGACTCAGATTATATTTTCACAACCATCCTTTGAAAATATAGTTATAAAAAGATGAAGCCAAGAACACCGAAGCCCTTATTTGTAACAGATATTCCCTGGGCCAAAGTTTTTTGCGTCCGTGCATTTATCTGTGAGGAGATGGAATGAATGGAGCGATAGAGAACAGGGTCATAAACGTCTACTCTAAAAGCTATAATGAGCTGATACATCTAATGAGCAAAGGGTATTTATGAACTCGGCAAAATTTGCCAATACATCAGTGCGGAGACCAGAAATTAGAGGTCACTATCTTTCAAAGATGGTACCCAGGATTTTCAGTCCCAGACAAAGGATTATTTTTTACGTCGTATTAATCTTGGCAATATTGCTGGTTTCAACTGCAGTCACTTTAAATTATGAAAAAACTCACAATAATTCAATTGCTCTGAATCAGCAATATAGAACAGGTCTGATAGTACCTCTTTATTTTGACCCGAACGAATCATGGAGTGAACTGATCAGTATCCATAGGCAGTATCCTGATGCCCCAATGGTGGTAATAATCAATCCAGATAGCGGGTCTGGAAATAGCAGCTCTGGTTCATATCTTTACTGGACGCAGATGATGAAGTCATCAGGTATTAGTGTGCTTGGATATGTCTATACGTCCTATGGACAGAGATCTCCTGATGCGATAGAGCAACAGGCCCTGAACTATTCAAAATGGTATAAAGTGAACGGGATCTTCCTAGACGAGGTCCCGGATAGTTCTCAGGAAGCTCAATTCTACAAAAATGTGGTATTGTCCATTAGGGAGCTAGGATTGCAATACATAGTGGGAAACCCAGGAACGTATTCGCCCAATTCCATTACCTCGTGTTTCAATCTAACGGTCCTATATGAGAATCCAGGACTACCTGGACCAGGAAGTTTCACCTCCATTGTCAACGGAACTTCAAGGGCAAACTCTTCGATGATAAGTTTCAACGTTCCATATCTGGAACCATCTTGGCTGGAATCAGCGACTAAGTATTTTTCGTTCATTTATATCACCAACCTGGGTCCACCTAACCCATATGATGGTCTGCCATCCTATATTTTGAATGAGATGCAAATACTATCACTTCAATAGAAAATGAAAGAGGAAATTAGGGCCCTGGACTGGTAAATGTAGCAAGACATATTTGTTCATCGTAGTTCAATTCCTTCCAATTTAAATTGAGCAGTGATGTCCTTCTAAAATGGATTTGAGTGATCGATACAAGATAAGAGATTTCACGGAGTGAATCGATTAAGTGTGAAGTTCACTTGTTGCTCCTTCCATATCTGGACGCAAAGTTGCTTACTGGCGGTTTAATTTGTGTCATTAATAAGGCCGTTCTATATATTTTACGATGAACAACGTATACCACTAAAAGAAATTGCATCACAATTAACACTCTCCCTGGCTTTCAATTGTGAGGTCAAATGAATAACATTGACGGTGATGCCGAGAGGATCGTTGATTCCATAAACGAATCCAAACCTTCCGGCTTCCATTACAAGACTTGGTTGACCGCTGGAATGGGCTTTTTTACAGATGCCTACGACCTCTTCATAATAGGGGTCGTGCTATCTATACTTCCTCTGGCCGGGTGGAACAAATTTACGACGTTTGAAACATCGCTAGTGGCGTCAACGGCCCTCATAGCTGCGGTTATAGGTGCGACGATATTTGGGAGGCTTCTGGATTTGCTAGGAAGGAAGGCGGTATACGGGCTGGAACTCATAATACTAGTAATAGGAGCAGTAGGGAGTGCATTTCTCGTTCCAGTGAACGGAATTTACTTCCTCATAGCGTGGAGGTTTTTGCTTGGAATTGGTATCGGAGGAGATTATGCAACAAGTTCAGTGATTATGAGCGAGTACTCCAACACTAAGAACAGGGGCAGATTCATTGGAATGGTTTTTTCGATGCAGAGCCTGGGACTAGTGTCAGGTCCACTGGTTGCTCTTGCATTTTTAACCACCGGAGTGTATCCAGGGATAACATGGAAGCTTCTTCTTGCGATAGGCGCGATACCTGCTGCAGTGGTAATCTACTACAGAAGAAAGATGCCGGAACCTCCTAAATACACTGCAATAGTGAGGGGAAAATTGGACAAAGCTTCCCGCGACTTGGGTAGTTATACAAACATGAACGTTTCGGTAGCAAAGAAAAGCGTCATCGCAAAAAGTCATATGACGTTGAAGAGAATGTTAACAGATCCTAAGCTTATTGGACTTGTAATAGTGACTGCAGGAAGCTGGTTCCTCATGGACTGGGCATTGTATGGTAACAGCATAATGTCCAGCGAGATGCTAGGATTCCTGGTTCCATCAGGTATCACCGGGATTGCGCATGTCATAAGGAGCACTGAGTACAGTGCACTGATTTTCGGTGTTGCAGCACTTCCGGGATACTGGTTAGCAACTTTCACCATGGATAGAATAGGTAGAAAGCCAATACAGATTGTGGGGTTTGCCATGATGGCTATCTCCTTTGGAATTCTTGGGATATTCACATTCCTTACAACTTCCGCTTTCGTGCTTCAGTTCCTTGTTCTGTACGGCATCAGCTACTTCTTCATAGAGTTTGGACCAAATGTTACAACGTTCGTCGTGCCCCCTGAAGTATTCCCGATATCTGCCAGGGGAACTGGTTCTGGCTTTGCTGCAGCTGGTGGCAAAATGGGTGCGTTCATTGGAACATTCCTCAACATATTCATTACGGCTCAGTTCCATCTGAAAGGTCTGTTCCTTGTTCTCTCCGCCCTCGCAGCAATAGGATTGGTGTTGACTATAATACTCCTGCCAGAGCCAAAAGGTAAATCACTTGAGGAATCATCGAGGGATTCGGTCTACCTCGAGGATATGGAGGTGACGGCGCAAGGTGGCAGGTAACAACTCTTAATTATTTTTCTCCTTTTTTAAGGCATTAATTCATCAAATATTCGTTAATCCTCTAATTTCACTTTAGTGCATCTCTGGCAGAAGTTAGGTTAACAGAGAAACAAAAATGCCATAAATGAAACTGTTAAAATAGAATGCTGATATCGCTTGTTGGGTTCTTGACCGAAGTCGTTTTAATACACAAAGGTAGCTCTTGGAAAAACCTATCTGATCGGAAGGTAATCAAGGATAACCGCAATAAATCTCTAAAATATTGGTTTATACCCCAAAAATTGTTAGTAATCTTTTATATCAAGCTGCACATTATTCAAAATGTATAATAAAGGGGGAAATTAAGCATGAAAAGTTCAATTGATGTTCCAGTGAGTTTTTGCGTACCAGAAATCACCTCAAACGTGCAGAGACATTTTAACGTTCTATATAGGTCTTCATCGTTTAAATCGATGGAGGTAGAATGAATGGCCTCAACCAGTGTATCTAAAAAATCTGGGCTAGATTTTGGCTACATAAGCGGGGCAGAGTGGCTGGTCATTATAGGTGCATTCCTTGGAACATACGTTTTCATGTTCTACCAAACTACCATTCAGGTGCTCGGTGCATTTTTCGGCATGGACTCGTTTGAAGTAGGCATTGGGTTTGCATTATTTACTGTTGCATTTGCCACAGCTGCTTTTGTAATGCATAAGTTTAAACCAGCTCAGTTGAGGAATGCAGAGATGCTTTCTCTAGTTCTTCTAGGGGTAACAATGCCACTCTATCTTTTCGTAAAGGGGATGGCTGAGGCTTACATCTTAATGACAATAGATGGGTTACTGGTTGGCCTTATCATAGACTCATTCATGACAATGGCAGGCATGGCTTCTCTAGATCAATCAAAAAGACAGATTGAGCAGGCCGCCTTCGCGTTTTGGACTTCTCTTGCTTCTATAGTAGCAGCTTTTACCACGGGTTTACTGCTTAAACTTGGAATTGCAGAGCTCTTTGCGATTTCCGCCGTAATGGCATTAATTGCAGTGGCATTTGTTGCAGGGCTCAGGGGAAAACACTCTCTGAAGTATGTTCCAGAACCGCGTGAAAAAGGAGAAAAGGTAAAGATTTCATCTCTATTCAAAAACAGGCAATTTGACTGGGCGTTTGTTTCTGCACTTGGCTACACAATACCATTCTTCATGTTGATGTCATTCGGCGTAAGATATGGGCACGTTATAGGATTCTCAGCAGAGACCGTGTTTTATCTATTTGCAGTGATGTTCACGATAAATGTTGTGACGAGACTGTATCTTCGTATGAAATCACCTATAGTCAATAAGTACCCATATATGGTTGCAGCCTTGGTATTTGCAACACTGGCTGCATTTGTCCTCTACGGAAGCTTTTACGTAGGAGCCCTATTTTACCTCGCATTCGTATTGATAGCAATTCCATACGGAATAGTCTGGACACTCGGTTTGCAGATAGCAAACACTTCGTTCAAGGCAAATGAGATACCTACATCAACATCTTTCTTCAGCTCTGGAATGATGATAATGTCGGCTGTGATGCCTGTCATTGGTATCATGTCCTCAGACAGAAGCATTGGCTTTGGAAAGACATTTCTTACCTTTGCAATAGTAACCTTTGTTTTCCTCCTAATAGAGGTATTCTTAAGACCGACAAAGGCTAAGGCAAATGCAACAGGTTCCAATCCAAGCTCCATAGCTTCTCCAGTCCCAGCAGAATCCTTTGAAAAAAAGTAAAACTTTACAATAATTTTTTTTACTTTTATTTTATTAAATAATCAATGTTAGGGCAATGCTATTGAAAGAGCACGGCTCGTGGCTTTTATTGCACATGCGGATTGAAGGAAATGGGGAGGGTAATAACCATATTGCGGATACCATTAAATTATCGGATTGGATTATAAACAGCACCTACTGGCTGTCCAAATTGTGGATTAGTCCATTCCATGAAATGGGTCTTTTTTGATGTTTCTGCCGCTACTCATTTGAGAACAAGACGCGTATTTGCGGTATTGCTCGGATATTGTCCTGAAATTGTATGAATTAGGCCCGTTCTGAAGGCAAAATGATTTAATGAATTATTACAATCAACTTTTGGACAGATCAAATGAACAAGGGATTAGAGATAACATTCGACGTTTCAGATGAAGATCAACTGGAGATAACCGAGGCCCTAGCAAATGTTGTTGGTAATGAATTCCTGAAAAAAATAGAGATAGACTGGAGGATTTTCCACGTTAAGCTTGATAAGGAGAAGTTCTTCAAGGTATGCTTTCTAGGACCCAAGATGAGTAAACTGCACCCATTAATGGAAGCTGAGGTCAAGAACAGGTTTGACGAACTATCGAGAATTCGAAAAAAGAACCTGTTGGAAATTTACAGGGAAGAAAGAGAGAAACAATCCTTCAAAGTTCAGCATTCAAAGGAAGTAACTGAACAATACGACCTATGGCAAGATAAATTCTGGTCATACCTTTAGTTATTTGAGTTCTCTTGCGAAGACGCATACTATGGTGGTTCGAACACACTAATTGTTAGCTTCAGCGAATCATTATATAGTTCTGAGAAATTAGGGCAGATGAAAAAACTTAACCAAAGTATAACTGAAACTTCTGAAAAAACGGAACTATTAGTAAACTTGGAGAGAATGATGGATGAAGTTATGCTTTGGAGGTATAAATTGCTCAGGAATGAGGGTCTCACAAGACCGGGTCTTCTCATAATGTATTTCGTGAGCAATAGGGGTCCTCTGAAGCTCAAGGATTGTTCTGTGAGCCTAGGAGTTTCAAAACCTACGGTTACCAGAATAGTGGACAACCTAGAGAAGGACGGATTAGTTATCAGGATCAAGGAAGGAGATGATAGGAGGAATTACTACGTCCATCTTACAGGTATGGGAAGGAAGAGATTGGAATCCCTGAATTCACAACTTGAAGCAGTTTTCAAAAAGGCGACAGGTCACCTGAAATTAGAGGATGTCAGGAGGCTCAACTCATCATTGAGATCAATAAGAGAAAGGTTAGGTTCGATCTCGAAACAAAGTGCAAAGAGTGACTTAGATGTATGAAAACGTTAATGAGGAATCAGGGTTTGACAAGCGTTACACAAACAAGGTAATGGCTCTCCTTGCCTTCATAGTCATCATAGTGATGTACGTAGAAGGAATGCTTACTCCTTCGTTGCGGAGTATTGCAACTGGATTTGGGGTTAGCCCCTCCCAAGTAAGTTTGGTTCTATCCAGCTATCTTGTGGGTGGAGTAGCATTCACGCCGGTGATCGGAAAGCTTGGAGATATATATGGAAAGAAGAAGATGCTGTCTATTTCGATGGTCATATACGCTATATTCGTTTCAATTACTGGATTCTCCCCCAACTTCACATTTATGGTCATTTCCAGGACAATACAGGGTATTGGGCTCACCATACTGCCACTAGGAATGAGTATTATAAGGGAAGAGTTTCCAAAGGAGATGGTACCAAAAGCTCAAGCATTGATAAGTGCAATGTTTGGTGCTGGATTTGCAGTGAGTTTACCGTTAGGTTCACTCGTTTCAAACGATTTTGGATGGAGATGGACTTACCACAGTGCCATACCATTCGTAGTTGCTGCAACAATCATAGCAATAATAGTGATTAAAGAGTCCACATATAAGAGACCAGACGTAAGGATAGATTACGTGGGAGCGTCACTGCTTGCTATCGTGCTAGGTATGTTCGTTTTCGGGTTATCTCAGGGACCGGTATGGGGGTGGGGGTCAATAGGTGTAGTATCCATGTTTGTTCTATCTGGAGTACTTGTTGTTCCCTTAGTTCTGTACGAATTCAGGTACACGAGGGTAGGTGGTGAAGCGATACTGAACTTCAGGTTGCTGTCGCAGAGGAACGTGATGGTAACAAACCTTGCAATAGCCATATCTGGAATGGGAATGTTTCTGGCAATGCAGGCTCTTACCTACAGATTTGAACTGCCAGTCCCTGATGGGCTAGGTAAGAGCATCCTCGCAACGGGACTGTCTTTGGTGCCCTTTGCCATCGGGATGATAATATTTGCACCGATCACCGGTCAACTCATATCTAAAGTGGGAGTAAAACCATTCGCTGTACTTGGTAGTGTCATTGCAGCGGCTGGTTTCTTGATGCAAGCGTTTGCGCCTTCATATACAATGGTCATGGTCTATGAATTCGTAACGGGTTCAGGATTATCGATGTTGAATGCTTCTGTAATTAACTACCTGATACTGACAGTGCATCCCAGAGATATGGGACTTGCCACAGGAATGAATGGAACTTTCAGGAACGTTGGCAGTGCAATAGGAGCTCCTACTGCTGGGTCACTTCTCTCGACATTCACAGCCACCTACACAGTAGGATACGTCGGGACTCACCCTGTAACGGAAGTTCTCCCATCGCACCTAGCTTTCTATTACGCGTTCATCATAGCTGCAGTTACATTCGTTGTGGGTTTGGTAATAATATACTTTGGTGAAGAGGTCCTGGGGAGGAAATCTAAAATGGAAACTGAGAAGAGAGTCTACGAAGTAGAGTTGCAGGCAAAATGAGCTAGTCCTATTATTTTCTAATTAATTTTTGGGATGAACGGTATGCTATTACGTTCCGATGGGGCCGATCGGATTTGGACCGACGACCTCCCGGTTATCAGCCGGGTGCTCTAACCAATCTAAGCTACGGCCCCTGAATTCGTAAATTGCCTAAAATATTAATGTTTTTACCAAGAAATCTCTGTCAAAAAAATAAATCAAGACAAAAACTAAGATGGAATCTCTTCCAATATACCCTTTGCAATTACCTTTACTTCTCTTTCAATTTCATCTATCTTAATGTACATCTGACATTTGTATGATAACTGTCAGACAAATATAAATACTTTACTGAAATACAGACCATCGGAGGGAGTTTACTTATAGGTTTGATGAATATTTGAAGTAATTCTTAGACCATTTGTTTTAGCTCGCTTCATGCGGTTATTGAGTGCCCCCCTTGGGAAATTTAATGACGCTATATTCATAAATTGAATACCGATAAGAGGCTGACTGGCTAGGTCCTGATGGTCTTGAATCTAATACCAATTTTAGTGAATCTGATTAATTCCGCTTTCCATGACTGCAGAGGTATGTCAAGGGTGCAGTTAAATTCCAGTATACTGTTCAAAACTGAAATATACGCTGAACAACTGTCTATACATGGCCAACCAGTTTTACGCCTTGTGGGGAGATAGAAATGCAGATTATGAAATGAATGGAACCCTACTGGATTTCATAAGAGAAAAGGTTGGATTAAAAGACGATAAAATCATCTGGTCAGGTCTCGTTGAGGCCCGTGATTTGGAAGAATCAGAAGAACTTAAGAAGTTGCTGATGCGAAGTATATCTGGGGATCACATCTCCTTTGATTCCACAGACAGACTAAAACACTCTATAGGCAGAGGCGGACTGGATTATATCAAGCTGATGGACAATGAGAAGATAAAGATCGTGGATGCCGTTGTTTACCCCAGTGAAGACGAAATAAAAAATCTGGTAACGATGGCCGGGGATGAAATAGAGTTGGTACCTTTCGGAGGAGGGACGACAGTCACCGGTGGAGTTTCACCGTCAGGAACAAGGAAGTTTTCTGTCAGTATTGATACGGAACGGTTAGACTCTATAATTTTGTATAGTGGGAACAACGTTCTTGAAGTTGGAGCAGGTGTGAAGGGACCGAAGCTGGAAGAGGAGATCAACAAGCAAGGGATGACGCTTGGTAATTTCCCCGAGTCATTTTATTATTCTACAATAGGCGGTTGGATTGCTACAAATGCCGCTGGCCAGGAATCCAACAGATATGGAAAGATCAGGGATATGATAATTGGGTTGAGGATGCAATCTCCAACAGGAACATACCAGGATGTGATTGTTCCAGGCGAATCTGCATTCTTTAGGCTATCAGATATAGCAACTGGAAGTGAAGGTGCATTTGGTATAATTACGAGGGCGTGGCTGAAGGTGCACAAGAAACCTGAAAAGATGTTCTATAGAGCATATATGTTCAATTCATTCAGTGAAGGTCTGGAATCATTGAGGAAGAAGTTTACTAGCGGCCAGATGCCTACAATATCAAGATTATCTGACGAGGATGAAACAGAACTTTCACTGATGGGAGTGGAAGACAAATTCCTCAATAACCTCTTCAAGAGATATGTAAATTTCAGGATGAATGGTAAGAAGGGAGCAATGCTCATCGCCATAAGTGATAGAGATGAGGAAATTGAATTCGAGTCTGGATTGAGTCTTGGCTCACTGCCAGCAAAATTCTGGGAGAGGGAGAGGTACTCTAGGCCGATGATGTACAATGAGCTCCTTAAAAGAGGGATAGTAGCAGAGACGATAGAGACATCTGCGACGTGGGATAAGCTTAGTACTCTCAACCAGTCAACTAGGAAGGTATTTTTTGAAGTGACGGAGGCACTGAACATAAAAGGCTTGCTTCTATGTCATTCCTCGCATCAGTATGTGACAGGTTCAGCACTCTATTTTACATTCATCTTTTATTCGAATGACCACAGGGAATCTGCTCTCAACAAGATCAGAGACGGTATAATGGAAAACATACTTGCTCAAGGAGGTTCGATATCACACCATCATGGTATAGGAAGCTTACAATCTAAATATCTTAGAGAATACAAGGGGAATCTTTATGGAGTGATTGAAAATATGAAGAACTATTTTGATCCAAAAGACTCACTGGTTCCCGGGGTACTGAGGCAAGAGAAATGAATCCTAGGCATAACATTTAATTACGGATATGTTTCAAGGATGTGAAAACTCTATTCCTGGTAAACCCTGCAGCAGGGAACGGGAAAGCCAAGAGAGACTGGCCATCAATAGCTGATTTAATTGAAAAGAATTTCTCTGATTACGAAATAAAATTTACCGAGAGGCCTCTGCAAGCTATTGAGCTTGTCAAGGACGCAGTCAAGAATGGGGTAGAAACCGTTGTGTCGTGCGGCGGTGACGGGACACTGAATGAGGTCATAAATGGTGCTGCAGAATCCACCGTGAGGATAGGGCTCATCCCCCTCGGTACGGGTTCTGACTTCGGGAAAACAATCGGTATAAGAAGTCCCGATGATTCATTAAAGGCACTTAAGGGGAACAAGTCAGTGAAGGTTGATATAAGCAGGGTGACGTTCGAAGATTCAGGTGAGAAAAGATTCTTCATAAATGTTCTTGAAATAGGCTTTGGGGCGGAAGTTATGAGCTATGTCAATTCTCACACCAAACATGGCAACAGCACATTTACCAGTGGAATATTTTCAACTATCTGGAAATTGAAGAGGTTCAAACCTGGCGCTGAAAACGATTCACTTAAAGATGTTGAAACTATAGAAGTGATTGTTGCCAATGGTAGATATTTTGGAGGCGGCATGCTGGCATCGCCAAATTCCCAGATCAGTGATGGCCTACTGGACGTTCATATACTGAAACCGGTAAGTAGAATTACGACAATCCTGAGGCTTAGAAATCTGGTGAACGGTTCTTACATAGAGAGGGGCTACTCTTATGGTGATAAGGTCAAAGCAATTCGTTTTGGTGAAAGGGGAAATCTTGTTGAGATGGACGGTGAAGTGGTCGGTAGAACTCCAATAGATATCAGTATAGTACAATCAGGATGTAACTTCATTGTACCTTAGTCTTCAGTAATTTTCCACAAACAGCTTCCTGAGATCTTCTTCACCCATGAGTACAGGATTGAACGCAAGTTCGCTGTCCCTTTGAGATAATGATATTAGATTGTCAATCTTTGATTCATAGATCTGTTTATCAATTCCCAGATCTCTTACACTTGTAGGCTGACCAACGCTGCTGAAGAAATACCTTATCTTCTCGGTAAGAGAACTGATGTCACGAACGTTGAGTATCCTGCACACCCTTAGGTATTTCTCTCTTGTTTGAGGATCTTGGGAGTTGTATATGATAGTCGGAACAAGGAATAAGCCCACTGACGTTCCATGAGTAACGTGAAAGGTTGCTCCGAAGCTGTGGCCTAATGCATGGGCTGCAGCCGTTCCGCTGTTGGAGAAAGCAATGCCGGCCATGGTAGCTGATATATGCATGATGTCTTTAGCGTTCTCATCGTTGTTAATTGCGCCCTTCAGGTTGTTGAATATATTTTCTATCGCCCTCTCTGCCAGTGCGTCTGTGAACACAGTGGAAGTGTTGGATGCAATGGCCTCAAATGAATGAACAAATGCGTCAATTCCTGTAGGCACTATAATCCTCTTGTCTACAGGCGTAAGCGAAGAATCAAGAATGTCAATTTCAGGAACAAGATCGTAATTGCCCATAGCACGTTTCCCTTCCTTATCAGAGAGAACGACACCAAACGATACATCGCTTCCGGTACCTGAAGTTGTGGGAATTGCAACAATTTTTGTTTTAAGATTTATGCTCTCGAATGGGCTAATTGTGGTAAGATCCGCTTCTGGATTTGAAATCAATACTGCAACTGCCTTTGAGAAGTCAATCACACTGCCTCCTCCGATTGCGATCACTGCGTCATACTGTTTACCTTTGATGCCCGACATAGATTTCTTTATCTGATCTACTGAGGGTTCCGGAGAAACGTCTGTGAAGTAATCACGTTCCAGTGTTCCCAGTGCTCTTTCAATTCTGCCGCCTATAAGGTTAAGTAATACTTTGTCTGTAATGACCAAGACCCGTCTTACTCCTTCCCTTGAGAGAATTTCTTCTAGGCTGTCTATTATATCTCTCTGGAAGTAAATCGTCCTTGGAAATTTGAATAAGCTCATTGCTCGCCTGCGTATTTTGTCGGGATGGATTGGGCAGTTTTCACCATAGCGATTGCTGCCGAGGCATACCTCAGTAACAGGGCAATGTTTCCCTTTACCTTCAACTGTCCGGTTAACATCGCCTGGGTGGGATTTATCTTACCATCGATAACCTTCTTCCAGTTGGCGTAAGTTGCAGTTAATTCGAAAGATGCCCCTTTTGTGGGGTCAGAAACCATTTCACAGGCCTCGCATTTTCCATCGTGAAGGTTGAGAATAAACGAATCATATGGAACCTTATCTTTGAGTTCTCCTATTTCCGTCATCTTGAATTTTATTGGATCTTTCCATCCCTTTCCAGTTTTGTTATAATCTGGCGACTCACTAAGTCGTTTACAGTACTCATTAACCCATTCTTCTGATGGGAACAAAAGAGAATCTGTCATGATTTATAATGAGTAACTCGTTAATAAAATCACCCCTGTTATACCATTGAATTATTCAACTCAAGAACAATATATGCCTATTTTCTATTTTGACCTATAAAGTCAGAAATCCTATTTTCTTTTCTCTCCTTTTGTGATCTTCCGCGGCCCGCCGCGGTGTAGTAGTATGCAAACCTCCCCCTTCTCCATCGTCAACAGTAAGATCACAATCCCTCCCTATGGCAGAGTCAATCGTATTGTCTTTAGTCCTCGTTGTTTAATTTTTTGTTGGCATTCTTATTAGAGACGTACTGCTGCAATCTAGAATTTACTCACGTTACAGCAGCTTTCACCGTCATTCCGCCTTTAACCTCATAGGTCTCATTTTCAAATCTATCTACCAAAGTGGTCTTTACTATTTTCTCCTTTATTCAAAGTTTGCAGCTTCAAGATAGTTGATTGCGGTAGCTCCATGCATCACAGATGAAACAACGTTATGCATCATCAGCACAGTTTCAGAAAAAGAATTTAAAAGGAAGAGAAATTAGCTCCATTAGCAAAAATTAACTAAACTGAACGAAATTAACTCTATGATTTCTGCTTTTGTATGAATTTAATCGATAGACACTAAAAGAAGTTACATCAAAATTCCTGCTATAATTGAGCTTTAAGGACAATAAGGGGAACTTTAGACTGGGCTAATAATTTTTGGGGTACTATCCTCATATAATGTTGCCTCATTAATTATGTAGCTAGATAAAATACATAAAATTATAATATAGATAGTCACAATTTGCACCCTGGTAACGCTAATATACTTTAGCTATTTTTAATCTCTTCCGCATTCAGATACAGGTGATCTACATTGGAAAAAACGACTAAACGGCATTTCTTCACGGACCTGAAAATGAACGCAGTAGCACTGATGATTTACATAGTGTTCATGCTTCTTATCAGCCCCGTATTTCCAGGGGTAACTTGGTTCAGGCTTGGAGACTTCACACTAGATGTTGTGAACTATTATCACGGCGTAATGATACCTCTTGCTCTGTTGATAATAATAATCTCTGCGAAAGTTTTCAAATTACCAAAAGCTGTCTACAATTTCATTCAATTAACAACATACCCAATAATACTGCTGTCATTCCTTGGACTAGTTCTCTTCTACCCAACATCGGCGGCGTTAGCGGATGAAGGAATTCAAACTCTCAGGGACGTTATCATGGTTCTAGATGCTGTGTTGCTCATAATAGGCTTACTGGTATTCCCATTCAAATACAGAAAGGACTTCAAAAGTGTTTTTGCGGGCTACCTTCTGGTAATCATAGCTGCCATATCCGCAACGATTGCTGCAGTGTTTGGAATGGTATATGAGTATGGCAACCTGTTCACATATTCAGCTATCCCATTCTTCAATTCATACGTGAATTCAATAGGTGGAATTTCGACTGTACTCGGAAATCTTATAACGTCTCATTCGCACCAAATGCTTCCTGCCATTATGGGCGGAATAGTTGGGCTTACGGCAGTCATTTTTGGATACCATAAGCTTTCATCAGGTTACAAATGGATCGTCAGCATTGGGTTGATCGTTTCCGTCATTGGAATAATATCCATGAGCTACTTATACTGGATATCGTCATTTGGCACATATGTGATACCTGCAATATTTACATCCGGACCAGGGGGAATGAACGGTCTTGCATTAGATGATTCTCAGACCGGTATAGTGGGTATTGGTGCAATAATTGCATTAATTGGCCTGATTAAAACACTGGACACGCAAAAGGGAACAAAGTATGCCCAGATCACAGCTGTCGGGACTTGGGTTGCAGCCATGGCTGCAATGATAGGCGTTGGATATGTAATGGAATTCAACGAAGCCTATTACGGATTTGGTAGTCCGGGTACCCCTCCAGCAGGCGGTCCAGGATATATGTATGACATGGCCTACACAGACGGGCATCTACTGTATGTATTCTTCATGCTTGTGATTGCTGCAGCCTTCTTTGCAATTCTGTTCTATTTTGCAAGAAATAACGAAAAGAAACTCAGAGGGCCTTCTTACTTTGCAATTGCAGGAATGGTCTTCGGCTTTGAAGGGCTTCTCGTCTATGTGCTGACACTTTCATGGATAGCTGAAGCAATAGGTCTCTGGCTGCTGTTCATCTCCTTTGCATATGTCGTCTGGTCCCTAATGAGTACAAAGAGTGCTGACTATATTCCCATATAATTTTTTTTATTATTTTTTTGTAATTGTATAGCTCAGCCGAATCCGCATAGCTCTTTTCTCAATATCTTGTCCATCTCAACAAACATGTTCTTCTCCTTTAACCGCCAGGTCGCCAGGAGTGACGCGATATACTGGTAGTTCCGTGATCCATTACCCGACCTGAATGTGCCTATTATCTTCCTTACAACCACATGCTCCCTTATGGCCTGTTCTGCAAGGTTGTTTGTGGGTTCCATTCCCTTGTAGAGAAGGCAGGTAAACCAGCTTCCTAGACCGTTGCTGATGTACTCAACAGGCTTGTGCAGTTCACCGTATGGATAATACCTACCAACAACCTCCTTCATCCTCGCATCAAACGAACCCTTCATCGATTTACGTTCATCCACGTTGTCCGATTTGAGCGATTCCTTCAGTTCGCTGAACATCGAATGTATCTCATCTGAGAGTTCATTTCCATGTTCAGT
>JBMFVV010000019.1:0-19922 GCA_049965815.1 Thermoplasmata archaeon | reverse complement strand
TGCTTGGCTATCGCAGTGGATACCTTGTGGCTGAAATCTGTCCTCGCATCCTTTATCTTCTGATATGTTTTTTCAAGCTTCAATATCTGCTTCTTCCTATTCTTTGAACCCTTCTTCTTTCTCGACAGCTTTCTGTGTTCTCTCTTGAGTTTTTTTTCAAATTTCCTGTAAATGTTGACAGGCTCTACCCCTATGCCATCAGAGGTTGTCAGGAAATGTTTTATACCCATATCCAGCCCAACTGTACCTTCCGCTTTCCCTGGTTGTTCAGAGGATTCATACTTGATTGAGGCATAATAACGATCAACATCCTTGGTTATGACAATCTGTTTTATGCTGTCTGGAATTGTCATCTTGTCACGGTATTTTATGCCTTCTGTGAACTTGGGGACGGTCAATTTGTTATCTTTTGCCTTAAATCCAGAAGGAATTATGAAATACTGTTTATCCTTCTTGGATTTGAATGTGGGATAGGAAGCGTTATGCTTGAAGAACAGTTTGAACGCTTTATCCAATTCCACGAGAGAATGCTGGAGGCTCTGGGAATTGATTTCATTCAACCATGTTATTTCCTTCTTCAAAGCTGTTAGCATTTTCATTGTATCAAATGCTGTTAAACCCTTTTTCTTATCGTTTTTGTGTTCTGCATAATATTTATTCCTTGTTTCAAGGAAATGATTCCATACAAATCTGCAAGACCCAAAGTGCTTTTCAAGAAGAACCTTCTGCTCTTCATTTGGATACAGTCGCACCTTGAGTGTCTTGACCATTGTTTACACAATATGAACAATCCTAATAAACTATTCGCAATTCATCTCCTCCATAAATGTCGGAGCTTTCTTGCTTCTGTCTTTGAAAGAGGTCGAAAGAGGTGGTATCTTCCACCACTTTGATTCTGGAAGCTAAGGATTAATACAATGTAACAATAGACACGAGGTGCTTACCGTCGTATACCCTATTATAAAGGTGCGCAGCGGGACAAAGACATATGTTGATACTGTCCTAACGGGGCTAGAGAAAATCAATTACCCCTTCAAACCAATTGGCATCAGGAAAATGGAATTTTCTTTTCTTGGTGAACCAGTCGGAGGGATCGCGTCTCAAAGATTTGGAACCATGCTTCACAGGGGGCTAGTTCACCCTGTTCATGCCCTTGCCCCTGAAGTTAGCCCTAAGGATGTCGACGTGGTTACGATCCATGATATCATACCCTTCCTGAAACGAGAGGAATTTATCAAAACGGGGTATGATAAGTCTGCTTACAACATGATGTTTGGAAGGGCACTCAATTCGAGAATACTGCTAGTATCAACTAAAGTGGTAAAGCAGGAATTGATAAACGCTCTTGGTCTTGATGATGCCAGGGTAAGGGTCGTATACCAGGGAATAGACAGTTCAAAATTCTATAGAGATGAAGCAAATTTATTTCCGGAAAACGGAAAGATTCATCTGGTTACGATGGGAGACTACAATCCAAGAAAGAGATTTGACATACTATATGACATTGTATCCAGGAACAAGGAATACGAATTATATCACATCGGGCCAATCAACTCATGGAAGGAACGTGCAAACAGATTAATTGATTTTGCAAAGAAAGCGGGAAACATATTTCCAGTCGGTGAGGTGGATGATGCAACTCTTAGAAGATACCTTTCCAATGCCGATCTGTTTGTTTACATTTCAGAGGCAGAGGGTTTCGGTCTGCCACCGTTAGAGGCTATGGCTTGCGGTACAAATGTTCTTCTTAATGCACTTCCGATATTCAGGGAGACCGTTGGTGATTATGGATTTCTTTCGGAACTGGAGAGGTTCGATGAATCTATCGGAGTCGCATTGAGGAATAGGAAAGGTCCTGAAACTCTGCGTAACAGGGCCGTTCAGTTCTCCATTGAAAAGGAGATAAATGATCTAGTTTCTATTTATGGTGAGCTAGATCTAGAAAAATAGAGATAACGTGACTAGTTTCCTTTTGCTTTCTTTTGACACATCAATCAACAATGATGCTACCAAAAGATTCGATTTTTCTAAGTTGGTGATCATTAATTCGTTTACATTACGGTCTTGTCAGTTGACATATCAAATTCTTTGAGCCAATTTGTTTTATGATTACATTTTCAAATACCGTCTTACTTTCAGCGGAAACTGCACAGCTTATTCCTCAGTTACAAGATTGTTAGTCATGTGCCTTTGTGCTAGAAATTCCTGCAGTCTAAATAGAAAACGTCAGACCATGGACGAGATGTCATGTCTTAGGAAAAGCTTTTATTCTCATTATATATTGTCTGACCAATGTCACACATACTACTGAAAGGGTGGCATCGATATAAGGAAAAGGGAAAATATTCCTGGAGGTCCTCTCTTGTCATTGCACTAGTAGCCACACTACTACTTTGGTGGTTGCCGATATTTGGTCCAATGATTTCTGGATATGTCTCAGGTAGAACTTCAGGCTCTAAGTACAAGGGGCTTTTGATAACGGCCATAGTCGCAGGTATGATTGGAGTTGTTTCATTTGTATTCACATACATAATCTCCGTCCCGACTTCTGTCACATACTTCCTTTCTTCAACCATAATCTATCACCTCGGAACTGTCTCCCCATACGGAGCATGGTTCATGTCTGCAATCGGTCAAATGTTCACGAGCTTCCCATACTATCTGGCCTTCTTCCCGTCGAACTGGGCGGTCTTAGTCGCATTTGGATTCGTAGGCGGAGCAATGTCAGAACTGCTGGTAAAAGATACGGAAAAGAAAAGCGTACTATCTGCGAAGCATCCGATACACAATGATGCAAAAGCTTTGACACCAAAAGAAGTAGATTACGCCCCCCCAACGGACCCACATCCCCTTCTGAAGAAGATAATAAGAGAAAAGGATACAACAGACTCTTCAGATGACTATATCTAAAGCCATCATTAGGTGAATAAGCCCTAAATTCTTTTTTTATTCTTTTAATTTCTTTCTAAATTCTGCGACCTCTTCTTGTAGTGCTTTGTTTAATGGATTTTTCCTAGCTTTTTCTTCTAATTCTTTGAGCTTGTTCTCCAAATTCTTCTTCTTCCGGTCTAGGTCCCTCTTTCCGAGCGCCATAAATGACGAAGAAGAACTAGATTATCTACTTTCTCTTACCAAAAGGGTAAGATTGCAAATAATCGTCTAAGAAAATAGGAAAATTTGTTCACGTTGTTAAAGAAAAGCCTTTAGTTATAAGGTTTCCTGAAATTCCCTTGCTTATTGTTACCCGTTCCCTTCCCCTATCTATGGATCTGTACACGGCATCAGTCATAGCCACTACGCAGTTTTCCAAAGGAAACACTCTTACATTCGGGCCAGGCGGACTACTCAGGATCTTCAGGCTTAAATTCATTATCACCTTGCAATAATCGTCAGTGCACGGCCGACTCTCAGCTGACAGGTCCAACATGAGAGTTTTGCCCTTGGCAATTCTAAGTACGTTCTCGTCGATCGCTACTTTCCCCTTTCCGGCTTCAATCGTCTTCCCATTCTTCCCGTCAATATTTAGCAACGTCCATGCGCCTCCAGAAGAGGAGTTCTATCGGAGTCGTCTTTGACTTTCATTCTTATGTGCTAATGATGCCACAGCAATAGATAACCTGTGCCTATCCAAAATGGTAGTTTAACTGTCTATCCTTTAACATTTTGTAAAATAGTGAAATAAAACTTTGGACACTTTCTCTTGCCTATTGCAGTTTCCGATATAAATGGAAATCATTCTTCTCCATTTACCATCATCTCCCTTCTCTTCCTCAAATCCCGCTCGCAATTGGGACAACAGGCATAATATGTTTTTCCGCCAATCTCCACTGTAATCGGCTTCCCTTTTATTTCACTGCCGCAGTAGTCGCAGTGAATGCCCTCTATCTTTAACAGGTTTTCATTCTGCTCTCTAGAAACAGCAATGTCCACTCCCTTTATATGAGCATCCTTTATGGAGATAAGGTCTTCATAATACATAACAGCAATGAAAGATCCATCGATAAGTTTGAAAGTTTCAATCACAGACTCTGGGGGTATTTTTGATATGTCATCTATCCTTACAAGCACCATTTCCCTGTCTTCATCCTCCAGCGTTATCGTGAATTTTTTTATCCTACCACTATTTGACAATGCGTCCAGAGCTTTCTTTGCAGTGATTCTGCTAACACTTAATTCCTTTGCAATTTCTGTTACGGTGATTCTTGAGTTCTTCTTTAATAGTAGAATTAACCTTTGTTCTATGTCAGTAAAATTTCTTCGCATAATGTAAACATCTAACCTAATTATTTTAACATTATGTAAAGAGTGACATTAAGTAAACGGTAACAATCATTCATAATGGCAATTGATGTAATATGTGGGATGAAGGTAAAGGAAGATACCGACATTAAGAGTGAATTCAAGGGAGAGACATACTATTTCTGCAGCAACCACTGCAAGGCAGAATTCGATAAAAACCCGTTGAAATATACAAGATAAAGAGCAGGTTTCAATGCCGACAGATCCAGTCTGTGGAATGTACGTGCCTGAGGAAGGATCGCTTACGTCAACCATAGATGGACAAACATTTTATTTCTGCTCAAAAAGCTGCCAGGAGAGGTACACCTCGCCAGAAAAAGAAACTTCTAAACTGAAAAGAAGACTCATCGTCGGATGGGCGCTCGCAATCCCAATAATTGTAATCAATTATGCGATTTCACCATCCAATTTCAACGGATTTATAATAAAGGACATTCTGCTCTTCATTTTAGCTATTCCAGTTCAATTATATTCAGGTTTTGGCTTCTACGAGGGAGCATACCATGCAATCCGGAGCAGAATGGGAAACATGGACATCCTGATTTCTCTGGGAACCATCACGGCATTCATTTACTCCACTTACGTAACTTTCTTTCATGGAATATCTCAAAATTCAGATGTATTTTTCGATGCATCTGCATTCATCATAACACTTATCCTTACAGGAAACTTCATTGAGAATGTCACCAAGACCAGGGCAAACAGGTCCGCCTCTAAGCTTCTCACTCTGGTTCCAAATGTCACTCACCTCATAATGGACAATGAACAGGTATCCGAAAGGAAAACTGATGAACTCAAAAAGGGGGATAGGGTCTTAGTCAAGCCAGGTGAGACCATACCGGCAGACGGAACCGTTTATGAAGGGAGTAGCGAGGTTGATGAATCAATGCTTACTGGTGAGCAACAACCTGTACTCAGAACTGCTGGCCAGCAAGTAACCTCAGGGACATCCAATTTAAATGGCATTCTGAAAATTGTAGTAGATAGAACAGGCAGAGACAGCACGATAAGGCAGATTTACGAGCTGATACAGAGGGCCATTTCTGGAAGAGCTAAAGTTCAGAGGATTGCGGATGTATTTTCGTCTGTGTTTGTCCCTATCGTAATGGCTGCAGCACTTGGGTCTAGCTTGTTTTGGTTTTTTTATCTTTCAAGTATTGGATATCCACAATCAACTGAGATGGCAATCCTAGTATTCGTTACGGTCGTGGTAATAGCTTGCCCCTGTGCCATAGGGCTGGCAGGACCAATTACTCTTTTGATATCCTCAAATTATGCTTCGAGGAACGGTATCATAATAAAAAATACCAGTTCACTAGATCGATTGTCGAAAGTTACGAGAGCGGTGTTTGACAAAACTGGGACCTTAACAGAACCTGACCCGATAATATCCGGCGTTACTTCAGCGTCAGATTTCAACAGGGAGAAAATTTTGTCATTGGCCGCTTCAGTTGAGATTTCATCTAATCATCCAATAGCAAAGGCCATCGTCCATGAAGCGAGAAAGATGAACCTTGGACTGGAACCTGTGACTGACCTAAAGGAGACCCCAGGTGTGGGTATATCTGGCAAGGTTAACGGGAGCGAAATCAAAGTCGCAAGAACGAACAGGACCGGAGGTTCCCAGGTATCTGTACAAGTGGACGGAAAGGAGATAGGCACAATTGCTCTTGATTACAGGATAAGGGACACCGCGGTATGGACAATATCCAGAATGAAGGAAATGGGAATTAAAACGACCATAATCACTGGCGACTCCAAGACAGAAGCAATGAGAGTTGCAGATCTGTTGGGCATAGATAGCGTGCATGCAGAAATTCTCCCGGCAGAAAAGTCTGAGATAATTCTGAACTACCAGAACGAGGGCGACTTCGTAATGTTCACGGGTGACGGTATCAATGACAGCGTAGCCCTAGAGACCGCTGACGTAGGAATTGCAATGGGTTCGGGTACCGATATTGCTCGAGAGAGCGGGGACATCATCTTGCTCAACAATGACCTGAGGCAGCTAGTACTCGTGAAATTAATAGGAGAGAAGACCATATCTAAGATCAAGCAGAATATAGGATGGGCAGTTGGATATAATTCCGTCCTCATACCAATAGCGGGTGGTGTGTTAGTTCCATTTTTCGGACTTTCAATATACACCTTCCTGCCTATGCTAGCCGCGCTCGCAATGGGAATGAGTTCAACCTCTGTGGTTCTAAATTCACTTACGTTGAAGGGGAAGATAGACAGGGTGTGGAATGATGGAAAGACCATGCACGAAAGTTTGCCCAAAGCAACCCAAGTTAGTCAGCTGACCGCAGTCACGAAATAAGATTAGCCATTACTGATTCGTAAGGATTTGTTTCATATCATTATTTATTGTAGTTAGTGTATATCAGAAATTATGTTCAGGTCAGATTTGCTGAAGGACAAAGTCGTTTTGATCACTGGAGGTGGCACTGGAATAGGTAATAGTATTGCAAAAAAATACGGTTCTCTCGGTGCCAAGATAGCTATTCTAGGTAGACGAGAAGAAGTGCTCAAGGAAGCTGTTACAGAGTTCAGGAACAACGGAATCACTGCATCTTACCACAGTTGTGACGTGAGGAATCCTGACCAGATATCACAGACCTTAGATTTCTTTCAGGATGAAATTGGTCCAATTGATGTGCTCGTAAATAACGCAGCGGGGAACTTTGTATCCCCAACTGAAAGATTATCCCCACATGCTGTAGATTCAGTTCTGAATATTGTACTGCATGGAACTATCTATATGACGCTTGAAATGGGCAAACGCTGGATCAAAAGTAAGAGGAACGGAGTAGTTTTAGATATAGTGACACCTTACGCCTGGACTGGTTCAGCGTATGTTGTACCATCTGGAGCCGCAAAGGCAGGCGTCTTGGCTATTGTGAGGTCGCTAGCTGTTGAATGGGCTAAATATGGGATCAGGCACGTTGCAATAGCACCAGGGGCATTCCCAACTCCTGCAACAAAGAAAAACCTGTTCCCTCTGGATGGAATGGAGGAGGCTTTGCTTCAAAGGATACCACTTGGTAGAACTGGTAAGTTAGAGGAAATAGCAAATCTTGCAGCTTACCTGATTTCTGATGAAGCTTCATTTATAAATGGCGAAGTTGTCACAATAGATGGTGGGGAGTGGTTGAGGGGTGCAGGAGAATTCAATGACTTATCAATACTTACTGATGAACAATGGGATATGATAAGAGACATATCCAAAAAGAAAACAACTAACTGATAGGCCAGGTGTGGAGGACCTGGGGAAGTTTGTATGAAATCACCAACGTCAACTTTATAAAAGCCAGACACTAGTTCACTTTAAAAATAATACATGGAATGGTTCTTAAAGTCTCGACTTCATCAAGCGCAGACGTAATTAACGAGGACCCTAGAAATGGGAAACAGTTAAAGGAGGCCATGATTTGTTGGGAAAAAGTGCTTGATATTCTAACCTTTTCAAAGAGAACTTCCTGAGACGGCGCCTGCAGAAGAATGAAAATCTGCCAGATTTTCAAGACAACAGATAAATAGGGCCACTTACATGCCAAAAAGTGGTAGAAGATTTTGACGTTATCATAATTGGCGCAGGGAGCACTGGTGCAAGCATTTCTTATTACCTTTCCAGGCAAAAGAGAAAAATTCTGTTGGTAGACAAGGGAGGGATAGCAGGAGGGAATACCGGAAAATCAAGCGCATTAATCAGGACTCATTACAGCAATGAATTAATAGCCTCTATGGCGAAGTATTCATACGGAGTGATTTCCAATTTTGATTCCATTGGCTTCTCCGGATTTCACAAGACGGGAATGATATTCCCCTTTAGCAAAAGCGAAGAGGAACTGGCACGTGAGAATGCTGGAATGCTAAGAGGACTGGGGCTGGAAGAGGAGGAAATTCCACCGAAAGCAATTGAAGGATACTTCCCTGGAATATCCCTCATGGGTTTCGATTACGTACTATCTGAGCCCTGGAGTGGTTATGCAGATCCTGTGGCTGTAGCAAATTCATTCGCCCAGGCTGCCCAGTCAACAGGAGTTTCGATCAAAACAGGAATGTCAGTATCAAGTGTTGATTCCAACGGGAAGGCGGTAACAGTCACCCTACGAAACGGAAACAAGTTCACTGCAAATAAGGTAGTTATGGCCACGAACGTATGGACAAATGCGATACTTTCAGATTCGGGAATATCAATGGATCGCCTTTTGCCAATCAGTGCATCACTTCATTCGGTAATATATCTTAAGAGACCAACGTCATTGCTTGGAGCAAAGCCAGTCCTCTGGGACCCTCCAAATCTTGCATACTACAAGATGGAGGGCGATTCACTCTGTGCAGTAGGAAGCCTAGATCCTGCAATCGACAGAAGACAGGTTGATATTGACAAACCAATACCTGAGGAAGCCGAATATGAGTATATAGAAGACTATATGTCCAGACTTGTTAGCAGAATTCCTGCGATGGGTGAATCAACTATCATTTCTTCCATAAACGGACTGTACGACATGACACCAGATGGACAGGCTATCATAAGTCCACTTGACTATTTGGGCCTTGAAGGGGTATATGTGTGCGCGGGATTAAGTGGTCATGGTTTCAAGCTCTCTCCAGCATACGGGCTGATAACTTCTGAGATGGTGTCGGGTATTGACCCCATGGAAGCTACTTTCGACTGGAATACATTTAGTCCTCACAGATTCGCCGAGGGAAAACTCATAAGATCCAAGTTTGAAGATATAGGTACCATTTACTGAATACCATACTCTACAGCAAATTCAAGCAAGCTTACCTTCGAATAGCATTCTTGCAACAACAAGATCCTCAGTTCCAACGCCAATAGACTTGAAGTATGTATTTGTCCTGTTTTCACCTTCCCTAGTCTTTATGTTTCCGCTGACTAGGTCAGTGAATTCGTTTATTTCTCCCTTAGAGATGCATCCTGAAGAAAGAGAAGCTATAAGTTCGCCGCAGCTGCTTATCGTCTCTTCAATTGAATCCACTGCAACTATCCTGGACCTGCATATGGTTGCAGTTTCAGTTTCTATCATTTCTGGCAGATAACTGCCTATAGAATTTACGTTGACCCCATCGCCAATATTCCTATCCGCTATCACGGGAGTTCTTGAAGTTGTCGCAGTGACGATTATGTCTGCATTTTTGAAATAACTGTCAACCTTAGGAACAAGCGACACTTCCGCATCAACTTCTCCTTTCAGGATATCCTTGGTGTACTGCATCCTGGAAGAATCAAGATCGTTAAGCATGATCTGGTCAATATGCCTCACCTGTGTTATTGCCCTAATCTGTTCTGCAGCCTGAAACCCAGAGCCTATGCATCCAAGCACTTTTGAATCCTTTCTGGAAAGAATATCTGTTGCTAGTCCTGTTGCAGCTGCGGTTCTTATCCTCGTTAGCTTTCTTCCGGTTACAGTTAGCACTATTTCTGAAGTTTCCATCGAGAACAGCGATATTAGAAAATCAATATTCTTCCCATAAAAATAGTGCTTGACTACTCCTATTTTGTCAGTCTCGTTAAGAGCACCCATGACGTCAAGTGTGCCATCTCCTGCCGATATTCTTTTCCTGTGGAGTATTTTGGATGTCCCATTGAAAACCATGAGGAATTCTCGCCTCATTTCTTTGACCACATCGCGATAATTAACATTATTCGGAATGCTGTCGTCGGAGATTGTCCTCATGGTATCGGTCACTTATTTTCCGGGTGTTGCGCCTTCCTGTACATCTGCTCTGTATTCAGGCATGTCTAACCTGTTCTTCAGGCCAGAGAGAATCCCCAATGGGAAGAATACTCCGAGAGATACGACCACAGTAACCAGTGTCGCCACGTAGAATGACAGTATATTCAAAGCACCATCGCTTCCTATGTACGTCATTACTAGCAGGAAAACTATGTAGAAGATGTACCAGACAGAATTCATGATATTCTTCAGGTCCCTGCGGGCTGTGTGTCTCGCTGCAGGTAGGATCAATCCGAAGAGTATCACTGCACCTGTAAGTATCAGTACGGCATAGTAAACCGTGATCCACCCGCTCCAGAATATTATTAGAGCTGCACCTGCGAATGCAATGGGTGCTATGATAGTTCCACCCGGGAGTTTGTACTTGGCCTGTCCTTGTCTCCTGGTTACTATCATTGCAACAGGATTGACAGAGAAACCTATGTATCCTGCGACAACAGCGTCTTCTATCAGACTATATATGTTTGGCAGGGGGGCAGACAGGAAAGCGAGGAAAGCACCTATTCCAGCTATGAGTATTATTGCCCAGTATGGAATCACAAACCTCTTGTGAAGAACCTTCGTAATTTGTGGCATTATTCTTGTCCTGCTCATAGCATAGATGATCCTGGACCCACCGCCTAGGTAGACGTACCCCACGACGAACGGCCCTATGATTCCTATTATGAGCGTGATTACCAGCAAGAATGGGGCATTATAACTGCTTGACATGGTGATGAATGGATTGCCGGGAATTCCAGAAACCCCCGCCCAGTTACCGGCTGTAATTCCCAGCTTTGACCAATTTATACCCGCAACAAAAACTGAGTCAATTAGCAGATAGATCAGAAGCTGACCTACCACAACTAGTATGATTATGAGGGGTAGCCTTTTGTAGTTATGAGCTTCTTCTGCATAATCCGGAAGAACCCTGATGCCACCAAAGGCAAACATCGCAAATGGGGTTGCAGCAAAAATGCCTGCGAAGCCGAATGGAGCAACACCGCCGTAAATTGCAAAATTTGCAGAGCGGAAGAAAATTGCAGCAAGTCCAAATGCCATGGCTAGATAAAAGATCAGTTTTACAGATCCAAAATAGAATGTGGACTTTCCGAATGCCCTAGTGCCAAAGTAATTGAAAGGTATCATTATCAGTAGCAGTACCACCGCTAAGGCAGCGCCAACTATAGTTGGGAATCCTTTAGATGTAACCAAATTAGGATAAAACAGCGTCAAACCGTAAACAATGGCAAACGACTCTATTGGGGCAATGAAAAGATACCAGATAAGATCGGCAAAGGAGTTGATAAGATTTGTGAACCACCCGTGGGTATACAGGGCATACCTTGATGGCCCTCCTGCCTCGGGGTATGTAGCGGATAACTCAACGTATGTCAATCCTATAAAAAAATAGAAAATTCCTCCTAGCAACCATGCGAAAATACTTGCGGGGCCCGCTATGCCAGTCATCGCAGCACTTGAAAACAAAATCCCGGTACCAACAGCACCAGCAATGCCCAAAATCAGAAGGTCGCCAAAAGAAAGCGCCTTTCTCAGGTGCAAACTTTCAGCCATAGGAATCAATTCTTTAACCAATACTTAATAATTTCGATTTCCCTTACACTATATTTGCTGATTTAAATATAATTTCTGTGACTATTAATTTAATAATGAGTATAAATAGACTTGATTAACTAAATTACCTATAATCCAGTTCTCTAAAATTATCGAAGAAAGTTAAGCTTTTGACGTTCAGTTTCAGACAATTACTAGTAAGCCGGATCGAAAAATAACTCTAGTTGCATTAAAACAGTAACCATTACGCGAATTAGATATAAACAATCTAAAGTTTCGGCTAGCCTGCAGACGAGCTATATCCCAAAAATTTACCCCCCATTTCTTTAACAGAAACTGATAATCACAAAAAATCCATAGTTGCTTAAGTAATCGGTGGAGGATGTCTCCCAGATGACACACGTTCAATGACAACTAGCGATAACTCTTTTGACCGTCCTAACCAACTGTGGTAAACTGTTTCTTAATAGAGCTAATTAAAGGATATCAGAAATGTGCGAATCTTGACCTCCTTAACATATTAACTCTCATCTCGAACAACTGATGGCCCAAATTTTAATTTTAAAATGCATACTTATAAAAATGGTCAAAACATGGCCTTCCCCCGGTCAAAATAACGATGTATAACTGTAGTTATACGTCATATGACTTTAAGGGTCCCAAGCAACGGTTATAATTAACAATATTACATCTCTTAGTAAAGCAAGTCATTATACACATACTAATAGATAACTAAATTCTAGTTAGTCTTGGTTAACGACCCATTTTTCACAACCTGAAGTCAATCAGGTCGTCATCTTGCTCGATATAGTTTTCTTCCTCGTTCTTATCAAGCATATGGCCACCCTTGTTCTTTTTCGTTTCTAGGTAGAAGGAGTTGTACTCGTTTGGTTGAACGATAACTGGAATTCTGCTTGTTATTTTGACTCCATGGGATTTTAAGTCTTCTACCTTATTGGGGTTGTTAGTCATAAGTCTGATGGATTTCACTTTTAAAGACCACAGCATATGCGCTGCGATTGCGTAGTCTCTCTCATCCTCTTTGAACCCTAAAGCCCTGTTTGCCTCGAATGTATCGTACCCTTCATCCTGAAGTTGATATGCTTTTATTTTGTTGACAAATCCGATCCCCCGCCCTTCCTGGCGCAAGTATAATAAAACCCCTACATCCATCTTCCCAAGTAAGGTAAGAGACTTTTCAAGTTGTTCCCTACAATCACATCTCAGAGACCCGATGGCATCTCCAGTCAGACACTCCGAATGGATTCTCACCGGTACGTCTTCTTGCCCGAATACATTACCGCGAATAAAAGCAGCGTGCTCCTTCTTGTCAAAATCATTCTGGAAAGCCACTACCTGAAAATCTCCAAATCTTGAGGGGAGATCTGCTATTGCAATTATTTTAACGCAGGTTTCAGGATGGTCAGTGCACAAATGGTCCTTATTTTCGTCAATTATTCTCTTTATAGATTCCTTATCTATAGACATCTATTTCACCCAAATTATTGCAAGGATAGGCCATTATAGAATAAAAAGGGCTCTATTCTATATTCCTTTACCATTTATGAAAAGTACTTTAATGAATTACTGTAATAGCGTTACTTCAGTTACTTAACAATTATAATGCCTTTATTTCAAACTTGCTACAAGTGGCAAGTGATAGTTACAATGCAACTTATCACATCAGGCTAGGGGTCCAATTTGAGCCTCATTTCATTGGTTTGAACGAACCCGAACTTTTCATATAACGGAAACCCCTCTTTAGAGGCATGCAGGGAAATTCTATCAAAATTATTCTGACGACTCCATCTTATGGCTGCAGTTACTATAATTGATGCAACTCCCTTCCTCCTATATTCCGGAACCGTGTACATAGATAAAAGATAGGGAAACCTTATTTGGTCACTACCTGGTCTTGGTTGATCTTCCTTCACTAGAATACATCCTGACCCGGCAATTAATTCATCAATAGTCTTAACTATGAACGGGACTAAGGAGCCTTCAAGAATTTTCGATTCAATCCAACTCCTTGTTATTTGTCTAGATTCTTCTATACTAGCCTTTAATTCAGGATATATATCCTTCCACATAAGAAGTCTATGCTCAACCAATAAATCTAGGTCTTTGATGGTGCCTACAGTTAACTCAAATTCGGACATTTACCTCTCCATTTCGAGAGGACGCAAAAGAGTTTTCAGTTGACATAGATTGTGAAAGTGCATTAGGAATACAATTTACATTCTTTAGTAAATCAAGTAAGCTAACTCAAGATAATAAATAAATAGTTTACAAACTTTTATAATAATTAGGTCCAAATAATCATATTCACAGGTAGAAGCACTATCATTTAACCGAATTGAATTGCCAACTATAGGAAATGAAGCTGAAAATTTTACCGGATAATCAGGAATTAAAGGGTATCCCAAACATCCGAAACATAGTCTTCTGAAAGGTTCAACTCAACTGGGATTCCTGCTTTGCTATAATATGCAAATGAGACCGTGATATGTGTCATTGCATCATATTTGTTGACAAGGACGATTATCCTAATCTTATCCCCTTCTTTTTTAAAGAAGATGTGAAATCTCTTTAGTCCTTCGGAGTTGAATACTTCGTTTAGTATTGTAAACGTTTCCATTCTAAGAGATTTAAAAGATTGTTGATAGATGAATGTATTCTTAAAAAGTGGTTTAAGTTCGGTCTTCAAATCCTTATTCCCATAAAATATTAGCCTTGGTTCTACTGTGTTGGTGAAAACTGCAGCTGATTCAGCAATCGCCCCCTGCTTGAGAAGTAACTTTGCATTTTTCCCTTTGATTTCGGCGAACGGTATAGAATATACAAGCACCCGTACTGGAAATTCCCTACTTTTATGATCGCATCTTTCTATAAGACCCGATGCGGGTTGTATGTTAATTTCCTTCACCAGGTGTTTTAGCAGATCAGTCTTTACTAGTTGACTAGAAATCTCTGATATGGCATCATGATGAAATCTAAAAAATACGGTAAGATATCCATTTTCTATTGTTATATCGAAGGAAGAAGTAGATGTAACACCCTCTAGCCGACTGAAAAGCTCATATAACGAATCCTCAATTGGAACAGATGCTATTATGAATTCTTCGTTTTCGGTAGTCGAGGTAAGGAATTTTACAGAACTGCTTGCAAAAGATAATTTATTTTTAGGGATATAGACTAAACAAGTCTTCTCCTTCCCTCTTTCATCTAGGAATGCCTGAAAAGTCTGACCCAAGACCTTGGAAAGGTCAAATATCCTGTTACTTTTGGCAAATACTATCCTGCAGTCTGTGTCCAGCCTTTTGTCAAGCTCCTTAATGAGCATTATTAGCCAATTCCTCACTCCAATTAAAACTTATTGATTTTTGACTTTTGGATGAAAATGGTTAATTATTATGAAAGGTTTAGAGAGTTGGATGGTTCACCCCATTGACAAAAGACTTGACATGATTCTAACCATAGCCGCACCTGTGGACAGTTACGTCCTATCCACAATCGTGAAAGAAAATCCTGTGCCAGTCAAGGCATTCATGATGCACGGGGAAATTCACGTAACTTATTTCCTAGAAAACATCTCTCCTGATGAGAGGACTTTTTTTGCCAGCCTCAACCCTGTAATACTCGGAAATGTAGTGGAGATCACGGAAAGGATAAACAGTGCAGTAATAAAGGCATTTGCTGAAAATGCTCATCTTGTGCCAACATTAGCTGACGCAGAAATTTACGTTAAGGGGAAGAATCTCTTCTCAAGTTTCAGATTTCATTCATCCGACCTTTTGGGGGTTGGAAAACTAATAAAGAAAATTGTTTTCATGAATGATGACCTCGAGCAAATTCAGATGACCAGGTCAAATGGAATAGTTGAAATTCTCAAACAAATAAACGAAAGGATCCCGCTCTCTGTGATAACATTTAGCTTCACACAGAGGACCAGTCAGCAGTTCATAGCAGAGTGGAAGGCAAAATCAAAAGACCCGCTAGAAGGGATTATGTACAATCTCCAGGAAGAAGATGAGATCCAACAGTACAATTTTTCGGGAGAACCTACTTCTTCCCTGATAGAAAGAATATATAAAGACCATATACCGCTTGCATCGTATCTAGAACTTCATGAAAACGATAAGGTAAAGGTCATAGTACACCTTCCAAGTTGTTTACTTAAGTCATTTTTAATAAGGCTTTATCAATCTCTAGAAGACCGTGCAGATTTTAGAGTTGATAGCATTGAAAATTATGGCGAAAACCCGGCAAAATTATCTGAATTCCATATAATTTGAAACGTAAGCACATCAGAGTAAGAGGAACAGAATATTATGATTTCCGCAGTGTCTAAATTTTTTTAGCAATAATAATTACCTCCAATCACTACATTTCGTCCTATAGAAAGAATTAAATTCGCTAAAACCCTCATCTTTCTGTAATGCCAGTTGAATCAATTAATGTTCAAAAGGTAGCTGAAGAATTTGAGCTCGACAATGACTTTACGTGGACCACAGATGCTAAAATAACTGGCAAATCGGGTGCTGTTCACAAGTTCGATCTAGTAGTTACGTCGAAAAAGGATGAAAATGTAAAAGTAGCAGTTTTAAAAGGTATTTCTGACGACCTTGTAAGCGATATCATGAAATTCAATGCGATTGCAGGAGACTGTGGCATTTCACTGAAGGCTCTTGTGGTGGATAAAGACCTTGACCAGACAGAAACGAACCTCGTACATATGTACAATATAGTCACGATTGACCAGAGGAATGTGACAAAATCAAAATCCGTTGTCTTCGGCGTAAAAGAACTGGATGAATCACTCGGAGGTGCAATGCGGAGGGGAAATGTCTACATGATATCTGGGAAGACAGGCGTAGGCAAAACCACCACGTGCACACAATTTCTAGTAGAGGGGGCAAGAATAGGAGAGAGAGGCGCGATAATACTTACCGATACTAGAGGATCAGAATACATAGCCAATGCAAAGACATTCACCTTCGGGTTTGAAGAATATTATAAAGAAGGAATGATAGAAGTAATTGAGCTGTCTGATAGGATCAGGGAGCTTAAGGAAGGTGTACTTGAAAGCCTGAAGAGCAGGGAGAGGTATATTACAAAGCTAACAGGGGAAATAAAGAGGATCGTCGCAGAATCAAAAATGTCCAGACTAGCCATCGACCCAATCACCCCTATGATCGTGGAAAATGATGACTTTATCAACCAGTTTATGATGAATCTTGCAATTCCGGACACTTATTTGATCGTGACCAGTCCTGTTATGAAGAGCGATCTGAGCATGTATGGAATTGAGGAGTATTTTGTTTCAGGCGCTATCAAGCTCGAAGTGGATGACCCTACTGCAGGCCTGAGGAAGGCCACAATTGTCAAGATGAGGGGAGGATCATATAATCCATATCCATTTTACTTCAAAATAACAACAAAGGGCATAGTTTCAACCCAGACTGATATGGAGCATAGGTCAAGTACCAGTTCTTTTTTCAAGAAAGTAGAAGAATAGGCTGGCTTAGTGGCAAACTGAACGAATACAACGTAAACTTCCCTTCAACGCGGGTCCCTATTTCTTATATTTTAGGTATTTTCCTTTTTTAACGTACTTGCCTTCCCTCACGAAGAAGCTCCTATTCTCCCGTCTTATCATGAACATCAGGGCAGTAGCGAGAAGTACCACGGCAACAGCACCTACTATCCCTATCAAAGTAAAGTTAGGAGGCACAAGGGTGGCAACAGTAACTGCTGAATTTCCATTTATGATTACTTTGCCGGTCATATGGGTACCGGTGTAACCAAAAGGAGCATTTATGGTATAATTGTAAGTTCCGTTGGGTTCCTGAAAGACCACGCTAGTTCTTGTGGTATTAAGTGTAACAGAAACAGGAACTCCATTGAATGTCTTGCCTTGGAGGGTCACTGACCATCTCTTCCCGGCTGTTAGTCCTGATTGGGTGATGTTAATGTAATATGTTACGAGAGTCCATGAGACAGACTCCACCAGAGAGCTACCATTTACTGTAAGGTTGCCGGCATATGTGTCTGCAGTAAACCCAGGAATCGGCTGAATGGAATAGTCAAAACTTCCATTGTTGAGTTTATAAACTATCGTACCGTTTGTTGATATCCTAGTATCGTTATTTATAGTCACGGACCAAATTGTACCATTGGTGAGACCTGTTTCTGAAAACGTGACCGGATATGTCACAAGACTGAATGTGATACGTATTGGAAAATTCGTCGTGTTAGGGATAAAGGATCCACGATACGGAATAGGACGATATAATTTGTTTCCGGAAGAAATATTGTAGGAGTAAGTCCCGTTTATTTCCATAAAAGATATAGTTCCGTTAGACGAATAAAAAGTCCCTCCACCCGTTACATTAACATACCACGTATTCCCAGAAGGAAGCTTCTGCTGCTGAAAACTGACATTTAACAATTCGTTGAAGATTATCTGTGGCCCTTTGACAGAGGAACCACTCACTGTTATGGAACCTGACCGTATTGAATGAGCAGGTACATACCATTTATCATTTGTGGAAACGGAGTACGAATAAGTCTGATTAGGCTCCCAGAAGGAAATGGTGTCTGTCGTTGAGTTATAACTCTGGGGATCTGATATGTTGAGGAACCATTTGACATTTGGGTATGGGATCGGAAGCCCGGTTTCTACAAATGTGACTTGGTACAACCGCAAAAACGCTACCGCAATAGAGACAGGACTGCCAGAAACAGTCAAATTCCCGGAGGCTGGATAAGGACCATAAGTTTGTATTCCACTTGCGAGCTTGTAGGTATACGTACCATTCGGAAGACTCAATGATATTACCTGGGAAAAAGAACTGCTAGATTCATTTGTGATCGGATTTGGAGAAATACCCACGACACTTATGAACCACTCAGTGTTAAGCGGGAGACCAGACTCAGTAAATTCAACTGTGTAGGTATATAGGGAGAACTGTACGGAGATGGATTCAGATCTACCATTAATTTTGAACGATCCAGAAAAGGGGGTGGGGAAATATTCCTTGTTAACTGTCGAAATTGAGAAGTTGTAACTCCCATTTGAACCAGATGATTTTATGGTACTGGAATTTGATGAGAGTGATGCGTGCCCTGTAATATTAGCGTACCACAAAGTACCCAAAGGTAACCCTGTTTCATTGAATGTGACTTGATAAAGTACAGGAGTAAAAGTAATAAGAAGTGTTACTGGACTGCCATCAATAATGAAAGTACCCGAGGACGGACTTGGAGTGTATATCTTATTGCCGGATGCTACATAGAAGTAATACGTTCCGTTTGTCTCATTAAATTGGTCTACGGATAGGATCGTCGAATGGCTCTGGGGATTTGTAAGATTGACGTACCATCTGGTTCCCGTGGGAAGGCCAGTTTCCTCGAAAGACACCTGGTATGTTTTTATTGCAGCGATTATCTGAGCAGTACTGGACTGGACCGTTGGGGTAGAGGGAACACCGTTAGTCGTACCAATATCGCTCACTACAACGTAAACGTAGTACGTTGCATTGCCGGCAGGAGTAAGAGTGTAAGAGGATGTGGTCGTGGAAGTCTCAGAACCATTGAGATACCAAAGATAATGAAAATCTCTGGTACCGCCCGTTACAGTTGACTGAAATGTCACAGTCTGGCCAACGTAAACCTTTTCTGACATCGGAGAAATAGTAACGGCGAGAGCTGAATTTACCGTAACAGTTGCTATGTTAGAGTTTGCCTGCTGGGTACCATTTGTAACGTTGACATATATCTGATAAGTTCCTGGTGCCTGGGGGATAAATTTATAAGACGCCTGATTTGCCCCCGTAACTGCAATACCTCCCACATACCATACATACGTGAAAGCAAAATATGGGTTCACAACGCTTATGACAACATATTGACCCACATCAAGAGTGGAGCTAGCTGGCGATATAGTTACAGTTAGAGATCCAGTTGTAAGTGGACCAGAAATAGACTCCTGATCTCTTCCCATCACTCCTGAGCCTTGAGCTGATGAAGAAGATTTCATTGAACCTGGCAAAAATGAATGGCTTGAGATATAAGAAGTTGACATACCCGAAAGGAGAATCAACACGATAACTATGACTGAAAAGGCGACGATACTAGCTCCAGGACCGTGTTTTGTCATCATGATAACATTTGCCAATTAATTATATCTAAGTATTTAATAATTATTTTAAGTTTTTTGTTTGGATACGCATTATGTTCAAAGTTGCAACATTTTGACACTTTAGCATATGTTTCTATAGCTATAGAAGATGAGTTCACGTA
>JBMFVV010000018.1:0-23050 GCA_049965815.1 Thermoplasmata archaeon | reverse complement strand
ACTACCTGAAGCACACGAATCCAGAGTTATTGAAGAGTCCCAAAGAAATCAACCCTAAGTAATTTTGTCCCAAAGCGTAAGGATATGGAAAACTCAAATAATAAAGTAACCTAAGTAGATGTGTGTCACATTACTCCTTTCTGCTATTAAGCGTGACACGAGATAGGAACACTAAGAATGACCGTATTTTATAGGTATTTGGGGAAACATTTACGATATTCTTTACCAAAGCTGTTGGAATATAATTGCTATCCCCCGTCTAAACGACTCTGAGGAAGGCATCAATAAGACAGTAATGATTCGTCATAATCTTAAACACTGGCGACCTTAATTCGTACTATTAGTTTCTGAAGTAATATAACATTAAAATAAGAATCAAATCTTCTGCAGGGAGCCATCTTTGATATCACAAGCGAAAGTACCCAAATACAACTTTTATTCAGAAAAGATATGTGCCACCAATCGATATCCATTAGGAATGGTTGCAAAAGAAGACGTGATCAAAGTACTCAAAACTGTAAACGACCCCGAAATTGGAATAGATATAGTTGACTTAGGATTAGTATACGATCTGAAAATCGACGATGATTCTGTAACGATCAAGATGACTATGACCGCACCGAGCTGTCCTCTTGCAGACTGGATACTTTTCGATGCACAAAAAAAGGTAGAGGAAATGGATGGAGTTTCTAAGTGTGACATTGAACTAGTGTGGGATCCATCGTGGACTCCAGACATGATCAGCGATGAGGCACGGAAGATGCTCAATTTAGATAATAGCTCCCATTAGAACTGAAACTGTAGTGAACGACGCTCCTATACAATATCTAAGATTGCAATAGTGTGGATGATGATCTAAATTGCGTATTTGAGTTGAAGCGATTTAACCGACTACTAAAGAATTATACTAACAATTAAATTTACTCAACACTTTTATAATTTTCATGACTACCTTGATTCGTGACTTATTGTGAGAATATGCTTAGCCACTTCTAACCAAGGCGGACTGCAGGATTTAGTGAGTTCAAATTTTGGACGTTGTCCCTCTTATACAATTGTAGACGTTGAAGGAGGAGAGATAAAGAACCCGAGGGTAATCCAAAACCCTGGTTTTTCTGCAGGAAGCGGGGCGGGAATGCAAGCTGCCCAGGCAGTAGCCGATGCGGGATGTAACGTAGTGATTGCAGGGGCCGTGGGCCCTAATGCATTTCAGGTACTCTCAATGGCGAAACTTGAAGTCCTGGAGTGTCCAGGAGTTACTGTTCAGAAGGCATTAGAGGAATATATGCAAGGAAGACTTCAACCATCTTCTGGTTCCGGTCGTGGACCAGAAAGAGGGCATGGTAGGGGGAGAGGTTACGGCAATAGACCCGGTGATTCGTTTAAATGAAGATTTCTGTTACTGGTGGCAAGGGAGGAACGGGTAAAAGCACCGTTGCAATTAATATTGCGGCAATCATTGCAAGACGCAAAAAGGTAGTGCTGGTAGATGCAGACGTTGAATGCCCAAATGACCACATCCTGATGTCCACGGAGCTCTCGGGCGAAGAGCCTAGTATAATTTTCAGACCAAAATTCGATTACTCGAAGTGCACAAAATGCCATCTGTGTAAGGAAAACTGTTCAGAAAGTGCAATTGTGATGTTCAAGGAGGGTTATCCCTTCCTGATGCCTTCACTATGCTCGGGATGCAAAACTTGCCAGTTGATATGCCCTGCCGACGCGATCAAGGATGATACAAAAACCATAGGTAGCACTTTCGTAAGCGCAGTCAATGAAAACCTTACCTTGGTCACTGGAGTCCTCAATGAGGGGGAGGAGAGATCGTATCCCCTTGTCTTATCAACGAGGAAGAGGTCTGATAAGGTGAATTCTGACCTGAAGATATTCGATACTTCAGCCGGAACAGGAAATCACGTAGCCGCTTCCCTGTCGGGATCAAAACTTGCAGTTGTGGTGACGGAACCGACGCCTCTTGGAATCCACGATCTGAAAATGATAACAAATCTACTCAAGAAAGAAGGTATCAAAAGTTACGTGGTTGTAAACAGAGCAGACCTTGTTGATGACCCTCCGCAGATTGATGATGTTGAAATTATTGGGAGAATTCCCATGAGTGATGAGATCGTTGATAGCTATGTCAAAGGAAAACCAGTAGTAGATATGTATCCCGAGAGTTTAGCTTCACGAGAGATCAATAGAATTTCAGAGAAATTATGTGATCTGATATGGCAGAAATAGTAGTGGCTAGTGGAAAAGGTGGTGTGGGCAAAAGTACTCTCACATCTTCAATCTCGGTATTGCTGCAAAACAGGAATATAGGAATAGTGGACGGAGATGCAGAAGCCCCAAATCTTCACATTATCTTTAATGTCAATAGGTGGGAGAAGGTGACAGAATACAGAGAAAAGATCGTAGCCGTAATAAATTATTCTGAATGCTCAAACTGCATGCTCTGCAGCGAGGTTTGTACATATGAGGCGATCGAAGAGAAGGATGGTGCTCCCTCGATAATGAGCTATGTATGCGAGGGTTGCGGCGCATGCAAGGTAATTTGTCCTAGCAAAGCCATATCAATGGAGAAGAATGACCTATCTGGTTGGATAAGAGTAGGAAAGACAAAGTACGGTCCATTCGTGAGTTCAGAACTTGATGTTGGACAGCCTAACAGCGGCAAGCTTGTTACAAGCGAAAAGAACATTGCAAGGGAGTGGGTTAAGGAAGGCCTGATAAAGAACATCATAATTGATTCTGCCGCAGGGATAGGATGTCAGGTCATTGCTTCAATGAGTGGTGCGACTCACGCACTACTTGTTGTTGAACCCACAAAATCGAGTCTGAGTGACTTGAAACGCGTCCATTACCTCGCACAACATTTTAGGATAAGGTCCTACGTTGTTGTCAACAAGTATAATCTGAATCCAGAATTCAGTGAATTGAAGAATTTTGTCTCGGAAAACGATCTGGAGGTCGTTGGAAGTATTCCCTACGACAGGGCTGTCGCAGAGTCAATGGCAAGAAGGATGCCTCTGGTCGAGTATCGTCCAGATTCTCCAGCTTCAAAGGCAATTCGAGAGGTTTCATCATTCGTTGATAGTATAGTAACGTGAAGGTAAGTGGGGAATGTTTAAGTATTGGTTATGAATATATATTCATAACGAGAGGTGAAAAAATGCCTTATGGTGATGGAACAGGGCCCCTTGGATATGGTCCAAGAAGTGGAAGACGTGCTGGATTTTGTGGAGGGTATTCCGTGCCGGGTTTTATGAACAATGCGGTACCTAGACGTGGACTTGGGAGAGGAAATGGTTACTACTGGGGATTGAGGAATTATGACCCCTACTTAAATAACCGATACTCAATCCCGGCAAACAACGCTGCAGCTCTTACCAATGAAGACCAGAAGAAGATATTGGAAGAAGAACTGAAGGATCTGGAAGCCCAAAAGCAAGCAATAGAGAACAGGATCAAAGAACTAAAGTGATAAGAAACGCCTAGACCAAGAAGATTCAGGAGAGTGAGTAGGTTGCCCCTCACGGACCATTTCCTTCCCACACCCTTAGGTGCTGCTCAAGTAGGTGAGGTAGTCTTGACAGTGGAGGAGTATGAGGCTCTTAGGCTCAAGGACTTAATGCAGATGGACCAGAGGGATGCAGCCTTAATGATGGGAATTTCTCAGGCAACATTTCACCGGCTAGTTACAGGTGCAAGAAGGAAGGTCGCTGATGCTATTGTCGGTGGAAAGGCGATAAGGATATATGGAGGTTCATACAAGACCACGAAGCAATGAGACTCCGTCTGTATGTATGGAGGACTGGATATGAAAGATGTAATGGTTGCGATCGATTCTCCTGAGTGTTTGGAGCGCGCGGTAAGGGAAGTAGCATACCTATTTCCAGAAGCGGAGAGATTTGACTTGGTTTTTTTGATGCCCGTCAATTACTCTCATTTCTGGATACCCGACCAGCAGAAAAGAGAGTCCTCTAAGAGAAAGATCGAAGAAAAGATCAGGGAGGTTTTTTCTTCCAACACATCAATTGCAGCAAAATTCAGGGTTGAAATCATAGAGAATGATCCAGACAGGGAACTGATGGAACTTTCTAAGAGAGAGAATGTAGATGCAATGGTCATAGAACGCTGGAGTCGCTGGAAAGACGGTCACCCGATTACAAAGAGGGTTGCAATCAAGACTATATCTAAATCAGGGATTCCAGTAACAATACTTAACTGACTTCCCCACTTACGTTTCTTCCGCGGTTCAATGCGATCAATGTTGAAAGGAGTTGATATGCAACGCCTGGTATATCTGGAGAAATAGGTCATGCCACATTTACGGATGCAATATATGGAATTTTATCAGGACCAAGATTAATCTATTCTAAGATGATGTAGAACAGGTTGCTGAGCGTATGGTTTCTATAGCTTTTGGTCCCGTACCATCTAGGAGACTCGGGATGAGCCTAGGTGTCAATAACATACCGCCTAAATCTTGCAGCTATTCTTGCATATACTGCCAGATAGGTATAACAGACACCATTACCGCTGAAAGGTCTATGTTTTTTGACCCAAATTCAATCGCACAGGAAGTAGAGAAACGGATCAACGCTGCGATTTCGTCCGGTTCCAAGATCGATTACCTGACATTCGTTCCAGATGGAGAACCTACGCTAGATTCTCAATTGGGAGAAGAGATTAAACTTTTGAGAAACATTGGACCAAAGATAGCTGTCATAACCAACTCTTCCCTTTTGTGGGATACGGCAGTGAGAAAGGACCTTATGCAAGCCGACTGGGTTTCTGTCAAGGTAGATACGGTAGATCCCGAAGTTTGGAGAAGAATTAATAGGCCTTCTCCTAAACTTACACTTAAGAAGATCCTGGAAGGCATCAGGGACTTCGCCTCAGAGTTTAATGGGTTTTTAGCGACTGAAACCATGCTTGTATCTGGTATTAATGACAAGGAAGAAACTCTGAAACAAACATCAGATTTCCTTACGGAACTTGATCCTGATATTGCATATATATCAATACCTACGAGACCGCCTGCGGTTGGATGGGTTAAGGCACCTGGCGAAGAGAAAGTTAACGAAGCGTACCAGATTTTCAGTAAAAAACTCAAAAGTGTAGAGCTGCTTACTGGCTACGAAGGTAATCTCTTCGCCTATACAGGAAATGTTGCTGATGATATCCTTAGAGTAGTTTCAGTGCATCCGATGAGAGAAGAGGCAATCAGGGAAATGCTTTCCAAGGCTAATTGCGGATGGGAAACAATAGAGGAACTGATTGCAGGAAAGCAACTAAAGGAAGTAGAATATCAGGGAGTTAAATTCTATCTGAGGCCACATTCTCATTAAAATGTTCAAACTAGTTGAATGATATAAGAAAGAAATTCTCGATTAGCATGAATAGGAATACCTGCACAGATCTGACTAATACAGTCCACATTACACAGCAGTCAAACAGAAACCGGTGCAATCATATAATACGATGGAGGGATATAGGGATTCCATGGTCAAAATTGGAATCATAATCTGCGACAGATACAGGAACTGCGCTGGCGGAAAATGTTTCAGGGCACTTGCAGAAAGGAAAGGCGCATTTGAAATGTACAAGGATGAAGATGCAGAAGTTGTTGGATATACAACATGTGGTGGATGCCCTGGAGGTAACATAGAATATGCTCCAGAGGAGATGAAGAAGAGAGGTGCAGAAGTAATTCATCTTGCAACAGGCTTTCTTGTAGGATACGCTCCCTGTCAATGGACGGATCACTTTAAGTCATTCATTGAGGAAAAATATGGACTCAAGGTGGTTATTGGAACTCACCCAATTCCTCAGAAGTACTATCTGACCCATAAAGCCCTTGGAACATGGGATGGGCCGGATTGGTCAAAGAGACTTGAAGCTGTCATGTGTGACGAGGAAACCCGTAAAGCGTACGATTAGCTCATCTGTTAGGATAACCTAAAAATCAATACGTCTCGCAGTAATTTATTCAAGATTCTGACTGGCACCGAAGTGACCTGTAGTCTTTACCTCATTATAATCTCGTAATTGATTCTGAGGGAGACTAAAGGAACTCATTCCCGGTACCTTGATAGGAACTCTGAGGCATGGAACTCTTGATGGGGAAAAGGAATAAAGCATCCACTATCATAGGAGTAAAGGCTCACGCTGTTAGAAAGTTCTTATAATTGATGGATAAGGAATTTCGTCATTGTTAACCGATCAAGGAAATTGGCCTCCTAGATGCAGATGGACGCAAAGAGGTTAGTATCTGTCTTATTAGTGTCACTAGCTATATATCATTTGAAAACTTTCACTTCATCGAACAGAGGGACTTTTTCAAATATAGCGTTTTTCTTTGCTTCTGCGACCTTCTATCCCTGAATGATCGAATTTTAGACTGAATATTATTAAACCAAATTGAGTCCATTAAACAAATCGTTATCTCTTTGGTGGTCTAATTATCCAGATAGTTTGTGATTGTTATGGAGGGCGATTTACGAGCGTAGGTTGATCTTACCCGCAAATATTTGTGAAGTCGAAGATTTTTGTTACAATTTTTGCTTGCTATAATTAAGTATCTTGTGACTTTAATCTGGTTGTGTCAAATACTAACAAGCTTATGGTAGTCAGGGATCACCTTGATCGATTCCTGGCTGTATATGTAGTGATTGCCATTGTGTTAGGTCTACTTGCTGGTTATTTCGATTTCAGGTGGGTAGCCCTAAACAAGGATCTGATCAAGAATTTGGAACTAGTTGCAATAATAATTATGATTTTCCCAATGATGGTCATGATGAACTTCCGGGGACTCGGGACAGCCTTAAAGAACTGGAAACTTCTGGTGATAGTCCTATTAATGAACTTCGGATGGGGGCCAATTATGGCCATTTTGTTGGGCGATGCATTCATTGCCAGCCCTCTCGTAAGATTGGGTATATTCCTTGCGTGGCTTGTTCCGTGTTCGTCAATGAGCGTTGGATACGTCGGGTTAATGAGAGGTAACATTGAGGCTTCTACTGCCATGGTTACAATAACATTCCTAATCGCAATTCCTATCATACCTATATTCGCAAGTCTGTACGGTGCTGCATACCACGTTCAGGTTTCAGTCATGTTACTGGTAATCACGATCATTGAAATCATAATTGTGCCACTGTTGGTCGGTATACCTACTCATGAAGTACTTGTCAGGCGCCTTGGAAAAGAAAGATTCAAGAAAATCTCACCCATATTCCCAACAGTCACGATGCTAGGGATGTTCATGATAATATTCATCATATTCTTCGGAGAATCCAAAATGATAATAACCAATCTGCACGCAGTGATCGGGGTATTTTATGCTGCGTTAGTGTTTGGAACTGTCTCACTGGTCTTCCTCACTTTTCTGTTCAAAGGTCTCAAATTCAACTACTGGGACAGCATGGCTGGCCTTTTCCCCAGCATAGGGAAAAATGAGGGAACGGCCATTGCAATAGCAGCAACTGCGTTCTCACCTCTCGTCGCGGTAGCACCTGCAACGCTACCTGTGTTCCAGGTTATATTCCTGATAACATACATCAAACTTAGGCCTAGAATTGCTCACTTCTTCGGAATAAAGGGGAAGGACGTGACTTTCCAGGAGGATATGCATGAAGTTTCAACTGGACCTGGGGGGGTGAGGTAGAGTGTTCAGGATATTGATTCCGGTAGACTTTTCACCTGATTCAAAGATGTTCGTGGAAAAAGGATTTAAGGTCCTCCCAAAAATAGACGAAGCAGCATTCGTCTACGTCGTCCCCTTAGGAATGAAGGAGTTAGAGGACTTCATGGAAGAGGGGGATTTAGCAGAGGCCAAGGAGAAGGCAGAAAGCAAGATGGACTCGTTCATTCACAGCCTGAACATTAAAGCTGGCAAGATTACCCACGCAATTGCGGATGGAGATCCTGCGAGGGTACTGATTGATCTTGCAAACAAGGGTAACTTTGATGCTTTGCTTGTAGGCCATAGAGGATACGCTTACGTGGAAGATTTCTTCATAGGTAGCGTAACTTTAAAACTGATCTCAAAAGTAAACATACCGGTAATAGTTGTCAAGAAGGGCAAAGGTGAAGAGAATATTTTGGAAGAGGAATCATAAAACCTTCTAGGTGACCTACCTTTAAAATATATTTTTATTTTTTCATTTAATGGTTCAGTGTTTTTATATTATCTTTCTAATTACCTAATACTGGTTTGTAGGTATTGTCTGCAGTTCTGAGCGTTTTCCTCTTCCACGATACGTCCATAAGTTTGCACCCAAAAAGAAGGGTCTCGTTACTCCAACGACGGAGTGTATGCGCAAATAAAATTTACGGGTAGTTGTTCATTGCCCCATAGGTTTTAGTGCAAATGAGCAACTATATGTTTATCATACTGTGAGAATGGAATTAATGCTGATATCTAATAATCTAGGTATTTTACCAGAGATATGAAGTATTGCCCTGTGGTAAAATAGCAGCAAACTAATATCGGTAGCATAGGAGCTTGATCTGCCCCGGTTGAATTCGTAACACCTTCTGTCACCTTTCGTTTAGTCCTGCCTTCAATTTCTACCTCTTTCCTTTATATTGAATACATCTAAGAGAGCTTATAAGAATATGATCATGAAGCTAGAGCCAGAATTACTCAATTTCAGGAAGGATGCTGATATCTTTTTGGAATATAAGGGAAATATTACATATTCAATTTCGAACATTCTTTAGCTTTTTTAAGACGGCAGGCTCTCCATATTCTCAAAAATATTAATTGCAGATACTATCGCCCTGTTTCCTATTACGAACCTCGTCACTGCAATTGAGTCCTCAACCTCTCCCATTCGTCCACCGTTCTCGAAGAAAAGGCTTAGATAAATTCTAATACATTCTGCAAAACCTAGGCCAAGAGCTACTGAAAATGCAACAAGATATATGAACTTCATATCAAGTTTCATAGGGCTTAGAAGTTCCGTCCTTTCTCTTAAATGTTCTGTAAATAATTCAAAAGAAAATTGAGACAAAGTATCAAGACTTTCTGGAACGAGCCCGAGATTGAGTTCCTTCTTGAGCCTACTAACGATCTTCTCCACCTCTTTCCTATTGTAACTCAGCTTAGATTTCTCCTGCATTACTGGAAGACACGTTTTAAATGAAGACATTGACGACGACATCAGAATCATCTTTGTGGCCTTAACTACGTCTATAATTTCTTCCCTACTAACTTTATATTTTTTTGCATCTTGGAAGTGACTAAAAGCAGAATCCTTATCACCCAGCGCCAATGAAACTGAAATAGCAATTAAAGAGAGCTCTTTACTTGAAAGGTTTTTTCTTCCCAGATAAAGGATTGAGTTCTCCCTCGTTTGCTCCTGTGCTAAGTCTTCGGTATACTTGAAAAGTAAATCTGAAATCTGTTCATAGCCAGTGTTATCTGTATTGGCAATATCTTCGACCTTATCCATTATATCGCACCAATACATCATAAAGCATCTCTATTAAAAAAAAGTCTGCAAAATTTGCCCTTTATCAGTTAGGATTCGGCCAAATATTGATAAATGTCACGACATGATGCGAAGTATTTGAGAATGCTAGAATGGGCGCTGGGCTCTCTTATCTGGCGACTGATTCTTTTATGAATAGAAAAACGCCAATATAATTATAAAATCAGATTTTGATGATCTTCTATAAATCATAACTTTTGAATAGGTATAGGCGACTTGGCCTGTCTACTAATAGGTCTATCGCTCTCTAGAATGGCATCAGTATTCTGAAAGTCAGTTTGGAATGCTTCCTTTAATGCAATGATGAATGTCCTCTCCCTCTTCATACTGTAAAGGGCAAATACTATACCAACGACCGCTCCAGTAATGGATAACGACAGAATTACGTGCCCAACCAGTCCCGTGGTTGTCAAAAGAGCGAGAATTTCCATGATTGCGCCAGCTATTCCAGCTAAAATTGAATATAAAAAAAAGATAAGAGTCGAAATTCCTGACTCAAATCTCTTGACAAGTATCAGTTCTGCAAGCTTCTTGTCGTATTCTACGAACTTCTGGTACAGTGTCATTTCTTCAGTCATAGCCTGATGGTTCCTTAAGTGATCCTCTATATCTTTTCTCCTTAACTGGACTTCTTCAGAGACTCCCTGAATTTCTTGTGCTTGGCCTATTCCATACCTCTTGACTATTTCCTTCATTATAAAATTGTTTATGGAAGCCTTACTTAGTGGAGACATATTCTCCTGTTCTCTCGTTCCTCAATTCGTCCAGAATTTTAATCCCGTTTACAAAAGCTCTGTTACCGCTCAGGAATCTGACAGTTGTAAGGACATCCTCTGCCTCTTCCCTATTACCGCCATTCCTAATGAATTGTTTAAGGTACACCCTCTGGCACTCTCTATCCCTTATAGAGGCACTCACGCCCAATGCGATGGCATAAACATCCTTGTTTTGTAGTTTTAGAGGCGTAAGCATTACCTTCTTTTCCCTCAAGTGCTCTTTCATGAAATTGATCGAAAACTTAGAAGATGCCTTGACCCTATCTGGGATCATTCCACTTTTCTTTTGGAGATCATCTAAAATTGAAACCACTTCAGAGCTCTCTACCTGTTCCTTTGGGAGCTCTCCATACGCATCAATCATTTCATAGACGGAGTCAAGTGTGGAGGACATTAACGCCATCTTCGTTATCCTTATCGCGTCAAGTATTTCAAGCGGATCAACTCCAAATCTTTTTGCTAACTTAAAGTGAATCATTGCTGACTCCCTTGGCCCATTTGCCAGAGCAACAGAGATTGCAATTAGGATCCTTGTCTTTAGCGGAAGACTCGACCTCCCAAGATAAAGAGCATTGTTCTGCTGGAACTGTTCCATTGCAGAATCCTCATCAATCCCGAAGAGCAGCTCTATTACCTCAGGCATTTCCCCTAGCGATTGTTCAGCGAACTTCTTTACCTCTTCATATTTAGAACTCATATTATTCCATGTCTATGGAATTGAAAATGATTGCACCCAATTATTTGAGATATAGTATCCAAATTACACAAATTATTGTCTTCAGGTGAGAATTGGAGCAACTGTCATCTGAAACAACCCATAACATACGTCAGTCCTAAAGTCATCATCGATTCTCTATAACATTTCAATAGATAGGCTAATTAATAAATTTAAGCCAGGCTCTAGAATCACCACTATAACAAAGATTTGGTTGATTATAAACTCAAGGCCTCCCTGTAAGAGGGCTCCAAATGTTACCAGATTTATGGGTGACCTATGTTAAGCCCGCAGTTTTGGTACAATGTCTGATATCGTATTGCCGTCTATAGGCAAAATTTCAATGCCTGCCTTTGTGAAATCCTCTACTGCCCTCGGTCCAATCTGTTGGGCTACTATAGCGTCAGGTTTTAGGTCCATGACCCTTCCATGTATGGATGACGCTTGGCCTTTCTCTTCTTCGGTTCTGTTTTCATTATGAGGCCCCTCTCCTTGTACAAAGCTCAAAGACTTAATTCGGCCGCTGGCAACTTCGACGACAGCTAAATATGGAGCACGACCAAAATGGGATGAAACCCTAGAATGCTCATTATTCCTTTCCAAAACGGGTATGATTACTCTCATCATCCGTAATTGAATGACCGTACTTAAATGGTCTCATTTTTTCTTTCAGAATATCAGGTGTTCACAGTAAAGCATAACAACAGCACGGAAACATTGTGGATAATTATTGAACCTTAGTTGTATCGAACTAAAATTGAGAGGAATACTGTTACATCATATCATTTAGTCATTTCAATTGATGATCAGTATCACAAAAAGGAAAAACGAAAAAAATCATCCCCCTTTCGGGGTAATGCCGTTAGCTGTGAAACTTGACTGTGTCTACTGTCCATCCACTGACGGCACTGGTTCTTGGACCTTTTTAGACAAAACGTCCCCCTGCTTGAATGCGACCATGGCCTTGGAATAATATGGGATTATCCTCTTGAATATGAAGCCGTGATCCCTCAGCAAGTCGTGCAATAGATACGTAGGTCTTAGGTAGAAGTATGCATATGCCTTTCCAAGCCATCCCATAATTTGTTTGTCATTGAAATTCTTCAGCGTCATGACTGGATTTAGTGTGGTATACTTTCTCCAATCGGTAGTTCTAATGAGATTCTTTGATTTAGCCAGTTGCCACAGCCTTGTTCCCGGGTATGGAGTAGCTATGGTGAATTGCGCAATTTTAACTTTCACCTGCTTTGCGAATTTTATTGTGTTTTTGACCTCTTTCACGGTGTCGTCTGGGAATCCTATTATGAAGGAACCAAGAGTATGCAATCCAGCTTCGTTCCCCTTCCTGACGGAATCCACTGCCTGCTGCAATTTTATACCCTTTCCTATGAAATCAAGAATATTCTGGTTTCCGGATTCTATTCCAAAGTAAATGGTGTGAGCACCCGAATCCTTCATGGACCTGGCAATCTCTTCGTTGAAGAGGTTTACTCTAGCCGACCCGGACCACTTTATGTCCAGATTCTCAGCCTTTATGTTCTTAGCTATTTCAACTGCCCTCTTCATGTTCAATGTGAACGTGTCATCCAAGAACTCTATTTCGTGGATGCCGTAATCGAATACCAGTCGCCTTAACTCTGTCATAACCCTTTCAGTACTATGACCACGCCAGATCTTACCGAATTGGAGGGAGGAAGAACAGAAGATGCAGTTATAGGGGCAGCCTCTTGAGGTCATAAGAGTCCCAAATTTCTTTGTTCCTGCCTTGTACTTGTCCATGGGAAGGAGATCTATGGCCGGGAGGGGTATTGAATCTACATCCTTTATTAGTTGTTCTGGTGGAGTTACAATGATTTTTTCCGAATCACGGTAAGATATTCCCTTGATTTCTTTAATTTCCTTTTTCCCCTTTAAATAAAGCAGGAGATTGGAGAAGGCAGTTTCACCCTCTCCTGCAACTGTGAAATCTATGTGAGGAGATTCTTTGAGCGTTTCTTCCTGCGTGAATGTAACGTGCGGCCCTCCAATTACTGTCTTTATTTCATTATTATAGCTCTTGGCTATTTCCGCAACTTTGTATGCGTCTGGTATCATGGAGGTTGTAGAGGTCAACCCTATGAGGTCCGGGTCGAATTTTTTAATCTGACCGCTTATTTCTTCAAAAGTATAATCCATTGCTATGGAATCTACTATATTCACCTCATCCCCTTGGTTTCTGGCGATCGACGCCAGATAGGCTAGACCTAGAGGTGGCCCAGTTACCCCAATGACAGACTTTATTACTGAATCAGTTGGTGGGGATAGTAGCAATATTTTCATCTTTGATACCTACTTGTTCATCGCCAGAGAGCTTGATCACTACTTCTTCGTATGCCTTTTCGTTGAGTACACAACCAGGATCAGACTGCATGTAATCTCCATAGTAACCGTATGCCCTGGCCCTGCACCCTCCGCAGGAATATTTGAATGGGCACGTTCCGCATACCCCTTCTAGTTCATCCCTGTTTCTCAGGTCCTTTAGGACTTTTGAGTTTCTCCATATTTCATTGAAGTCCTCCTTGAGCACATTCCCTACCCTTATCGGGAGAAACACGCATGGTTCCAGATCCCCATTGTCTTCAAGAGCAGCATAAATTCTTCCCGCTCCGCATCCACCTAGGAATTCTGCCATTGCAATCCCGTTAGAACCTGCGTCCATTGGTACGAAGTGTGTAGGTGAATATGTTTTCCCTGTACCATCCAATATCTTGTTTATACCGATTCTTGAGTATTCAGGTGAAGTTGAGTAAATTTCTGGTCCCACTTTTGCCTGCCACTTATCATACAGGAATGTCAGGAGTTCTTCTCTCTCTCTTGGTGAGAGGTCCTCATTGATTATCTCCTTCCCCCTCCCAGTCGGGACAAAATTGAAGACAATGAATCTTTTCACCTTCAGGCTGATTGCCAGATCAAGCATTTTATCCATGTTCTTATAGTTGTATTTTGTCGCAGTGGTTGCTATCGCGTTATCAAAGACTCCCTTTTCTACGACGTTCTTTATCCCCTCTACTGTTCTTTCCCAAGCACGCGCCTGACCCCTGAATTCGTTGTGAGTAGCTGGATCTGCAGAGTCCAGACTTATTTCTACGTACTTTATACCTACCTGTGCCAGCCTGTCCACCACACTCTTGGTGAGCAATGTTCCATTTGTGGCTATTGTTGTGTATATCCCTTTGCTGGAAGCATACTCAGCAATCTTCCAGAAGTCAGGGCTCATCAGGGGTTCGCCTCCTGAAAAAGCTATCATGGTCACTCCGGCTTCGTCGAATTGGTCAATGACCTTCAGTTTTTGCTCAAGTGTCAATTCATCAGGATTTTTGGAACCTGCATTCGCATAACAGTGCTTGCAGTTCAAGTTGCAGAGCTTAGTAGTATTCCATACAATCATCAATGGTGCATCAAATATCTGTGGCTTTGTTATCCCATACTTGGCCACGCTTCTCAGCGTCAGGGCTACTCCTTTCCTGATATATTTCTCCTTTAGAGCCCCCTTTATAACGTCCATATTCTCTATATGGAATGTCTTCATTCCCCTCTTCAATGCGGCCTCCAAGACCTTTGATTGGGTAGATTCTTTAATATTTCTAGGGCTCTCCACCCCAGCAAAAACTCCCAGAATGTGTTCGAACTTCTTCTGCTCTGTCATCCTGGTCATTATCCATCTCGCAAATCTGTTGTCGACTATTTTCTGGAACTGGGCAACGAGTTCAGTCGAATCTGGAAGCTTCTCGGACCCATAGAAATTGACTCCAAATCTTTCATCTTTTGTTCCCTGTGTCACTGTTAATCAGCCTCCATTTTCTTTTGCAGTACGTGCTGTCTATAAAGTACAATTTTAAAGGCATCATCACTGACTACCTCGTAGTTAACCATGCGGAATATATTATCTAGCGACTACTAATTACTTGTAGGCAAATTCTTGATCATTAGAAATAAAGAAGGCACAATAATTGTGTTGGTTATTATAATTTACACGGGTCTATCTAGAATGACCTCGAATTCAACATCTTCAACCTTAAAATCTGGAAAGTTCTTCATAGCATAGAGCCTGATTTCATTGCATTCCTTTCCCACCGCCTCGATATGGAACCGTCTCACTCCGGTCGTAATGATAAGTCTCTTGAACATATTGTTCGATTTTACAAAGGAGATGAAGCGATCGATGTTTTCAGCAGAAACGTTGAGGCTGATCATCGTTCGACATCCCAATCCGATTTCCGCATAGTTTATGTCAGCCTTGCAAGCCTTGATAATGCCCCTTTCCTTCAAATGAATAATTCTATCTCTGATGTTCCATATGTTCTTATTTAGCTTATCCGCAACTTCTCTATAACCAAGGCTGCAGTTTTCTTCCAGTAGGTCCAAGATCTTTATGTCCAATGCGTCTGGCTGGAATTTTCGCACTTTTAAATATGACAACTAGATATTTAACATATCTAGATTGGGAGGTCACGGACGTTATCTGGCATAAATAAATTTATCGTACATTATATCCTTTGCAGTTGACCTGACGCTATCTCAGTTTCAGCTAATACCATTTATTCTGAGTTGTACAAAATACAATGGAAGCGGTCATGATATATATTCTAAGTAATGAATTAAGATGGGGAGATAGTGAAGCTTCTGTGTTGTACACCTAATTCTTCACAGTCAATACTCATTCAATATACGGATTAGCGCTACTAAATAGGTAGTAACGGATTGTACAACAATCTTAATTAGCAAACTAGTGGTATGGAGGGATGGGACTTTTCCAAAGTGTCGTCTTGAGGACTATCAAAAGAAGCGTTAAGGGGTTGAATGGAGAAAAGATCCCATTTATAGCAGGCCATAAATTGCTTTATACCTGTAACTTGAGATGCCAAATGTGTCCTTTCTGGCGTAGACCAGATGAAGCGTTGCTTTCTGTCGATGAAGAAAGGAAAATGATGGATGCATTGGCTAATTTCGGTGTCTCTTACATGGGCTTTGAGGGAGGAGAACCCTTCCTAAGGAGGGATCTTCCAGAGATTCTGAAGATTTCACACGATAGGTTCTTCACTTCCGTTGTGTCAAATGGGTGGATGCTCAAAGACCATTTCAAGGAAGTAAGGGACTATATAGACCATCTTTTTGTTTCTATAGATGGGATAGGAGAAGTTCATGATAGGTTGAGGGGGGTGGAAGGATCGTTCGAAAGAGCAAAACAGGGAATAGCTGTTGCAAGCTCTGAAATCCCTGTATCGCTGAGCAGTACTATAACGTCTGAGAACACGGACCAGGTAGATAGGATAGTGGCGTTTGCAGAAGAAATGAATGTATCTGTTTCATTTCAAGTAGCTTATAATTATTCCACTGCAGAAAAGAAGTCACCATCTCAAGACAGCTTGAAGGAAGCCATAGTTAAACTGCTTGATCTCAAGAAAACAGGTGCTCCGATAGTGGAATCCGAAGAATATTTTGAATCCGTAATTAATTCATGGTATCACGGTATAGGGTGGAAATGCAAACCATGGCTAACCCTGAATATTGATCCTTTGGGAAGGGTGGTGCTGCCGTGCTACGTTCTCAACGAGTATACAGGTTCCCAGAGGGTCTGGGAGATAAATCTGCCAAAGGTATGGAACTCTGTTAACTGGGAACAGTACGAAACGTGCAATAAGTGTGCTTTATCGTGTTACCTTGAACCGTCTCTTTTCAACTGGGGAGATTTCGGAATGGTGAAGGAACACATAATTGATAATGTGGTCTCTTATCTAAGAGGTTGAACCGTAACTCCTACGAAAAACGTAAAAATTCTTAAATGTTAAGAATTTGAGTATCTGTTAATTTGTCTCGGGTACGAAATAATGATCCATAGTTATCAGTCCGCAGTAAAGTGATCTACAGAATCAGAATGAATCTGTTGAAAGCGATATTCAAGGCATAATCATTTTCAAGAAAAATTAATCATCGTATTAAAATATGATAATGTGATATCGAAATGTGACCTATTAATGACCATAGATCAAGGTGCCCAGATCAGTAAGAAGATGCAATGGCATGGAGTTGACAGAGCCCAGCTCAATTGGTATCCTACTATCAATGAAGACGCTTGTACAGGCTGCGGGCTGTGCTTATTGTCATGCGGGAATTCAGTATTCAAATGGAATGTTCAGGAAGAAATGCCGTTAGTTGCGAATCCTCAAAAATGCGTATTGGGATGCACTACTTGCGGTAAAGTATGCCCTGAAGGCGCTATATCATTTCCAGAAAATCCAGCTACTTTCATCAAAAACGTTGTTTTCAAGTACAAGGTATTTCCAAAGGTAAAGGAGGAGTTGAATGAAAGGCTGGCCAAATTTCCAGACCACATAGTAAGCAATCTTGGAGGCGATAAGATTGGCAAGTGAGTTTGCAGTATGGCATGGGATAAACAGATCAGAAATAAACTGGCACCCTATAATAGACCCAAACAAGTGCACCGGCTGTGGTCTCTGCGTCGTAACGTGTGGAGAAAAGAGAAACGTTTTCGGCTACGATCTCCAGGCCCATAAGTCAGTCGTTCTTTATCCCGAAAACTGCATGGTTGGATGCAATAACTGCCAGGTCTCGTGTCTTTGGAATGCAATTACTTATCCTGAGGACATTGATTACATCAAAAATTTGGCGAAGAGCCTAGATAAGGAGACGATAGATAAGGAGTTGGCAAATAAATTGTCCAAGAATCCTGATCTTGTTTTGTAGCTTTTTTATTCCTTTCTTACTTCCAGCCATATCTCTTTGCTTTGGAAAGTCTCCTGCTGAAAAATAAAGGCTTCTCACGTCTTGAGTGATACTCTCAACAGAAATACCTGAAAAAAACAGTAAGAACCAATAGACGAAATGATCCACTTCTATTGTACTTTAGAATAATATCCCACTTTATAAATACTGAAAACAATAATTAACAAACGCTTCTTACGAGTATTTTTTCATAAATATATTGAATGCTAGCATAAGACTATAGATGTCTGGTTTGAGAGATTAGAAATATCTTTCAGAAAATCTGTCTCCGATGATACTTCTATGGTTCACGTTCTCTCTCAACAATTGAACCTGTAATGGGCATTAATAAAATGGTGAAAGGGAAGCATAACCCTACACTAGGAAGTTAACCACGATAAAGTATATTAATAAAGAAGTACCTGATATTAATTATGGTGGATCTAGAAGAACTGAAAAGGAAACCCAAATACAGAGAGATAAAGGAGACGATTGTTCCGGAGAAGCTGAAAGAGGGGGATACAATAGGCATAATTGCTCCTGCTAGTGCCCCAGATATGAAACAGCTCTCCTTGTCTATGAATAAGCTTTCAAAAATGGGCTATAAGTTCTCGCTTGGTAGAAATATCAGGAAACTTGTCCAGAGGAATTCTCTTGCAGCTCCGCGAAAAGATAGGGCAGATGAATTTAACGAAGCTTTCAAGAATGATGACATAAAGATGATCCTGTGTGCGAGAGGGGGGTATGGTTCTATTCACATTTTACCATATCTCGATTATGATCTTGTGAGGGAGCATCCAAAGATATTTGTTGGTTATAGCGACATTACAGCCCTTCATTTTGCCCTCAACAAGCTTTCAGGATTGGTAACTTTCCATGGACCAATGCCCGCATCCGATCCTGATGAATACAATAGTAATGCGTTCAAGCATTTCATTAACGTTCTGTCTGGAAAGAGCAACGACCTATCTGCTTTTGTAAACGTCTTTGTTAAATACATATACAAAGGAAAGGCAAGAGGAAAGTCTCTTGGAACGAACATATCAGTAGGCGCTTCGCTCATAGGAACTCCTTACTATCCAAATCCTGCAGGAAAGATTCTTTTTAGTGAAGATACAGGAATTACATCAGGTGATCTTGACAGATACTTTTCGGTGATGCAATTGACAGGAATTCTTAAGAAACTTCAGGGTTTCGTTTTCGGCGAGTTTAGACAGATAAATGAAATGGAAGAGCCTATGCCTTATATCGAGGATATAATACAGCAATACATTGAGGAGCTTGAAAAACCGTCAATTTTCGGGCTTCCATTCGGACACGGAGAGGACCAGATGCTTATACCATTAAATGCAAAGATGGTCATTTCGTCAGATTATCCTTACATTGAGATGGAACAGGATGTGGTAGAATAGAAATCAGTTTTGAACGTTAAGGTGGTCAATGGAAGGCGTTTAGAAGTATTCAATTTTTTTTACTTAATATTCAAAAATTCTTTAGGAGATAGATTATACACAACAATGAAAACTGTAAAATCATCTTCTGAAGTCATAGTACTGAAACCAGAAAACTTTTACGACTTAAGTTTCATAGGGAATATTGTAGTTGCTGGAAAAAGGATTCTTTTCGAGGTAGCAAAGCCTGACAGAGTGTCGAACGACTACTCAACATGCATATACCAGTTGATTGATGGAAAAGCAGTGAGATTTACCAGGGGGGAAAGGGATTATGGTATGGTAAAGAACAGAACTGGAAAATTAATTGCATATGAATCCAAGGAAGGTGGGAAGGTCTCAATAAACATCAGAGATATCTCCTCTTCCAGCGATTATAGATTAATTGAAATTGAGGGGAGAATAGGCAAGATTGTATGGGATAAAGACTCAGAAGGAGTCTATATAATTGCTCAGAAGGAAAGTAAGAGTGAAGAATATAGGGTTATAGAGAACATACCCATATTCTCAGATGATAAGGGCTTCATGGAGGGGTTTAGTTATGAGCTTTTATACGTAGACAGGAAAGGTAAATCTTCTGTTATATTGAGGGGAAAGGAAGAGATCAGGGACTTTGCTGTCAACCCTATGAAGAAAGAGATAGCAATTGAAGTGAGACCACTTGATTCTGACGATTATCATGCCAGGATAGGTATCCTTTCACCTGTAAATGGTCACATTACTTACTTAAAGTCAGCTAACGGAGAATATCTTACCCCTGGGGGAATAGGCGGAACATCATCAATGGAATATCTTGATGATGGAACACTGGTATTTCTGCTCAACAAGCACGAACATTTCATAGAAGAAGCTCCTGAAATTGTTTTCTGGAAAGATGGAAGATTGAACGAAGTCATGAAAAAATACGACATCTCTCCTGGAAGTGCACTGAGCATGGATTCGTCTATGGTTGATTCGACTAAGATGAGGATCAGGGGGGATCAGGTTTACTTTATTGCAACTGTTCATGGCAAGGTAGGATTATACAGCGTCAATGCTTCTGGGGAGATGAAGACCGTAGTAGCGGGGGAATTTTCAGTCGAATCGTTCGACTTTGACGGTAATGTTGTTTACTTTGTTGCACAGAACTCCAATACACCCCCTGAAATTTATACGTTTGATAGGAAGGTTAATCGACTGTTCACAATGAATAACCATTTGGAAAAATGGAAACTCAAGAAACCGGAAAATTTTCATTTCAGAGCCAGTGATGGCAAAGATATTGAGGCCTGGATTCTAAAAGGAAACGGGAAAGGAACAATAGTCAGGATCCATGGTGGACCAAGAGGTGCATTTGGTGAAGCTCTTGTCTTTGAAGCACACCTTTTGAATTCAATGGGGTTCAGTGTCATATATTGCAACCCAAGGGGAAGCGACAGCTACGGTGACGATTTTGCAGCTGCAGTTGTAAAGAGGTATGGAGAAAGGGATTTCATGGATATCATGGAGATGGTTGAATACTCGATTAAAAAATATAGTTTAGATCCAACGAATTTTGGGGTTACGGGAGGGTCCTATGGCGGGTTTATGGTAAACTGGATCGTGGGGCACACAGATAAGTTCAAAGCTGCAGTTTCTGACAGGTCGTTTGCAGACGCAGTTTCAGATTACTTTTCCGGTGACATAGGACCTACATTTGACTCAGATCAGATAGGGGGGACGCCATATGACAACCTGGATACCTATTGGGAAAAGTCACCTATCAAGCATATTCGCAATTGCAAAACCCCTATTCTGCTTATCCAAAATGATGCAGACTATAGGTGTCCAGTTTGGCAGGCATATGAACTTTTCACGCAGTTGAAGATGCAGGGTACAACGACAAAGCTGGTAATTTTCAGGAGTGAAAATCATAATCTGCCTTATTCTGGTAAGCCCAGAAACAGGGTGAAAAGACTAGAGGAAATAGCAGGATGGTTCGAAAAATATTTAATCTAGGTGTTGGGAAACCTTTCAATGATAGGTCTTCCCAGGGCTTTTATACCGCTCAGTCTGATGTTTGTCTATGAATGATATGATACATATTTGGGCTCATTAGTCCTGCAAGAAGTCTTTCTTTACTCCTTTTCTGAATTCCGGGTTACTGGAAAACTCTTCTGCAGTATCGCTTAGAACATCTATCATTATTTCAAGTGCATCCTTTGCCATACTTGATTTTGCTGCCTCAAGAGACTCCCTTGAGTGCCACGGTGTCCCTTCCTTGGCAATCTTGAATTGTACTTCTAGTGCAGGAACAACTTGGGTTACGTTTGCGAAATCAGTAGACCCATCAGGAATCCTCGAGAGCGTTTCATCGAGTGTAGGACATTCTATCCCCCGGGCCAGCAGTTTCTCTCTAATGTTATTTGAGAGTGTCCTGTTTATCTTGGTCGTTGAATACATTAACCCAATTTTCTTTACTTCATAAGTGGTTTCGGTTGCACTAGCGCACCCTTCCACTATCTTCATGAATCTGTCAACTACAACTTTGTGATAATTAATATCAGACGTCCTGATGCCGTAGGTAAGAACCGCCTTTTCTGGCGTGACGTTTGAAGCTGTTCCTCCCTCCTTTATTATCCCATGCATAACAAAGTTTACATCCCTCCTGACGTGTTGTCTCATCATGTTCGCTGCAGTGTAGGTAAGGATTGCAGCATCAAGAGCACTTCTACCATTATCTGGATTTGCTGCTTCATGAGCGGCTTTCCCCCTGAACGTAATCTCGTAATCAAGATCGGCAAGCGATTGTTCTCCCACGCTCCATCTATCATCAGGGTGGGAACCGAGAACAAGATCTATGTCCTTGAATGCACCCTTGTCTGCCATTATTATTTTAGAACCAGCCCATTCGCCCGATCCTTCTTCGTCTGGCGTTCCGAATACCGTGATTGTTCCATTACTTACCTTCTCCGCAGAACGGATTGCAGAATATACTGCAGAAGATGCAATGAGATTGTGGCCACAGGCATGCCCTATGCCTGGAAGGGCATCATATTCTGCTAAGAATGCAATTGAAGGCACCCCGTTTCCTATAATTTTCTCTGCCTTGAATGCTGTAGGGATATTCATGAAATGATCAGTAATCTCAAAACCATGATCCCTGAGAATTTCCATTAGAAGTTTTGACGATTCAAACTCCCTACTGCCTATCTCTGCCAGCTCGTGAATTCTCAGAGCAGTTCCCCAGTAATCAGCATTTGCATCAGTCCTGTGACTACTCATATTTTTGCAGCATTCTTGAGTATTTAGTTTTAGCTTTTTAACCTCGTATTGGTAATTTCCAACACAAAAATATCATTACAATCCCTTGTTGGATATACAGTTTTGACTTGGAAATTCTCTCAGAATAAGGACTATCTATTGAAATTTTTAGGAGAATGTTATAACCTGAATTCCGTATCTAGTTAATAACAAGGTCTTTCTCGTCTATCTTCATTGCCTCGAATATTTCCCTCTGCTTCTTCGATATCTCCGTGAGCAACCTGTAACTGCCCTGCTTTATGATGCGCAGCTTGCTCAGCTCGATGAGCATCTCATGGAGGCTCATCTTGCCTTTCAGGGACGACTCTCTCATCCTTCTCCTCAGCTCAGACTCTATTATGAGTGAGATGAACTCTACCAGCAGGTACCCCTGCATCGTATAATCGGTATGCACTCCCATGGGCAGTGCACCGAGGTCAGATTTCATGTCCCTGAACCCCTTCTCGACCCTGTCACGAGAACGGTAGAGGTCCAGTGCCTCGTCCCATCTCATATCGGCATTGGTTATGAGGATGGCCCTGCCCATCCTTGCCAGTCTTCTGGCGATTGCATTGTTCTTCC
>JBMFVV010000017.1:0-24690 GCA_049965815.1 Thermoplasmata archaeon | reverse complement strand
ATAAGCATGCTGAAGATAGCCGATGAATGGAAGATGTCTGAAATTCCCAAGAAATCACGGGACATCATCGATGAGCTAGGGATACCTATTATGCAAAAGAGCGGGAGTTAGAGATTAAAAGGTAAACGTTATATGAAGCCTGAAATATTGGTAGAGCAATGGAACTCACCAATGGAGAAAAGAAACTCATAAAGTATCTGAAGGGCAAGGGATACGTAGGAACGGAAGAGCTCTTCAAGATATTTGATAAAAATGAAGTTGCTAGTTCCATATCATGGTTGCGAGAGAAGAAGATAATAAATGTGATGGAGAAACCCGTCACTTACTTTTATATAGGTTCGGAGGGTGAAAAGGTTCTGTTATCAGGTCTTCCAGAAGAAAATCTGTTAAATCTCTACGTGTCAGGCCATAGGAAAACTCAGGAACTCGAAAAAATAATGGGAGATGATCTGAGGTACGGTCTTGCACAGTTATTCAAGAACGGTGCAAGGGTAGTTAACGGCGATTTAATGATTGGCGATTTGGAGAAGGTAAGAGAACATATCGCCAGAACAAGGATTGCACTTGAAGCTGCAAAAAGCGGGAAATTAAGCGAACAAGATGCCCAGCTGCTCAAACCAAGAAAAGGGTTCATAAACGAGAAGGTAAGAATGGAGAGAACGATTAAGCTTACGGCAGTCGGTGAACAAATTTCACCAGAATTGCTTGAAGAAAGTGACGAGATCAGTCAGATAACGCCAGAGATTATAGAAAAATTCAACGATCAAATGATTCTGAGACCTTATGATCCCACACTCTATGCTCCTAGGTATCTTCCTGGAAAGGTCCATCCGCTCTCAGAATTCATCGAGGAAGTAAGAGAAGTAATGCTCGAAATGGGGTTCAAGGAACTTAAAGGTCAGATAGTGGAAACGGCATTCTGGAATATGGATATGCTCTTCATCCCCCAGGACCATCCTGCTAGAGATATGCAGGATACTTTCTATCTGAAGGGAAAAGGGGAACTTGATGCCTCCAAAGTGAAAAAGATAAAAAAAGTACACGAAAGGGGAATTGCTGGCTCTAAGGGTTGGCAGTACAAATGGTCAAAGGAGGAAGCTTCAAGGCTTCTCCTCAGGACTCATACTACGGTCAACACGATAAGATACATAACAGAACACCCGGCCGAAGAATGCAAGATATTCTCTGTGGAGAAAATCTTCAGGAGGGAAAATCTCGATGCCCAGCATCTTGCCGAGTTCTCACAGGTTGAGGGCGTAATATCCGGAAAAGGGGTTACATTTGGGGTACTTATGGACACCCTGGAGACGTTCTATCACAGACTCGGTGTGAAGGATGTATGGGTCAAACCTAGCTACTTCCCTTATACAGAACCTTCCCTAGAAGTTCATGGGACATTCAAGGGTAAGGACATGGAGCTAGGGGGGGCTGGTATGTTTCGGCCGGAAGTTCTGAAACCATGGGGAATAAAATACAACGTGGCAGCTTGGGGGCTTGGACTCGAGAGATTGCTGATGACTGTTCTTAAACTTGATGATATCAGGGACATCTATAGAAATGACCTCTCCTTCCTTAAGGAAAGGAGAGTGCTTAAGAACCTGTTTGAAGCCTAAAGAACACTGTCTAGCTCCTTTTGAATACCTTTCTTTTCCCTCTTCACTTCATACTTTTCGGATATAATGTTGCTCATTATCTTCATTGCCAGTGCCGGATATGAGGCATTTGGTAACGGTAGATATGCATCAGAGTCTGAGGAAATCTTCAGTCCCTTTGTATCAACCTTGCCTATCAATTTCTTCCTCTCCTTTTTGTCAAGTCTCTTTCCCTTAATATTGCCTGTCACACCAGCCTTCTCAAGCTCAATATCGAATATTGGCCTATCAAAAAGTGTATAGAGAATATAGAGAATTTCTTCTCCTCTCTTTTCCGACGGTTCGTTTGCAGTCTGCTCGCCAATCAGTTCATAAATAGAAGTTTCATCTTTCTTAAGGAGGAAGTACAACTTGGATGGCTTTACGTATTTCTCCTTGAGAACGTTGAAATCAGCCATAGCCCACAGGTACCCGGTCAGCGCAAGACGATGGATCTTTGTTTCATCTTCCATGTTTATTTCTTTGTAAATTTCAGAAATAGATTTACCATCTCCCCTAAGGATATCGATAATTCTATCCTTTAGCAACATTCCTCTAAGGCTACCATTAGGCATTACAGGTCGACCATTTTAGATTTCAGTTTGTTCTGTATAGCTGGAAGCATGGTATATTCCATTTCAGGTTCCGGTAACCTGTGAGGCTCGAACGGTCCGTTTCTTCTCATATAATCTGCGATCTGTATGGCTGTCTGCCTCGCACCGTCAAATGCCTTATCTGCGAGTAAATCTGCCGGTCCTATTAGCTTGCCTTCCGCCAGTTGGAATCCGAGTCCAATGACTCTTGGTGGGCCATCGAACCTTGATGGTGTCGCATCGGGGACAGAAACAGGCATTATCGGGCCGTTGTGACTCCCCCTCATCCAGCCAGATACTAAATGTGGGAATGTAAATGGCTCCAATATCTCTCCCATTGCTGGCAACCCAGCCTGTGCCCTGACCATTGCCACGGGATCATCCTTACCTACGTACTTCCCAGCTATTTCGTGAAGGATGTCGGTGCTTACGACTGCCACAGCTTCATTCGACATTCCAGTGCTCTTTGCTGGATATACTCTCTTAATGACGTATCTTTCCTTGGAGCCAATGAGTGCAAGTATGTCATAAGTTTCTTCAGGCGTTTTAAGAAATACCTTCTTGTGTTTTATTGTGTCCCATATTTCGAATGTGAAACCGTCGTGCATATTGGGATCTATAACCAAACCTGGCGTATTGAAGGGATCTGCAAATATCTTGTAAATTGGCAGATTAAATGCTCCTGGCTCCGTCTTGTCCATCATGAACGCAACAATTGGCTCGCTCCTTCTCTCTTCGAATTCAAGCTCTGCCACACCAGGTCCCATTCCTTTGAGATTGCCCGAAAATGAATCTTTCAATAGGTCCTGCCCAGCTCCGTACAGTTTAAGTTTCTTGGCCGTTTCTGTAGCCTTTATAAATGCATTCCATGCAAGACCATGGACGTATTCTGAATCCACTCCATTTGTGTGAGTCATAATCAACTCTAAATCATCACCAACGGAGGTAACATGATAATCAATGATTTTAGACTCATTCTTGGCCTGTTCCAGGACAAGTCTGGCTTCATCTTTCAACTGAGGGTGTACCCTTGAGTGTCCCGCCAGTCCGCCAACGTCTGCCTTAATCAAACTAACTGTTATCTTCATAATCAATTCACCCTTGCCACAGTATATCACTATACGCTTACAAATAGTTTCTGAATTTCGTGAGCCTAAATTATAAAGGAGTGAACCATTAAGTGTGATAATTGGAGTGTATCTCGTGAGCTAGCTTACGCTCCGTTCATCATAGATATGAATTTGATTTTAGTTTTTATTAATCTAATCTGCACTTCAGTGCTTTCAAAATATTATGGACCTGGATAGTATGCTAAAGTTTCTTATATCTTTAATCAAATTCCAGCATATTCAAGAAGCTATCCGGTATTTTCATGGCCTTTTGTTATTGATTTCTTATTGAATTCAATTCCTGATGCCTTTAAGTATTACGCTGACAGCTTTCTCTCTAGTTATTTCTTCTGCTATGACCTTCTTGGCGTACTTTTCGATAATATCATCATTCGACTTCAGGACTGCCAAAATTTCCCTCCTGATCCTCTCCTTTTCTCTACTCAGTGTGGAATCTTCCTTACTCGTTTCATGTCTGGAAGAGATTATCAAGTCAACCAGCTCCTTGACGCCCTCACCTGTCAGCGCAGATACCTTAACTAAGCTGTGCTTTTTTGACATATCCGGTATGCTCAGCGTTTCCATGAGCTCTTTCTCTGCAATTATGGCTTCAGGTTTGTCCGCTTTATTCAGGACAACAAAATCTCCAATTTCCATCTGTCCAGCCTTGATGGCCTGAACCTGGTCACCCATTCCCGGGGAAAGAACCATTACTATCTTGTCTGAATAGTGCAGTATGTCTGTCTCATCCTGTCCAGTCCCGACAGATTCTACCAGGGTCATTGTAAAACCAAGATATGAGAGAAGGTCAAGCGAATCCGCTAGAGCAAGATTGAGGCCACCGGTTGATCCCCTTGTTGCCATGCTTCTAACGTAAATGTTGTCAGTGCTTTCCAGTCTTAGCCTATTACCTAGCAGCGATCCTCCGCTGTAAGGTGAAGTTGCATCTATCATGATTATTGCAAGCTTTTCCGTCTTGGAGAACTCTACCGCTAGTCTAGAAATCAGGGAGCTCTTTCCGACACCCGGGGGACCGGTAATTCCCACTACATACGTATCCCTCTTCCTCTTCTCTATAATCCTGAGCAGGTCGGAATATCCCTCACTCCTGTTCTCAATGATCGTTATTAATTTCCCTATGTCCCTTCTGTTGCCTCCCTCGGCAGATGAGACAAGTTCAGATACTCTAGACATTCGCTTCTTATCCCTTATAACATAAACTACTTTTCTTTTGCTCCTCTCCTAAAAGCCCTGAGTGGTAACATCACGCAGTTTATCCTGCCAGGAGAGATCTTGACTGGGAAACTCTCGATGAACGCGAGATCATCCTGTTCTTTGATTGACTTTATCTCCTTCCCAACAGAATTTTCACAGAATAAGTCAGTAGAAACTACAGAAAGAATGCAACCTTCTCCCTCCCACCTGATGTCTTCTATTTTCTTCCCGTCAGTCTTTATGTAAAGCACCACCTTGTCGCCGCAGGTGGTTGAAGCTTCATCGATCTTGATATCATAGTTGTCCATCTTGCCATACTTAACAGGGTTCTGGTACCTGTCCATAACTTCGTCATTGTACGTCTAACTCACCCAGCGACTTTATGAAAACTTCCACGTCGTCATCTCCATTGTAGACGTAATAGGATGCCCTGGCCGTTCCTGTAAGGCCCAGGGTCCTCATCAGTGGTTCTGCACAATGGTGCCCAGAACGTACGTACACATTCCTCTCATCAAGGAAAGTCGCTATGTCGTGTGAATGGTAAAAGTGATCTAACTTTATGTTATTCTTCTCCAGGTTCCTTTTAACATTTGTCACGTCTTTCACGTTGAACGCAATGACTCCTCCCCTGTCATTCACGTTCCTTGGGCCATAATAGGTGACATTCTTAAAGTCCTCAAGGCTCTTCAGCGTTATAGAAGTCAGATGTTTCTCATGCCTCCTCACCTCTTCCATACCAATTACCTTTAGGTAATCGATTGCTGCAGATAGACCAACCGCCCCCTCAACGTTTGGAGTACCTGCCTCAAACTTAATTGGAGGGTCTTCAAAAATCACGCTGTGGAAATCTACGTCCTTGATCATCTCCCCTCCCCTATTGAAGGGAGGGATATTCTCAAGCAGTTCGTATTTCCCATACAGAACTCCAATTCCCATGGGACCAAGCATCTTATGGCCAGAGAATGCAATGAAATCAAACTCATCTCTGACACGGAATGGCATATGTGGAATGGATTGTGCTGCATCTACTATGAAAGTGGACCCATTTTCCTTGGCTATCTTGCCTATATCATCTATAGGATTTATCGTTCCAAGGACATTTGATTGATGGGTAACGGAGACGATCTTGGTTTCTTTCTTCAGCTTTGACTTGAGGTCCTCAATATCAAGATGTCCTTCTGCGTCGAATCCTACATAATCTACAACCACCCCTCTCGGCTCTAGTCTCGTCCACGGAAGAATGTTGCTGTGATGTTCCATGGAAGTGATGAGAATTCTGTCTCCTCTATGAAGAGATTCCCCAACGGTAAATGATAGTAGGTTAAGGCTCTCTGTCGTGTTTCTAGTGAAAACTATCTCGTTATCCTTAGCTCCTATAAAGTTCGCGACATTGGACCTAGATTTCTCATATACTTCAGTCGCTTCGTCTGCCAATTTATAAACAGAGCGATGGACGTTAGCATTCGATCCCTCGTAGTAATCAACAATTGCATCAATTACCTGTCTTGGCTTCTGGGTGGTCGCTGTTGAGTCAAGATAAATTATATCCTTTCCATTTATCTTCTTCTTGAAAATTGGGAAATCTTCCTTTCTTCCATGAACACTAATCATTGCCTATCACTTCTTCCACGATCTGAAGATACTTTCTTGAAATATCTTCTGGAAGCGGATTGATGATAGGACTAATAAAGCCTTCTATAACTGCCTTTTTTGCCTCTCTGGGGTCAAGTCCCCTACTCATGAGATACATTAGCTGTTCTTCAGATATGTTTGAAACAGACTCACCGTGTTTTGCCTTAACTTCTCCGTTGAATATTTCTAGGACTGGAAGAGCGTTCCCGATGGCTTCTTTAGTAAGAAGAAGTAAATTCGCCATGAGGAATGATTCAGTGTTTAGAGCCTTCTCTGCAATTCTTATGAACCCCCTGAATATTAATGACGATTTTCCTCCAAGTATCCCCTTGAATGCGGTATCATTCTTTCCATGGACACCTCTATGGTCGGTAAATACTTCGAGATCTAGGTGCTCCTGTTTCTTGCCCATGGCAGCCCCATAATAACCAGACTCCACGTGTTCTCCCTCCTGGATAATTCTGAACCTAGATATGCTCTTCTTTCCGGGAAGGGAAAGATGGTGAATCTTGAGGGTAGAATATCTCTCCATTACTATTGTTCTCTCAAGGTAACTTAGTTCCGTATTTTCTTCATCCTCAAGGAGGAAGTAGTCAAGCGAAGAATTCTCACCTATTCTTATGACGGTCCCCTGTGATATCGACGTGTTCCCAGTTACAACAAAATTCTCCAGTATCCTTGCAGAAGAATTACTCCCTATTGAATACAGATTCCTGACGTTGAAATCCTTATCGCCAGTGTGGAGGATGTTTATCATCTTGTCCCCCTGATACTTGTTGGGGACTCCAAGATAAAACCCATCCTGGAAGTACGCCTGGTTTATTGCACTAAGCTTGTCATAGTTTTCATTGAACAGGTCCTCCGGTTTCATTAGGCCCTTTGAAATGGCTTCTTCCGTGGAAAAGAATTTAATAGAGTCCCCTCCAAATAACCTGCACGGTGATCCATTGTGGGTGGTAATGTTGCGCTGCATTCCCGCACAGCCGGTTTTCACAGACCTTAGCAACGGGAGGAGATCCCCGTCTTTGAGCGAAGTATAGCTCTTTACAGAAGGAGAATCGCGTTCTGCGAAAAGAGGGACAGAATCTGCTATTTTCCTCTTTTCCGTAATTATTTCTTCTAGGGTCACCCTACAGCACCGTACTTGTTCATTTCAAGCTTGACCAGTTTGTTGAATTCTATTGAATACTCCAGAGGAATTTCCTTCAGTACGTCATCCAGGAATCCCAGTACAATTAGGGACCTTGCGTCCTCTTCCCTGATACCCCTGCTCATCAGATAGTCCACCTGGTCTTCTGATATCTTTCCTACAGATGCTTCATGCGAGAAAGAAGCACTTTCTTCAAGAATCTCGTTATGGGGATATGTGTTGCTCTTTGAGATATCATCCAGAATCAGGGCATCGCATTGTACCGACGCCTTGGAATTATATGCCCCAGGATTGATCCTCAACTGTCCTCTGTAAACTGACATTCCGCCCTTTCCAGAGATACTCTTTGCGACAACCTTGGAACTTGTGTTGGGCGCAGCGTGAATAACCTTTGCGCCATTGTCCTTCCATACGGGTCCTACAGCCAGAGCAACGTTAAGATTAGACGTGCTTGCATACTCCCCTCTCAGAACAGATGAAGGATAGGTCATTGTTATTTTTGACCCAAGAGAACCCTGCACCCATTCCATTCTCCCTCTCTCTTCGATCCACGATCTCTTTGTTGGTCCATTTATTATATTATCAGACCAATTCTGAACTGATGTGTATCTCACCTTTGCCGCTTTCTTAACGTAAACTTCCACTATAGCCGCGTGTAGTGAATATTGGCTATAAGTTGGTGCAGTACAACCTTCAATGTAGTGGACGGATGCCCCCGGTTCCGCGATTATTAGCGTTCTCTCGAACTGCCCCTCGAGTGCTCCATTCATCCTGAAGTATGCCTGGACCGGTAGATCCAGTTGTACTCCACTGGGAATGTACAGGAACGAACCCCCAGACCATACTGCCGTGTTCAGAGCTGCAAACTTATTGTCCGACGGAGGGACGATCCTGCCGAAGTGTTCCTTCACAATGTCGGGATATCTTTGCAGCGCACTGTCCATATCCATGAATACGACTCCCTTATCTTCCCACTGTTTTCTCAATCTTGAATAGACCCCCTCAGATTGAAGCTGTGCAACAGACCCAGCCAGGTACTTTTTCTCCATCTCTGGAACACCTAGCTTGTCAAACGTATCCTTAATTTCCTTCGGAACATCGTCCCAGTTGTTTGCCTTCCTATCTTCTGGTTTTATGTAGTAGGTAAGGTCATCAAAATTCAGTTCAGATAGATCTGGACCCCATGTCGGAACTGGCTTTGAAAGGAATATCTCCAGTGCTTTCAGTCTAATATTTCTCATCCATTCAGGTTCCCTCTTTTCCTTCGACATTTCCTCTACGACGCTTCTGCTGATTCCCTTCTGTACCTGGTAAGCGGGCTTCACATTTGTAACGAAATCATACTTTATCTCGTTCAATTTTTTTACTTCTTCAACCTCTGTTTCATTCCACTTTTGCATCTATTTCACCTCCCCTATAATACTCATAGCCTCTTTCCTCAATCAACTTAGCCAGATCGCCATTTCCGCTCTCAGCAATCTTTCCATTAATCAGTACATGCACAAAATCTGGCTTTATATAGTCCAGAATTCTCTGATAGTGAGTTATAATTATGATGCCTGCTCCGTTCTCCTTTGCCTTGGCAATAGCCTTTGAAACAACTCTGAGTGCATCTATATCTAATCCAGAATCTATCTCATCCAGTATTATGAACTTTGGTTTTAGTATCAGCATCTGGAGCGCTTCCATTCTTTTCTTTTCACCACCGGAGAGACCCTCGTTAAGTCCTCTATCAATGAATGAATTGTCTAGGCCAAAATAATTAAGCAATTCCTTCACCTCTTCAATGAATTTCTTGTACTCAAGTTTCTCATCCGGATGAAGTGAGGAATAGGCAGTTCTCAGATAATTGATGAATCTGAGTCCTTGAACTGACACAGGCTCCTGAAATGCAACGAATAGACCAGCCCTGGCTCTTTCGTAAATTTGGAGGTCCTTGAGATTAATGTCATTTATCAGGAGTTCACCACTTTTAACTTTGTATCTGAGACTGCCAACGACTGTATGGGCCAAAGTACTCTTTCCGGTTCCATTCGGTCCCATGAGAGCATGTATTTCCCCAGACTTGACAGTTATAGTCACTCCCTTAAGGATCTCCTTATCCCCTACAGAAACGTGTAGGTCTTTTATAGATAGAACATTAACAACCATTGTACATTCATATGGTATGATGCTATTTAAACATTTTTTACTGTTTAAAGTAATAAAAGTTAAATATTGTCTTTTGATCAGTTATACCGTATGGAAGAAATAACCACTCTGGGCAATAGCAAACAGAGGATATTGGAGGAATTGCTAGAAGGACCTAGAGTAGTTTTCGAGCTTTCAAACAAGCTTTCCATAAGAAACAATGCAGTCAGGGAACATCTCAATATGCTGGAAAGTATGGGTTACGTGGAATCAAAGTTTGTAAAGACAAAGGTGGGTAGACCGAAGAAAACATACAGCATATCCGCCAATGGAATGAAACTCTTCCCAAAGAAGTACGACCTGCTCTTAAAAATCCTTCTCGATGAACTCACCACTGAAAATGGAAGCGAATGGGTAAAGGATTTCCTGAAAAGGGCGGGAGAAAGAATAGTAAAGTTGGATGGGAATAAGTCACGTGGGATAAACGAACTCCTGAATTTCTATAACTCCCTTGGATGTATGGCCACAGCGTTCGAAAGGGATGGGAAATTGGTCATAAAGAGAAACAACTGCATCTATTACTCGCTAGCCCTTGAAACTAACAACGCTTTCTGCGGAACATTTGAAGATTCACTGTTAGAAACTATGCTACCCTCGTACAAGGTAATAAAGAAGGACCCTGTTTCAAAAGACAAGTACGACTGCGAAATTACTTTGACCAGATCGGAATCATAAAGTTTTATTCCTTTCTTGTATTGTACATAAAGAAATGCTGACGGTAATTGAAACTTTTTACTCTATTGAGGGAGAAGGACCGTTCATCGGTATTCCTACCTTCTTCATCAGGTTATCTGGGTGCAACTTGAGATGCACCTGGTGTGATACCAAGTATTCGTATTCTGGAGGAGAAAAAAGATCCGTTGACAGTCTGTTAGAGGAGGCTTCCAGTTATAACACGAAATATGTATGTATCACTGGTGGCGAACCACTTCTTCAGAAGGAGGTATATCCGCTTATGTACAAGCTGCTTGACAAGGAATTTAAGGTTATTCTGGAAACCAGCGGTTCAATTCCAATTGAAGATGTTCCAACAGACGATAACATGATAATTTCCATGGACATCAAGACGCCCTCCTCAGATATGGTGGAGCACAACATATATCAGAACATAGAACTCTTGGCAGCAAAGGATTATCTTAAATTTGTCATAGCAGACGATAAAGACTATTCATTTTCAAAATCGATTATAGAAAAGTATCCTTTTGATGGTGAAGTAATTTTTCAACCAGAGGGCGGTAAAAACCTGAAAGAATTAACGGAGAAAGTATTAAAGGAAAGATTAAATGTCAGAGTACTGCCACAATTGCATAAATTGATCTGGGGCGATAGGCGAGGAGTATGATGGGGCAGGAATATACTGATGAGGATGGAGAGATAGCTACCAAGATGGCCAGGAGGGCCATTGAGGAATATATTGACATTAAGCTGATTGTTAAGAATAGCTATGGAGGAAAGTTTGTCGAGAAGAGGGGGGTTTTCACAACACTTACGACATCTTCCGGTGAACTTAGGGGATGCATTGGATTCCCTGAGCCGGTGTACCCATTGGGGGAAGCGGTCATAAAGAGTGCAATTGCAGCTGCTGTTAACGATCCAAGATTTCCTCCCGTTACGAAGGAGGAGATGGATGACATTACCGTTGAAGTTTCACTTCTGAGCAAGCCAAGCCCTGTCGTAGTCAAGAACAGGAAGGAACTCCCTTCGGTGATAAAGGTAGGAAGAGACGGTCTCATTGCCGAAAGAGGACCTTACTCAGGTCTTCTGCTTCCACAGGTCGCCGTGGACGAAAAGATGGATCAGGTAGCATTTCTGAATGCAATCTGTTGGAAAGCAGGAATGGAACCTGACTGCTGGAAGGATTCTGATACCACGATTTCAACCTTCACGGCAGAGGTGTTCTACGAAGTGGAGCCTAGGGGACCAGTATTCAGGAAGATGCTAATGGCGGAGAAAAAGTGATGGAAGCATTCCATGGACGGTTCTACATTAGCGGTGAGTTCAGAGAAAAGTATGTTGTGGTTGAAGACGGGGTCATAAAATCAATTACTGATGAACTTTCCGGGATGCGAATCAATTCCATTCCAGGTCTCATCTTTCCCGGCGGTGTGGATATGCACGTTCATTTCCGAGATCCTGGTGAGACAGAGAAGGAGGATTTCAGGACGGGTTCACTTTCTGCACTTTTTGGAGGAACGACGACTGTGTGCGATATGCCAAACAATAAGGTTCCTATAGACAACAGAGAGGCATTTGAGTCCAAACTTTCCTCTATTCGCAATAAGAGCTACGTTGATTTCGGCCTTTACCAGGCTGCTTCAAATGTTTCAATCCCAGAATCCATTGGGCAGAAGATATTCCTAGGCAAGTCGACTGGAGGATTGCTTACAGACATCGAAAACTGTGAATGGCAGGATAAAGTGAAGGTTGTTCACGCAGAACTCCAGGAGTGCCTAGAAAACAATTTGAAGGAGAGTAAAGACCTTGTCACTCACGATATGAGCAGACCCATTGAATGTGAAATGGAAGCCATAGAATATGTTTTCAAATACAACCTTTCTCGAGTCCACATTGCTCATCTCACTTCAGTAAGGACAGTAGAACTTTCAAAATCGCTTGGGTTCACCACTGAGGTTACACCTCATCACATACTTTTGAATAATTCAACGGAAATCGGATCGTTTGGTAAAGTTAACCCGCCTCTCAGGAAGAGGTCTGTTCAGGAAGAACTGCTCAGTAAGCTTAACTCCAAGTCCATAGACGTCATCGCTTCAGACCACGCTCCCCACACTATCCATGAAAAGGGAGAGTTTAGAGATGCCCCGTCGGGGCTGCCGGGCGTGGAAACAAGAATTCCGCTTACGCTATCCATCTACAGGAAAGGACTAATCTCAATAGAAAGAGCTATTTCCTTACTAATGGAAAGACCTTCTGAGATATGCAGAATTAACAAGGGTTACATAGCAGAGGGATATGATGCCGATTTCATATCTGTGAACATCAAAAATCCCGTGGAAATAAAGGGGGAGGATCTGCATTCAAAGTGTGGCTGGACGCCCTTTGAGAAATTTGGTGGCATTTTCCCAGATATTGTTTATCTTAGAGGGGAACTGATGATTCAGGATAAAGAGGTAGTAGGACAACCGACCGGGGTTTTTTTGAATGCCAAAGAACAGTGAAAGGGAAGTTGCGGAACACAGGATGACGGAACTGTTTAAGCTTGCGCTGGAAGACGAAAGAGAAAAAAAAGTACAATACGCAAACAGGAAATATGAACTCATATACCTTTACTCCACCAAGTATAAATCAAAAGTTATCAAAGATGCAAGAACCTGGGTATGCAAGAAATGCAAACATGGAATCTACTCGGGGGGAGGAAGGGTCAGAATAAATAATTCAACTATCACAGTGAGCTGCGGAAGTTGTGGCTATGTTAGAAGAATTCCTATCTCTCGTCAATTGTCTCAGCAGTGAAGAGCACGTTATATCCGCCCAGCGTGGCATGTACCCTATCTATCAAAGATATAGCTTCTGACACGGTAGCGTGATCCTCCCATTCATATACTAAGTCCCTGCTTCCTGTTATCGGTTTGAAGCCAAGAGATTGCAGCCTTGAAATTATCTCTGAGGGTCTTTCCCCCTCTGTATTGAAGATTATTGAGAGATATGTTCTCTTGACCATATGTGCGAAATCACTATATCGTATTTATTCCTTTGTTTGAGCACGAGTTAAATGAAAATTAGCTTCATATAGGAGTAGCAGCTATTATTATGCGCTGTTTGGTAATCGTGTTAGTTCTGTGATCAAAATTGAATGATTTTAGCTCTTCATCAGATAGATTATTTATGAACTTCTTGCATTCTATTCCATTTACCGAATTCGTTTGAACCGGAGATAACCATTTTTCGAAACTAAACTGCTCACTGTCAATTACAGATTTAACAATCCTGAATCCTGCGGACTTGATAGAGAACATGAACTCCTCCTCATTTAAGGCAGCCACATGCGTGGGATCTCTCTTTCTCTCAAGTTTATTTAACAGGTCCTCTGAGTCAGATTCAGGGACGATCATGTCGCTGATTGCAAGTATTCCATTTTCATTCAATAATTCCTTTGATTTATTGAAGAACTGATCCTTCTTGTCAAAGTGATGAAGTGCTCTCCTACAGGTAATGGCATCAAATTTCAGAAAAGTGTCATAAGAATAATAATCTGACTTAACAAATTCAACGTTTGTAACATTGTTCGATGAGATCAGCTTCTTCGCCTCAGAAAGCATTGCCCCTGTTGGGTCAAGGGCTACGACACTGGAACTTATTCTTGATAGCTCCAGGGCTACAAAGCCCGTACCAGTAGCCACATCTAAAACCCTGTTCATTTTCTCAGGCAGCAGACTTATCAAAATTTTGAGATCGTTACCTGTCTTAAATGAATCGCTCCTGGAATAATGTTTTGCAAAATCTTTAAAGAAAGGGTTGTCGCTCATTAAATCTCAATGACAAATTACATTATAAAGTTCTCAGAGATTAGTTGATTCCATTTTTTTCAATACCTAGGTGTTGACAGTTTTACGATAAATGATTGGCATGTGAAGTGCATCTTTTTTTCTTAGTTTCTACAATAGTATTCGTAAACTGAGGTTCTAAGATAATGAAACCAGTGCGGTATGCAGTACCAGTCATAGAATCATAGTCAAACATAACGGACTGGTGCTATAAAATCGAACTTACAAGTATATCAACGCAGGATGAAGTGAAATCCATTGTTCAAGCAAATGTACATAACTATGTTTTAGAAGTATCTTAAGTTCAATGTAGCTGTTCGTGAATTAGGGCTATAAAAATAATATGGATCTTTAGTTACTTATGGTTACTTTGTACGATACCTCTTGCATAATTGTCCGTACCTCATGAGGTCACTTCATTTAGAATAGACAACGTACCTGGTCAATGAAGAATGGACCCTGATCTCACCTGCCAACTTTATCTGGAGGTAATCTCTTGCCAGTTTGAGCAGTTCAAACGAAGGTACGCAGAACACCTTACTCCCTTTTACTGCTGCCAGCATGGAGAATAGTCTTGAATAAAGGTATTCCCTTGACTCAGAGAATATCTTTGCACCCCTTCCATACGGTGGATCAGTAATGATCGCCGAGATGTCACTCAAAGTAGTCAATTCAGAAAAATCTCCTTTTACTATCACTTCTGGAAAATTGAAGTGTCGCAGGTTAAGATTTCCTCCCTCTACCATCTTCCAGCTTCTGTCAATACCATACCCATCTATTCTCATTCTATAGCCCTCTATGAGAAATGTCCCCGTCCCTGCAAATGGATCAACAAATTTTTCCCCTTCCTTAATACCAGAGATGTTGATCATCCCCCTTGCCAATACTGGAGAAATGCTCGATGGGTGGTTCATAGGTTTTGTCTTATATTTATAGTCCAACAAACTATCCATCCTCCTCTCATAGATAAGTTCCGTGAAAATCGGTTCGTCGAAGTTGTATATGTAAAATGTTACATCAGGTCTTTCAAGGTTGACTTTTCCGATAACTTTCTTCGCCATCGTCGGTATGAGTGAATCCCTGCCATGAATTTTCTTTTCTCTTATAGAGTACCTTTTTTCCTGGCTTACCACGATAGGCTCTTCTTCCGATATGATCCTCCCTATCCGCTTTGAGAAAGCAACCCTTGAAACGATCGCGTCAGGGCGGTCAGTTGAAAAAAAGAGTAACTTCTCTGTCTCACCTTCTATTTTTCCTCCATAGCTCTGTAACAATCCCGAGATTTCGGTCCTTGAAATGTCACGAAATCCTCCCAGATATTCTGATACAAACTTCAACCACTAAGGATAACCTAAGAGTAAATTAATACAGCGATATTGATAACCAAGAACAGTATTTACTCTCGGTATGCCGAAATATAAGGAGAGTGGAGTTGATTTCGATTCAGTTGGGGCCTTCAGGAATGCAATAATAGATGAACTAACATTTGAAGGAACTAAGTTCAAAAGGGTTACTAAAATAGGCCATTATTCCGGTCTCATTTCATATCTAGGCAACTATATCGCAATCCACACTGATAATGTTGGTACTAAGACGATAATGGCTCTTGAGCATAGGTACTTTGACCAGATAGGATACGACCTTGTCGGGATGAATGTAAATGATATCGTCTGCATGGGTGCAGAACCGATGGCCATGGTAAATTACATAGCCGGTTCAATGCTGGGAAGTGATCTGGGCAAAGTCATAGGCAGGAGCATAAACGATGCCTGCAGGGAGGCGGGGATTTCTATGGTTGGTGGAGAAACTGCCTCTGTCCCAGACTTAGTTAAGGGCATTGATATTTCAGGGACAGTAGTTGGAAATCTCGAGAAAGGCAAAGAAATAACAGGAAAACGGATAAACGAAGGCGATAGGATAATAGGGCTTCAATCAAACGGAGTCCATTCTAACGGTTTTTCCCTAATTAGAAAAATATATGAAAACAGGAAGGCGATGCTGGAAGAAATGTTCGAAGGAGACCAATTCTGGAAGGTTCTGCTTAACGGAACAAAAATATATTCAAAGAAAATTTTTGAATTGACACAGGAATTTGACATTCACGGTATATCACACGTTACAGGTGGCGGTGTGAGAAATCTACTCAGACTTAAAGAGGCAAGATTCAAGCTGACGTACCAAGAAATACCAGTTCTATTCAAGAAAATCATGCAGGACGGTGGAATATCTAATCAGGATGCCTTCGAGATATTCAACATGGGAATTGGCATGATGGTCATATCTTCAAAAAGGGAGACTGACGCTATAATGCAGGAGTTGAGCAAGTTCAGTCCAGTAGACCTAGGAGAAGTGGGAGATGGGGTGGGAGTTTCAGTCGAAAACTACGGAGTGAAATACGAAAGTTACTATTGATCCATTTCTCAATAGGCTATACCAAAAATCATAGGCCCTTTTAGAAGAATTTTGAAGGGAAATCACTAAGATTTATATTTCCGTATTAACTGTTCTTAAGATATTAAATGGTGATAAAATGATTGGAGAGAAAGCACCAGATTTTGATTCGAAAGCTTTTGTAGACGGGAAGATAGACGATTTTAGGCTGTCGAGATTGAGGGGAAAATGGGTTGTCTTGTTCTTCTACCCAGCAGATTTCACTTTTGTATGCCCCACTGAGATTGAGGGTTTTGCAGAAAAGTATACTGATTTCAAGAAGGCAGGCGCAGAAGTAGTAGCTGTGAGCAGAGATACTGTTTACGTTCACAAGGCCTGGGTTGAGAATGACCAAAGAGTGGCTAAAGCAAAGTATCCCATGGTGGAAGATAGGAAGGGAGAAATATCCAGAGATTACGGTGTGTTAGACGATGTTTCGGGCAACTCTCAAAGAGGTCTGTTCATAATTAATCCGGAAGGAATCATAAAGTACATGGTAGTGACAGACGACAACGTTGGAAGAAGCACAGATGAGACGTTCAGAGTACTTGCAGCTCTACAGACAGGAGGGCTTTGTCCAGTCGACTGGGAACCAGGTAAAGCCACGCTGAAAGTTTAATTTTTATTTTATTATTTTAAAATTATCGAATTCCTCTTCTACAACATATCTCCTCTTTACGTCTGTTACGAGAGCATTCGGTATTTCTGACGTGCAGTACTGGATCAGTTTCTCGACGGTATCAGGATCACCTTGTATCATGGCCTCTACTGAGCCGTCCTTCATGTTCCTGACCCATCCTTTGAGGTTGAGTGACTTGGCCATCCTTCTTGTTCGTTCCCTAAATCCCACCCCCTGAACAATCCCATATAATTTTACGTTGCACTGCATTAGAACACCATATTCAGGATGTTCAAATATTTACTGTTGCAGTTAAACTGCAGTCATGGAATAGGATATAGACATCTATTTGTGACCCGAATATATTATCTTCTGATTACAGTCATAGGTACTTGTAGAGATAATAGGGGTTCATCGATATAACGTGAATGCCAGTGTTACCGTCTTGGTGACTTACAGAAATAGTGGTGGAATCACTATTCATTATGGAATTCTTCACCGCGGGGACAATATAATGACTATCTACTTTTCACAGCATTTAGGATGTAATCCAGGTCAATGCTTTTTTTCACTACCTCTGCAAACCTTTGTATTTCAAAATTTGTGCTTGTTACTGATAATAATTTCAATGGCTCCATACCGAGCTCCTTCCTTACAAGATTCAAAAGGGCTTGAGTAAACGATGTATTATCAAATATGCCGTGTATATAAGTGCCGATTACTCTCGATTTATACGATCCTTCCATTAAATTTGTGACCTTGCCATCTTCAGATATTATATTTGAGAAATGCGGCCTCCCCACGGACTTACCACTATGTATTTCATAACCACCTACAATCATTCCTCTCATTTCAGGGTATAGAATCCTTGATCTGACCTGCCTGACAACCTTCCTGCCCTTTAGGCGGGTAGTTATGTCCAACAATCCTACACCCTCAATCTTTCCTCTGCCCGTTTCATCTACATCATCTACCCATTTACCCAGCATCTGGAGACCTCCGCAGATGCCAATTATATACATTTCGCTTTGGATATTTCTAAGAATCTCAATATAGCCCTCATTTCTGAGATAATCGAGATCAACTGTGGTGAGCTTCGACCCCGGTATGGCTATGATATCGCACTTCTCAATCAATTCTGGTTTTGTTATGTACTGAAAGCCTATATCTTGATATCTCTCTAAGATTTCGAAATCCGTGGCATTTGCCATATTTGGAGTTTTCAGTATCCCTACCATAGGCTTTCCCTCTCTCCCCTGGTATGTTCTAAGGGAATCTTCTTCTGGGATACTATTGGCAACGAATGGGACCGTGCCAAGAATCTTGGTTGAGAATCTTCTCTCTATGTAATCGTATCCAGGTTTCAGGAGTTTTTCATTACCTCTGAATTTGTTCACTATTATCCCAATCAGGTCATTGAAGGAGACAAGATCAAGAGTTCCAACGGCACTGGCAAATGCTCCACCTCTCTCTATGTCAACTACAAGAACCTCACTTGCTCCAACGAGTTTTGAGAACCTGGTATTTGCTATATCTCCACTAAGATTTATTTCTGCAGGAGAACCTGCCCCCTCAATAACTATCAGGTCATAGGTCCTTCTTAGTATATTGAAAGATTCCAGTGCCTTATCTAGAAAGGATTCGCCTTTTGCATTGAAATAACTTCCTGAATCGTACGTGCCGACGTGCTTTCCCTGAACTATAACGTGTGTCTTTCCACCTTCTGGCTTCAGGAGTATCGGGTTCATGTGAACTGACGGTTCAATGCCAGCTGCCATAGATTGAACTATCTGCGCGTACGCCATTTCTCCTCCATTTGCAACCCCTGCATTCAGGGACATATTCTGTACCTTGAATGGTGCAACTTTAATGCCCATGTCAGAGAATATTTTACACAGTGCTGTCACCATTAATGATTTTCCAGCTCCTGAGGATGTACCCAAAACCATTAATGGTCTATATCTACTGGAATGATACGTACCCAGGGAGCCTCACCTCCATTTCCCTTAGTAAGGACAGAAGTAGATCGTTGTCCTTATTTCTCTTTATGGAAAACCTTATCGCATCGGTAAGTCCAAAAGACGAGCAGTCCCTAACAAGTATTCCATTCTCCTTAAGCCTCTTCACTGCGACTGTTGCGCTTCCCACCGAAGCCAGAAAGTAATTCGCGTCTGTTCTGAGTCCGGTAGTTTCAGATATCCTTCTTCTCTCGTTGCGAATTTTCTCCAGAGAAGTTGATAGAAATTTCCTATCTTTCAGAATATTTTCTATAAATGCACAACCAATTGTACCTATTCCCCATGGGAGTCTCATTTCTCTGAATTTCTCGGCCAGTGGTTTCGAAGTTATTGCATAGCCAATCCTGATTCCTGAAAGATTGTACACCTTGCTGAAAGACCTCATGACTATCACATTATCATTAATTTCGTACGGAACAGTTGAATCAACGAAGTCTATGAATGCTTCGTCCAGTATGAGCATGAAATTCTTGGCATCAGCCTGCTCTGCCAACTCGTTGACATATCTGTAATACTTCCCTGTGGGATTATTAGGATTGGCAAAGAATAAAACATCTCCTTTCCTTGGCGTCAGCTCTGATATGTCTGGATCCGGATTGTTAATGATTCTAATCTCGGAACCTAAAAGTCTGGCCGTTCTTTCATATTCTCCATAAGTGCTTCTCAGCGATACGAATCTTCTTTTTCTGAAATATGTTATTATTATCTGTATCTGTTCGGTAATACCTGCAGTTATTACGACATCCTGCTGAATACCTAATTTGTTCTTGATTCCATTCTCAAGTCTATCATTGCAGTAAGGATACCTTTCAATTTTTGCTCTTTCTAAGGCACTCTTGACAAACGGTGGTCTAAATGGATTTGCTGAATAGGAAAAATCCCTTAATTTTTCTTCCCCTTCTCTAGCTCCACCATGTTCCATGGAAATAAACCACCGCCATTAATATGAAAAATAGTGAATACGATATTAAGCGTATCGCATATTCAAGTCCCTTAAGTATTTCCTGATTTGGGAACGATTTCCCATCCACAAAATAGTGACCTATTTTCTCAATTTTAACGTTGAATAAAGCGGCCATCGTTGCCATAGAATACATGCCGTTTATCTTTAACTTCCTGTAATTTTTCAGGTTTCTGTAAACGCGCCTAGGACTTGCCGCCATAACTAACAGTGCAAAAAGTCTTGAAGGTATAAAATTCAGGACATCATCAGCTCTCGCAGCGAATTTACCGAAGAACTCATATCTGTCATTTCTGTAACCTATCATTGCATCTGCAGTGTTTACTATTCTGAAAATAACTGCACCCCAGATTCCAAATAGAGCCAGATAAAACAGCGGTGAAACTACTGAATCAACAAGATTTTCTGACCCAGATTCGAATGCTGCTGAATACAAATGATTCTTGTCCAGACCTGCTACGTCCCTTGATACTATCTGAGAGGTGTTTCTTTTCAGTGCTTCTATATCATCAGTTTCGCATCTTCTTATGGATCTAACCAACCCACCTACAGAAAATGTGGACTTCAAAATGTAAATTTCAATCACCACTCTGATTAAAATTGGTAAATATCCTATGAAATAAAGAAGTGTTATCCATATCAGAATCGTTACCAGTACAGACACCATTCCGTTTATGAATTCCCCTGAATGTGTCGATGACAATCTGTGGCTATCAAAGAATCCAAGCAATTTCCCGAACCATGCAACCGGATGGATTTTATTGGGGTACTCAAAGATAAAATCTATTATTAGAGCAGCCAGGATAATTAAAATCCACAACTCTCTACCACTTATAGGCAATAGCCTCTGCCCTCCTGAGGTCCTCCGGTGTGTTTATGTTTAACGAAAGGATATGATTTTCGAATTCCACTACTTCGTCCTCCTCATCTCCGGGTACTGCTATGTTAAGGCCTATGTAGACCTTTCCTCCTGAAGAATTTACCAAAGCAGTCATGCTTCTACCGTGGTACCTAGAAACGAATAAATTGATGGTTTCAGGGTCAACGAATACGGAATCACCGTTGACAACTAACAAAGGTCTAGAAAACTTTTCAAGGAGAAATTTAACGTCCTCCGGATAGCTAATTCCAGGCGTAATTATAGAATCGTATCTCTTGCAATATTCCAGGGTTCTTGGTGCATTCCAAGACACGGCGACAAAAAATCCCTTTACAATTGATAGAGACAAATTTCCTACTACAATGTCTATTACTCTTTTACCGTGTATTGTTTCCAAGAGCTTTTCCCTTCCATATCTTGAAGATTTCCCCCCAGCCATCACAATCCCAAGCATATCAACCACATTGTCACCGCCCTGCTAATTTCATTCATTGCACCGAGAGAGTCTCCATTGACGAAAGAAAAGTTCTGCATGGAAATCATGCCTACCGCAATTGATACGACGCCTCCTGCTAAAATATCCAACCAAATCTTCCAGGATATCAGAATAATGGGGAGCGAGATCAAAAGAAAGATCGGAATATCGTATTTCTTCACCTTTTCTTTGAAAAAATTTGCCAGACCAGAGTCTGGAGATGGAAAGAATGTAAGACCAACAAGCATGGAAAATTTTGAAGAAATTTCAGAAACTATGAAGAATAAAATGATTACGTATGTTTGAATTTCGAAAGTGTTTATTGCATAGAATTCAGCAAGTATAACCATTATCAATGAAAATAATCCTGCGGCGCCTGTGTTCACGTCTTTCATAGCTTTAATTTTCTCTTCCTTTGTACCTTTCTTCATAATGCCATCAGCAAAATCTGACAGTCCGTCAACGTGTAAGAGGCCGGTCACGGCATATATGGAAATGAGGGACAAAATGGAAACGAGAATCCTGGGAAGGAACCTGAATGTTACCAAAAATACTGCCAATGGGAATAGAGCTATCAAGGCCGAAACGACAACCAGAAGATAGAGGTGACCTGGGTCCCGATTTACATCATGTACTGGAATTCTCGTGAAGAAAGATAGGAGGGACTTCATATTTCCTGATTCTCCGCTCCTCTCCATGCCTTGAGGAATGAAAGATTACCGTCAATCCAGATAACCAGAAAAACCAAAGTCTGAAGAGCACGGAATAGGTAGATGGGCCTCAATACATGAGTTTGTGGTCTTTCAGATCTTGGTGTTTCCATAGTACTTACTGGTAAATTCAAAAGGGTTAAATAAACTTTAATTTTATCAAATTTGCTTTACATGATATTCATACTGGCAATAGGCAACACGGCAGTATCGCAGATAAATGGAATAACAGCTGCAGGAGAAAGCGAGGAATTAATAAAATTTACTCCCCCAGCTGATGCGGAATATTTGTTTTACGACAGACCAAGATGCATTAAGGCTATACCCATTACTCCTTCTGGGAACCCAACTCCAGCAATTGTGACGAAAGCTTCCAAGATACTGGTTGGTTTTCCCGTCCTAGTGGCCAGGGCAGGGTCTATAGCTGGTCCTTCTCTTCCGTATTTTTTTATTTCGGACTCGCAAGGAAAAGATATTAGAATAGAGTCTGGAGTTCCAGAAATAAACGAAATTCTTGAAAAGAGCAGTATCCTTGCGGACGAGGTATTCAAGGTGGATGATGAGGTTATGTTAGCAGAAAGCATCCCTGGAGGTACCACTACTGCCATGGCAATCCTTCGCAGCCTTGGCTATAATTCAGTCTCATCTTCATCTATGTCCAAAAATCCTGTGTCACTTAAACTGAAAGTAGTAGAGGATGCCCTAAAAAGGGTTGGTAATTTAGGAAGGAATGAAGTACTCAGGGAGCTTGGCGATCCCGTTCTTGCATTCCTATATGGCTTTGCCAGAAGATTTAGGGGGAAAGTCTATTTAGCCGGAGGGACACAAATGCTTGCAGTTGCGGCACTGTTAAAATTGGACGGGTTAAATCATGCTACAATCGTGACTACTAAATACGTAATAGCAGATAATACTGCTACGTTTTCGCGAACTGCGACTGAGATAAGCTCACCCTTCGTTGAGGCCAAGATAGACCTGTCATTTTCAAGGTATCCTGGAATAAGAGAGTACGAGAAAGGAATAGTGAAGGAAGGAGTCGGAGCAGGAGGAGCTTATTATCTGGCGTCAGCCACAGGATTTACCAATAAAGAAATAGTGGATAAGATAGACAATCTTTATTCAGATCTTATTGGTGAATAAATGGCTCAGTCCGACCTCAGGCATGGAGCGCTCGGTATATTCGATACTGTCGGTCAATCGATAGCAATGAACGGTCCGGCAGCTACGGTGTCACTGTACCTTGTGGCACTTGCATCCTTTTCAGGTTTCAATATGACATTTGTTCTCCTCGTTTCTTTTGTAATCTACGTTGCCATAACCTATGTTATTTACCAATGGTCGAAGATCGTTGACTCACCTGCACCATGGATGAAATATGCATCAATGGGGCTAGGAGATGGGGTCGGGTTTGTTTCAGGGTGGATTTACTGGATATATTATATTGTAGGATTTGGAGGATTCGGTCTACTTGGCGTTTCTGCGTTTCTTAACTCCCTTGGGGGGGTTATGCATTACCGGTGGCTTTGGTACGTTGTAGCCATTGTAATGACTGTGGAAGCATTGATTATTGTATTAAAAAGGGTTGAACTGTCAACGCGATACTTTATAGTTACGGGGCTTTTAGAAATCTCTTTCCTGATAGTCACTTCCCTACTCCTGTTATGGTTGTTCCGAACCAATTTACATTATGTGAGTTCTATGAACATATCTTCTATCAAGCCACTTGCTCTCATCCTTGGTCTGGGCGCATTTGGAGGGATAAGTGGGCTTACGCCTTTATCGTCCGAAACAAAAAGTCCGACACGTAGCGTACCCCTTTCTCTACTTATTTCCCTTTCGCTAATAGGTTGCGTTATCATTCTCAGCTCATTTGCACAAAGTATTGTCCTAGGCCCAAAGGGGTTTTATCTCTACTCTGTCATCAACAATCCGGGTTACTGGATCTACGGAAGATATCTGGGAATATTCTTTTCAGTGATCCTGCTGGTACTTATATTGAACAGTTTTAACTCTTCACTCATTGCGACGTCTAACAATTACACGCGAATGTTCTATGGAATGTCCAGGGAAGGACATTTCGGGTCAGGGAGGCTGCCAAAGGTCAATTCCAATGGTATCCCCAGGGTTCCGGCAGTCATGGGAGCTGTATTAGGTTTATCAATTGCGCTTATTGCAGGTACGATATTTGGACCATTTGAAGGTAGCATATTTTTGCTTGTTATGGCAGCCATCCTCAGCTATTCATCTCACATAATTGTCTCGATTTCTCTAGCGATCTATAGCCATAAGATGGGAAGATTAAGGTTTGTAAGCAATTTACTGATCCCCGGCATTGCCTCTCTGATTCTAGTCTATGCCATTGTAACAATAGCTAAGAACAACTATCTCTATCCATTTAATATTTCAGTGGCTCTGTCCATAGTGATAATTGTTTCAGGAATTATTGCTTATTTAATAACCTGACTTTTTAGGTCCTTTTGAACACCACATCCACTATCTTCTTCTGCAGACCCGACATGTTCACCATTGATTCCCACGAGAATCCGGACTTCTCGTCTTTCAGGTACACTCTATA
>JBMFVV010000016.1:0-26124 GCA_049965815.1 Thermoplasmata archaeon | reverse complement strand
ACGATGCTTTTATTGCCTTACCACGCTATGTCACTAAGAAAAGCTAGTAAGATTTGGCAAAATTAGCTATGAATTTAGCTTCCTTTCCACAGTAGATACACTTCTGACCTGCCACTTTTCCCTGAGCATCGGATGGGAGATTTGTAATCTTGGCGCCTGTTTCTTCCTTAACTTTTGCCTCACATTCCTCTGAGCCACACCATGGAGATTGAACAATACCGCTGCCTACAAGTTTCTTTAGATCATCGTAAGAGGTAACTGAATATGTATGAGATTCGAGGAATTTGAGTGCCTTTGTATATAGATTTGTATGTATATCTTCAAGCAGAGATGTGATGAATTTGACTAATTTTTCCAATTTGACTGTTTCCTTCTTTCCTGTATCTCTTCTCACGGCCGTTACTGAGACAGAATCAACCTCTCGCTGGCCTATCTCTAACCTAACAGGTATACCCTTCATCTCCCATTCATTATATTTCCATCCGGGAGAATATTCATCTCTATCATCCAAAAATGTTCTGAAACTTTTGTTCAGTGTTTCATATATTGATCTTGAAAATCTTAAGACCTCTTCCTTCTTCACATCATTATATATGGGTACCATCACGATCTGAATCCTAGCAAGTTTTGGCGGAATGACAAGCCCTTTGTCATCTCCATGAGTGAGTACCATGGCACCGAGTTCTCTGGTGCTTATAGCGTAAGTATTCTGGAAAACGTACTTCTTGGCACCATCCTTATCTAGGAACTTAATGTCGAATGCCTTTGCAAAATTCTGACCATCGCTATGGTGATCAGGTCCCTGTAGTACCCAACCGTCAGGCATGAGATGTTCAATGCTGTATGACGCAATGGCTCCGGCAAACTTTTCACTATCCGTCTTTCTGCCTCTTACCCCTGGCAGCGCAAGGTAATCCTTCAGAATCTTCTCATAGATATCAAGAATAACCTTTCGTTCCTCCTCTGCTTCTTCGAACGATGCATAAGCGCTGTGCCCCTCATTCCAGAGAAACTCCCTGCTCCTTAGTAGTGGAGTCGGATGCTTGAATTCCCATCGGACAACACTTGCCCATATATTGAACTTGATAGGTAAATCCCTCCACGAACGTATCCATCTTGAGAAACTGTCGTACATTATGGCCTCAGAAGTCGGTCGAACAGCAAGTCTCTCTGATAACTCAGATTGCCCTGCGTGAGTGATCCACGCTACCTCGGGGGAAAATCCCTTTACGTGTTCACTCTCCTTTGTCAGGAACCGCTCAGGGATAAAGAGCGGGAAGTAGACATCCTGCACTCCAACTTCCTTAAACATCTTATCAGTGGCTTCCTTTATCGTGTCCCACGCGAAATATGAATCTGGACGGTATACCATCATTCCAGATACAGCGCTATAATCAACAAACTCCGAGTTGACTATAACCTGAGTATACCACTCAGTAATGTTTTCGCTCTTCTTGGCTGTGAGTAGAAATTTTTTTTGTTCTGCCTCCACGTTACCACCGCTTTTCTTACGTGAGCAAGTCTTTCATTAAAGATATTATGTTTTCTATTTTGAAGAGTTAGGGAAATTGGCTTATGTCTCAACGAACTTTAAAATGTTGCTAAAACTGCTTGGCTTGAGCCTCTTCCTGTTTTATCCGAAAATGGGAGAGTACAATCCCCATAACCCCAAACAGTATAAGTATTATAGAAAGAGAATACAAGCCTATGTCATTCCAGTCACCGTATGCGATTGACCAACCTACGTAGAAAACGACAGCCCCCATTAGGAGAGCGAATGAAAGATACTGCATTACGTAGTTTCCGGTGAACTTCATTTGAGGGGTATAATGACCTCCCATAAATTAATTTATGCTCTTGCTTGATGGTTTATGAATTTTATCATAATCGCATTCCAGTAATCTCAGATTGAATGAAGCCTATATAATAAAGGGCCACTGCATATGCTATTATTCCAGAGACTGCGCACATTGCCATCCCTATGGAATTCCCAAAGAACTGATCTGACAGCAGAAATGCAATGCCATTATATATGGCACCAAGAACGGCAGCTAGACCAACTATTCCGCAGACAACAAGTGCCCTCGAACTAGATCTGAATGTTAATATGAGGAACCTGGCCGATACTACAAGGATCACTACTGCAATAACGGCGTGAGAAACGATAGGCAAGGAATGAGTCATGTAGAAAAGTAGGGCTGAAATTCCTCCATATTTTATAGTTGGCAGTGAAACCTCGAGATTTATTGTCATTCCTAACCAGTACTGAGCGATGATTAAGCCAATGAATGCGATTAAATGATACTTCATGGATCTAATAATTGATAGTTGATTCTTTCCTTCCATCGGTTTATATAACTAATAGACAATAAAGATATTACCAATATGTCACCCTTTACCTTTGGAAAATTTCGACCTCATCTCCATCGAAGTCTTCATTTGTTGCTAGCCATCCTTAGGAAAATCACTCCGGTTGTTATACTATCTTCACTTCTGCTCCCTTAAGCCGTGAGTCCTCTTCATCTATATCCGGAGTTAATAAATATATGGGACCACCTACCGTACCTTTGTATCCTCCATGCAGTGAAAAATTGCTCCACCCAACGTTGGAGTTACAAATTGATCCGGAGGTTCTTTTCTGTGAGCTTCTGTTAAACCCGTTCTATTTTCATAAAAATTCTTGGTTCTTTTAATGGACTCACTTGTAAGAGTCAAAAGGCTCCCTGTCTATTAAGAAAGTTTCTAACATAATCTGAGACAGTTGTACTTGTTATTGCATTAATTTCCAAAATCACGTGAACATCATATAAGTCGGAGAAAATAGTAAGTAGATCATCTTGATAAATTGATGATGGGCAGCAAGAACAGCGTAATGAAGATAACAACGGCATTCGTCGCTCTTGAGGCTGTATTCATGTACTACGTAATAGGATTGATCCTTGTTGGTTACCGTCCAGGGTTTGCGCTTTCTGGTTTTAATATTGTCGATTCGCATATTGTGTTTACTAATCCAGTTAAGTACTTTCCTGTTCTAGGCTATACCCTAAAAACATTCTTCCTTTATTACTGGAATTACTATCACTATAACCCGGCGGTGAATCCTGGTGGATCCCTTTACAATACGTTTGACTTAAAGCCTGTGGAGATTTTTATGTTTGCAGTCTGGCTTGGTCTAATAGTAGTAGCAATTACAACTGCAATCGTCTATGCAGTAAAGCTTAGAGGTATAAGGAACGCAATTCAGAAGGCACCACAATCGACAGGGAACAGGGAGTTATCAGTCAAGAAGAAAAGCATAGATTAATCAAAGAAGATTTTAGCGTCCCCTTGTTACAGAATAGTCGATAGAACATCCGCCCTGGTCATCGAAACGATCGTAAAGGCATCGATATGCGCATATCTCCCCCCCTGAACCTCATAAGCCATTAAACTCAAAAGTGTTTCTCAGAATAACATCTTCGTTTAGTGTGTAATTCAGCTCCTAAAGAAAATGTGCCGATAATTTTACTGGAGGAAAATATAAAGGACCGTAGCAGAACCATTCCCTTTCCCCAATTGGTGGAAGTTAAAAGAAATAAAAGCGAGAATAATAGAAGACCAAATCTGTTTTAAATGCCATGCGCATATCATAAAATGAAGTTCGCTGTCATCGGCTCTGGTGCAGTAGGAAGTTATTACGCGGGAGTGCTGAAAAGGGCAGATAACATGGTGTATCTTTTGTCAAGGGGAAAAAGTATGGAGAGTATAAGCAATAATGGACTGAAAGTTATTACAGACGAAGAAGAATTCGTAGTTCACCCCGACATCACAAGTAACAGAGCAGATGATTTTCCAAAAGTTGAAGCGGTTATTGTAGCGGTAAAGACTTGGCAGGTCAGGGATATTTTACCTGAAATAAGCAAATTGCTGGACCCAGAAACCGTGATTATACCAATGCAAAACGGTGTAGATGCCTATCCTATTCTGAAGGAATACTTCCCAGAAAACGCAACTGGAGGTATCACTAGGTTGATTTGTTACGTTGAATCTCCGGGAACCGTTAAACAAGTAGGCTTCAGACCCTTCCTTGCGTTCGGTAGAGATGACGGGAGAGTAAGCCCACTGATGGAAAATGTAAACATTTCATTCTTAAAGGCAGGTATAAGAAGCAAGATATCTAAAGACATTCTAAAGGATATATGGACCAAATTTCTGATAATGGCAACTTTCGGAGGTGTCGGTTCAGTTACGCAATCTCCAATTGGTGTTATGAGGTCTGTGGAAGAGACTAGACAACTGATGGACAGTTGTATGGACGAGGTCATAGCTGTCTCTAGATCTATGAAAATCAATTTAGGCCAAGATGATAAGTACGCAGCGTCGGAGTGGTTCAAAGAACTTCCATTCGACTCAACTAGCTCCACACAGAGGGATATTCACTCTGGAAAACCGTCGGAAATATTAGATCTGACTGGGGCCGTGATAAGGCTAGGTACCCAGCACTCAATAGAAGTGCCTGTCAATCGCTTCATTTATGCATCACTGCTGCCGCAAGAGCTGAGGGCCAGAGGGAGTATAGAATTTTGACCGTTTGTCTTATACTATTTAATTGACGTTAATTCCTCTACCCTGTTTTCCTCAACCGATTATTGTATTTATTTCCTTTATTATTCCATTTTCAACGTGCAACGTCCATAGCATTTCTGGAACATCTACAGCTAGAAACAATTCGGATAGAAGGATAACCTCTATCGCAGCAACAGCCAGGTTCTGTATGAGCTTTCCAATCCCGACCGTAACAGAAAAATCGTCTGGTTGCCCTTCCAGCATAATCGTAAATGCCCTGTCTGCAGTGATTATGTCTCTGAGTATTCCAGCTTTCTGCGCTTGAATTACATAACCCGTAGGCAGCTGCCTGGATTGAGTTTTGAATCCTTGTGTTTGAAGCTGTTGTTCAATCTGTTGTGAAACTTCATTCAGATTCCTGGACTTGTTCTGGTAACGTATTGTTTTTTTGGATACCATTTTCCTCATTCCCGTTACCTAAACATCTATAAATAACCCTTTCGCAGCTTTTGAATCATCATTGAATTCATCATTTGAAAATCATAGTTTAACGCTGTGCCCATACATTTCAGTCTGAATGAAGATAGGTCTTAGGCAGTTAGGTGGAATGGGCATTTCAACTTCTTATAACCTTCTGTCGAATTAAAAATGATATCATTTATCCATTTTTCCTATATGAGATCTAAAAGTACGATAGGACAATCATGATTACTTTTATAAAGTTAAGACTGCCTGTGGCCCAGCATGGTTCTACTGTTCTAGAGTGTACTGAGGCTCAGACAATCTAGGCCTGGATTTCTATTTTGCTTTCCTTCACTTTCGCCGTGAAGTTCCTGAACTTTTCAGCTAGGTCGTCATCTATGAAATGCTCGAAGAAGCAAGCCTTTTCCTTGGCAGTGACTTCGTCACATCCTATTATCTTAAGGAGGTCGTATATTGAGTTTTCTTTTTTGCTTAAGTTGTCGAGAACCTTCATACCCTTTTCAGATATTGTCATTCCTCTGTACTTCTGATAATTTATAAGTCCATCATTTGAAAGTTTAGTCAACATCTGGGAAACAGAGGCGGGAGTAACCCTCAGGAATTCGGCAATTTCTAGTGGCCTCGCGTAACCATGCTCACGTATGAAATGATCAATGGACTCAAGATACTTTTCCCTGTCTTCGCTAGTTTTCATGTCAACTAAATAATTGCAACGTGGTATATCTTTTATCGTGCACTAGTTTGCTCACTTAATGATTTTCACCCCCCTCCTCTATAGATTCAAGCAACTTCAAAAACCCACGTAGAATTCAATGCAGAATATTTATGAATGATTTCAATATATATAGAAATCGGGACTGCACTGCTGAAATTTAGGAAATACCTCTTCTAACAATTTCATAGTCTATTGAATATAAATATAGAATGACAGGCCCTTAATAATATAGCTGGTGTACATTCAGCGTACGAATAATCCAAGGAAAACTAGTATAACCCCTATACCAGTGAGGTCCAAATAGGCCGGATGGTATCCTCACAGGGCATATAGCACAATACTGATAAGTATCTCGACTGCTCCAACCACAGTGAGCCTTAGTCTCATGCCTTCCAATTGCATGGAAGATAATGAATCTGACTGAATAGTAAAATTCCTACGCGGTCAGCCTCTTTCCCGCTGCTCCTAGTCAGGCTTCGGAGCAGCGAAGGGGTGGATAAATGTATAAGATGAAAAAGAATAGAAAAAGCATGAACAGCTATGTGGTAGGAATTGATGTTGGGGAGGAAAAGAGTGACGCGTGTTATCTTTCACCTGCCGGTGATACACTGGATCAGTTCAATTTCCAGATGACAGAGGCCGGTTGGAGTGAGTTTGCATCAAAGATTCCCAAGGAGACAAAAGTAGCATTCGAAGCATCCGGCTTAGCTTACGTGGTATCGAAGAAGCTTGCAGAACTTGGGTATTCTGATGTCACTGTTGCGCACCCAAAGGAACTTGCCTGGATAACAAACTCAAAGAGGAAGAATGACAGAGTGGACAGCATTAAGATCGCAAAGCTGCATCTTGTAAACATGATTCCAAAGGCACATCTTCTCGACGACGAAGATCGAATAACTAGATATCTCCTAATACAGAGGGTAAAACTCGGTCAATCCATTGGAAACACAAAGAACAGCATTACGGGATACCTCAAGAGGGAGGATCTCTATAAAAGTCTGCCAGAATCAGCTGATAAATTCTCTGAGAAGAGGAGAGATGCAATCAGGTCCATATCGTTAAACAATCCCAAGGTTTTTGTAATATCAAGCATGATGGATCGCCTGGAGCTCTACGAGGACCAGGCAGTCAAGTTTGAAACTGAAATTAAGAGTAGGGCGAAGACAAACGAGGATGTTAGAATACTTATGAGCATTCCGGGAGTGGATTACTTCCTTGCTGCACTTATCTCCTCATACATTGGAGACGTGCAAAGAGTTCCCAATGCTGACAAGCTTGCAGTATTCTTCGGCATAGTTCCAGCAACGAAAGACTCCTCTTCCATTAAGAGAAGGGGTCACATGTCAAAAGATGGATCATCAGAGGCTAGATGGGCCCTCTCTATTGCCGTTGATACTGTAATGCTCAGGAACAAGCCAATAAGGGATTACTACGATAAAGTGAGGGAAAGGAAGCAGTCGGGAAAGCTTGCTCATGTGAGCACTATGAGGAAGCTCACTCGGATGATATACAAGATGCTTTCAGAACGGAGAATGTGGAAGTACGACAATCCCGGGCTAACAGACAATAAGCTATCAAAACTTGACGATGAATGAATATCCAAGCTAGACCATAATGAACTCTCCGGATATACGGAAACATGATCGGCCGTATGGCTTAATCGGGGGCGAGCTTAGAGCTCTTGAATCTGAGTGCCAATATCTGCATCCGGTTTATCGTCAGATTGCACCTCGAGTGTTTATGCCTGCGTTACGGGTAATGCAGAGAAGGCCGTTCATGTACCGGTCCAAAGGAGAGTTCATTAGGGAGGTTTGGATAACTATGTAGCAAGGGAAAGGCTGACCTGGAATTTTACATGCCTGCCCTGATTGAGACTACGCCCAGACTCTGTATCTACGACAAATATTCAAAAGAGCCAGAAAGAAGAACAAGCTCGATAACGAAACATTTTTCGGAACAATTCTGTCATACTCTCTATAAATTACCAATTATCAGCTTAAATTATGTCTTCATAGTGTCTTGGACCTATAAAGACTAAATATAGCTAAACGTAATGATAAACAATGAATAATCCAATTAATGTCGCAGATATTCCTAAAGGAGGCCCGTACTCACACGCAATAGTTACTGGGAACTTTATATTTCTTTCAGGCCAAACAGGCAATGTCCCTAATAGAGTTTTGAACTTCGATCAGCAATTCGATAACGCAATGGAGAAGATAAAAAAGATTCTTGAAACAGCAGGAGCAAGCATATCTGATATCGTGAAAATATCCATCTATCTTGCCTACAACGGAGATTTAAATAGAATGAACGACCTTTTCGGGAGATACTTCCCTAATAATCCACCTGCAAGAACAACGCTCGTGACTGGATTTGCTTCAGAGGGAGTTCTTGTTGAAATAGACGTAATAGCAGCAAAGGACCCTACGAAATAGGTATTGGAAGAAGAGATATCGTGAATTGAGAAGACGTTTCGCTCAAGACGGAATCAGTTATCTACGCTGCCATGACCTTTATGAAATCTTTAATTGATCACAGTTTTGGAATTGTTCATTTAACAGGCTGAGCAACATTTTCAAGCTTTCCATTAAGTTTCTTACTGTCATTAGCACTTTCTAATCTTGATATGATGGTATCTTCTGCGATCCCATTGGAGGTGACTTCCGTAGAACAGCTTGTTTTTCATCGAGAGGGATTTCAATATATTTTATACTCACTTTGCTTCCTTTATCATGAAGTATGGGTTCTTGCCCCCTACCTGGTCATAAACTACCTTATTTGACGTTTCCATGAGCTCGGCTATCTGCTCTTCGTTGATGTCAATATGCCTGCTGCCATCTCTGTATTTCTTTTGGGTCTCTAATAGGAATTTAGGAAAATGGTAAATATCACTTAGATAAGACGGCATCATCTTCATTATGAAATTCATGGCATTGTCGAGAAGTTTCTTCTTGTCTTCTTCAGGCTCTGTATTATGCATTTTCCCCCTTAGATATTTATACAGGTAGAATGAGTAGGTGGAGTAAAATTGAGCGATCTGGTCTATCACTGGGCCTACCCTCGTTTTCATGACGGGGGTTATTACGTCATACCTGTCCCAGTCTAATGTAAATATACTCTTATTTCTAATAGCGTCGTCGAAAACCCTAGTGCCCGGTAACGGCGTATATATGGAAAACTGTATGGCATCTGCACCTGACCTCGCTAGTCTCCTGGAGAATTTGATAGACGTAAAAATGTCCCGCATCCGCTCATAAGGCGCTCCAATCATCATTCCTATGAGTACTATTATTCCATTCTTGGAAAGTATACTGACTGCCTCCTCAGATTGAGACGTGAACTCTCCCTTATGCATCTTCTTCAATATTTCCTGGCTCCCAGATTCGACACCGAGGAAGGAAATCTTCATTCCTGCCTTTGCGCCAAGTTCTATGAGGTCTGGATTTTTACTTGTTACATCAGCCCGCATCTGCACTATCCATTTTGTTCTGATGTCCTCTTCAATGATGGAGTTGAACAGATTCCTCCTATGATTGACGTTCGGATATACAACAAATATGTCATCTGTGAAGAATATCCAGTTGTATCCATAACTAAGTGCCAACCTTATCTCTTCAAGTATTCTCGCGTTTGATTTGTTCCTCCATTTATTTCCCCATGTTGGGGTAACTGAACAGAAATCGCATGCATATGGGCATCCTCTGGATGTCTCTATGCACATTACCTTGTCATCACTCCCAAAAACCTTGAAAGTGTACTTAGATGGATCGAGTAACCACATTGGAGGGATCGGAAGAGTGTCAAGATCTCCTATGAGAGACCTCGGCGGATTCCTTATAATCTTCTCCTTGCCCCTGTATACTATTCCATTTATATTTTCAAACCCTCTTCCTTCCGCTACTGCAGAGGCTATGTCATACATGGTTTCGTCCCCCTCCCCGAGAACGGAGATATCAAACCCTGCTCTAATGATTTCTTTTGGGAGAAATGTGGCGTGATGGCCGCCTGCTACCAGTACAACATCTTGCTTTTCTTCCTTTATTCTCTTAGCCAGGTAGCCTGCGTTGTTGTGTGCCGCAGTTGCATGAAGAGTTATTCCGACTATATCTGGGTTGAATTCAAGGGTCTGCTTCACTGTCTCATCCATTGAAAGACCATCCCCCTCCATGTCTATGATCTTCACATTAGATCCTTCGATTCTGAGAATCTCACCTGCAAGCGAAAGTAGCCCGAGAGGAGCTGGAAGGAACCCCCACTTTGTGAGGTAGCCGCTACCAGTTTTATTTGTGGGCCTTATTAAAACTGCTTTGATAGGCACGCCAAATTACCCGCTTTTCGATTAAATAAATTTTGTATTTCTAAGATATAATTCCACAATAGGCTGAAGGCGTCTCTAGTCAATTGCTTCATAATACTTTACTCTGAATATCTACCTTAGGGCATTCATCATCGGAAATAGAAATCGATAAGCCCATGGACAAATTGTTGTTAACTTTTAGGGGGCATAGGGATTCAATATACGCATAGCTGGTACCTCAATTATCATTTTGACGACAACTTTCCAATTGACCTTGTAAATAAATGGGCCCGGCCGGATTCGAACCGGCGGTCTCCGCCTTGTAAGGGCGACGTCATAGCCGCTAGACCACGAGCCCTCAATCTGAAGTTATGAGAGATAATTAATGTTAACTATCAACCTTCTCATTTACAATATGGGAAGTAGATTGTTGATCTCCCAGTCTGTAACATATGATCTGAATTCGTCCCACTCTTTCTGCTTGATGTAAATGAAATTGTTGTAGATGTGTTCACCGAGAACTGATTTCATGAACTGGCTGTTCCTAAGATGATGCAATGCCTCCCCGAGAGATTCTGGAAGTGATCCTATGCCCATAGAGTCCCTCTGTTTTTGCGATAGATGGAATATATCAAGCTCTGTGGGTTCTGGGCATTCCAGTTTCCTTTCAATTCCATCTAATCCCGCAGCAAGAATTGTTGCAAACTGAAGGTATGGGTTTCCAGCTGAATCTGCCGCCCTGAATTCGAAACGTTTCTTGATACGATCCCCAGCTGGAATCCTTATAAGTGCTGAACGATTCTTGGTGCCCCAGGCAATGTAAACAGGTGCTTCATATCCAGGAACCAGTCTCTTGTAGGAATTCACCCAGGAGGCGAAAATGGGAGAAAGTTCTACGGCATGCGAAAGCACTCCCGCAAGGTAATGATATGCCATCTCTGAAAGTCCATTCTTGTCCTTATCATCCCAAAAATAGTTCTTATCCTCAGACGGGGTCATCAGGCTTTGATGGATGTGCATCCCTGTGCCATTTATGCCATAGAATGGTTTTGGCATAAATGTAGCATATAAACCGAATTTGGCTGCAACAGTCTTAATTGCTGTTCGCATTGTTATGATCCTATCTGCCATGAATAGTGCCGGTGCATACCTGAGATCAATTTCATGCTGACCTGGTGACACCTCATGATGCGCTGCCTCAGGCATATATCCCAGAAAATCGAGATAGTTCAAGATTTCCTTCTTTACTATTTCCCCCTTGTCAAGTGGGCCGAACGTGAAATAACCGCCGGTATCGTGCGGAACATATTTCCCATCCTTTAGTTCCAGAAGGAAGAACTCAAACTCCGGACCAACGAAGAACTCCATGTTCTTCTTCTCTATTCTCTCGAGCTGTTTCTGGAGTACGTAGCGCGGATCTCCAACGAAAGGAGCTCCGTCTGGCTTCATAATTGAACAAACAAATCTTGCTGCCTTTCCTCCGTCAACTGCCCAGGGGAGTATCTCAAATGAGGAATAATCCGGAAACGCTCTCATATCACTTTCTTCTATAGTGGCATAGCCAAGAATAGAAGATCCATCAAATAACACTCCTTCTTCCAGGATCTTTTCAAGCCTGTTCCTGGGAAGCATGACAGACTTTGGTGTTCCCCGGATGTCTGTGAATTGGAAATAGAAATATTTCAAGTCCTTCTGGTCCGAAATCTTGATAATTTCCTGCGCATCATATGCCATGAAATGCCAATGTCTTCACGATTTAAGCTTTTGCTAAATCAACTCTTCCCTTCTCTAAATAATAAAGTTCGAAAGTAACCGAAAGTTCGACGATTTGTCTACAAAAGTACAGCAAGAATAAACAGGAAACAAAGGGATAATAAACCACATTACAATCGAAACTCATGAAGTCAGTTGTAATAAGACAACCAGGAGGGTTAGGAAATACCAGAATAGAGGATGTAGAGAAACCTAATGGTCCCGTTGTAGTAAGGATCACCTATGCGGGATTGAACCCGGTTGATATAAATGTCATACTTGGTAAAGTGAACTACAACATAACCCCATACCCCCACATTCCTGGAGCCGAATTTGTAGGGGTCATTGAAAGCATCTCAACTCCCGGGAAATTCAAAGTAGGTGATAGAGTGATCGTATATCCTAGGATCTACGATGGAACATGCGATAGGTGTAAGGAAGGTGCGGAAGAGTTATGCAGAAATGGGGGTGTAATGGGAGTCGGTTGTAACGGAGGATTCTCTGAATTTTTCGGTACTGATGAGTCTCATCTTGAGATGATTCCTGATTCTATGTCATTTGAAGATGCAGTTTCAATCCCAGTTGGAGGGCTTACTGCGTACCACGCCTTAAAGAGAGCCGGATTGAAGAAATGTGAGAGGCTTCTGGTTGTAGGAGCATCTGGAAACACGGGATGGTATTCATTATCCTTAGGCAAAATTATGGGTGCAAAAGTATTCTACTCGTCACGCAAGAAATTTCCATCGGAATCTGGATTCGTGGAGTGGAAGGATGAGAAGGTCGATGTTATAGTCAATTCCATAGGTACGGAAGCGTGGGAGCGCTATGTTGACTATCTCGATACTAACGGAAGAATAGTCACTTTTGGGACCCTGACAGGCAAGGATACAAAACTGAATTTAGCACAGTTGTACACAGGGGAGAGATCGATAATAGGTTCTACAGGTGGTACCAGAAAAGAATTTGCGGATTTGATCAAGATTGTCTCAGAAAATCATATAAAGAGCAGGCTATGGAAGACGTTTGACCTTGATGATTATGAAAAAGCTATTGCAGAGTACGGAAACAAGGAAGGAAGAATCGTGCTCAGAGTATCAGGGTGACCTGGCTCAGACAACAAGCTTTGCATCTATTATCAGGTAATCGTCCTCGTAAAGGAAAACAGGATTGAAATCTATCTGGGAGAATTCATTGTGCACTGAAAAATCTGATATCTTCAGTAAAAGGTCAATCAGTACTTCCCTGTTTGCCTTCAACCCCCTGTAACCGTTGAAGAGTCTTTTAAACCTCAGTTCGTCCAGAGCATCTTCTGCATCATACCTGTCTAGTGGAACCTTCTTAAACGTAACATCACTTATCAACTCTGAATAGAATCCCCCTATCCCAAATAACAGGAGCTTTCCGAACTGGCTGTCCATTATTAGACCGACGATAGCTTCAATTCCTTTCCTTGCCATCTCTTCGGCGTAAATGGTTTCACCTGGAAATTTGATTCTCATTGCCTTCAGATTATATTCGAAGTCTTCCTTTGTCTTGATATCGCCTACCACAGCCCCGATTTCAGTTTTGTGAGTAATGGTCTCAGAACTGACTTTCAGAACAGCGGGGAATGCCCCTTGATAATCTTCCGGATTGTTAATCAAAAATCGTCTTGGCTGTTTGAATCCTAACCTGTCAAGTGTCGCCTTGAACTCAAGTTCAGGTATTACTGTCATCTCTCAAACCTCCTGAGGAATTCCCCTCTCTCGTATAGTGCCCCAAGAGCGTTAGCAGCTCTCTGTACCGTTGGGAAAACTGGAATACCTCTCTGCGTGGTTCTTCTAAATATGTCCCTTGTATACTGTCCACCTATCATTCCAACCACAATAGGGATGTTGGATGATTTGTTGAATCTGTCCAAAAATTCTATAATGTCTTCTGTGACACCGAACGTCTGGTACAATACAAACGCGAGAATTGAGTCAAATTCACCAGATTCATCTATTTCGTTAATGACATTCTCATACTGAATATTCGTGGCTTCAGCAGTCATATCTATTGGATTGAACGGGGAACCTATCTGAGAGATCATAGATTTTATCCTACCTGCGAGTTGGTCAGATGTTCTATTAACCTTAAACCCTTGAGTTTCAAGAACATCCGTTGCTATGACTCCAACACCACCTGCAGAGGAAACAACCGCCACCCTCCTGCCCCTTACGGGTTTGGCAAATGCTAGGGCTGAGGCAAAATCAATGAGCTCTATTTCATTACTTGCCTGGATTATCCCGTTCTGCCTGAAAATACCCTTCAGCGAGAAACTTGTCTTAAGAAGGGACCCTGTATGAAGAGATGTAGCCCTGCTTCCAGATTCAGTTTGTCCACCCTTGAGCACAACAATACCTTTCTTTTCTGACGCTGATCTGCATGCCTTCAGGAATTCGTCTATTTCTGAAATCTTCTCGAGATAAATAGCAATGGATTTAGTTTCCCCATCCCTTTCCAGGGTCCTAACCATTTCTGTTTCATCAACATCGATCTCATTCCCGAGGGAAACAAACGAAGAGAAACCAACACCTGAATCCGAGAATTCATCCATTGCTAGTAATCCAAGTGCACCACTCTGGGAGACGAATGCTATTGGACCATCAGATGGAAACCCGGTCTTCTCTCCGGTGGTCAGGGCAGTATTGAGACCTATTCGCGGAATGATCACTCCAACGCAGTTTGGTCCGATTATTCTTGTTCCAGTTCTGGAAGATATCTCCTTCATTTGATTCTCCAGCTTCCTCCCTTCTTCCCCTTGTTCCCCAAAGCCACCTGCAACGGGAATGCATACCTTGCACCCTCTTTCTGCTAGAGCCCGGACCGCTTCCACCGCTTTTACAGAGGGGAGAGAAATGACCCCAAGATCAACAGGGTGAGGAATTGAGTCTATAGATTTATAGCACCTTATGCCCTCTATTTCCTCAGCAACAGGGTGGACAAGTAGTATTTCTCCCCTAAAATTCTTCTTTAGATTTTTTAGGACGACGTTCCCAATCTTTCCCTCTTCCCTTGAAGCACCGACCAGGCACACTGAATTTATTGAGAAAAGTTCATCAAGGTTCATATCTTCGACATCAACTTCTTTCTCTCTTTTGCAGTATATCCTGTGACTTCCTCCAGGAACTGGTTGTATAACTTCACGATTCTTTCCTGATCGGTTCCAGGAGAAGTCTTCGTTTCAACAGATATCTCTTTCTTTCCAGAAACTGTGGCGACGACACTAAGGGATTCTGAGTATGTTGACACAAATTGATTTCCATTCTTACTTACGTTGCCAAATATAGCCTTCATTTTAGATTCCAGGAAATTTTCTGTAACTTCACTTTTGCAGGGGTAATTTCGCATCCACCCTGAATAATTTGCAATATTAAATGATAATGCATTTGCGTTTAATTTCCACGGAACAATCTTTCATGGCATTACTGCTGCCTTGGTGCCATTATTCAAGAGTTCAAAGTATATGCTGTAATTCAAGACGTTTCTTATGTGTCCTTCCCGATTGTTACTCTGAATATTGAGATATATTAGATTCACTGGATAGATAATAATCTCAAAATCTTCTCATGTTGCAACATTTAACAGATTTGCTAATCTTGACTACGCTCGGCCATCTCAACAGAACCATCAAATATAAGGATAGAGTCTGACACTCTATCCGATTCGACCATATTCACTTCTTTGGTTCATTTCCTCGTCCTTTCCCAGATGGCTTACCCGTTGTACTCGGATAATTTGGATTAGGCCTAGGTGAGGGCGGGGGTGACGAACTCTTCTTTCCTTGAGCGCCCATTCTAATCAATATATGCAATATATTGAGATTATTAAAGGTAATTAAACTTCCTTCCCTAGTCCTGTTATTGACCTGAATTGTAACACCTTTACGAATTCGCACTATGACCCGCTACTGTAACAGAACCTTATTTTGTAAGATTTATATAGAAGAACGAATTACCGTTTTAGGGTGAAATTTAGATGTTATCAGGACAAATCCCTATCTTAGTTCTCAAGGAAGGTTCAACTAGGGAATCCGGGAAAGATGCTCAACGAAATAATATTGAAGCCGCAAAGGCTATTGCTGATACAGTCAAATCAGCACTAGGTCCGAAAGGCATGGACAAGATGTTGGTTGACTCTCTTGGAGACATCACCATATCAAATGATGGGGCAACCATCATGAAGCAGATGGACGTCGACCACCCCATTGCAAAAATGATAATTGAAATAGCCAAAGGTCAAGATCAGGAGGTAGGAGATGGAACAACAACTGCAGTAGTTATTGCTGGAGAACTTTTGAAGCAGGCAGAACTCCTGCTGGATCAAAATGTCCATCCTACGGTCATTGCGAACGGGTATAAGCTAGCCTCAAATAAGGCTGCTGAAATACTTGCGGGAATCTCTGAGAAAAAGATCAGTGATGAAGTATTGAAGAATATAGCCCTTACTGCAATGACAGGAAAGAATGTAGGAGGAGTTACAGATTTTCTAGCAAAAATTGCAATGAAGGCAGTCAAAAGCATAGTCGAAGAAAGAGATGGAAAGAAGATTGTTGATGTGGACAATATTCTAGTACAGAAGAAGTTCGGTGGTGGAATCACCGACTCTGAGCTGATAGAGGGAGTTGTAATAGACAAAGAAAAAGTCCACCCAAGAATGCCTAATGAAGTAAAAAATTCAAAGATAGCACTTATAGATTCTGGCCTTGAAATCAAGAAGACAGAAATAGACGCGAAAGTCCAGATCACAGACCCAAGCAAGATCCAGGCGTTCCTAGATCAAGAAGAGGAAACTCTGAAATCTATGGTTGAAAAGGTAAAGAAATCTGGAGCGAATGTCCTAATGAGCCAGAAGGGAATTGACGATCTAGCACAGCACTTTCTTGCAAAGGAGGGAATTTACGCAGTAAGAAGGGTCAAAAAGAGTGACATGGAGAAGATTGCAAAGGCAACGGGAGCAAAGATCATAACTAACCTCGATGATCTAACTTCAAAGGATCTGGGAAATGCAGAAAAAACTGAAGAGAGGAAAATCGGGGATGACAGACTTACATTCATAACTGGATGCAGATATCCAAAGGCAGTTTCCATATTGATTAGGGGCGGGACTCAGCATACCATTGACGAAGTTGAGAGGGCACTGCACGACGCACTCAAGGTGGTTGGAGTTGCAATTGAGGATCAATCCTTCGTTACAGGAGGAGGCGCCATAGAGGCAGAACTGGCATATCAACTCAAGAAATATGCACCAACTGTAGGTGGAAGAGAACAACTTGCAATCGAGACATTTGCAAATGCACTGGAAATAGTACCCAGAACCCTGGCCGAAAACGCAGGAATGGATCCAATAGATTCACTCCTTAAACTGAGGTCTGAACATCAAACGGGCAACAAGAATGCCGGCATTGACACCATGGAAGGGACTGTCTCAGATTTATTCAAGAAGAATGTGGTTGAACCTGTCAGGGTAAAATCTCACGCAATCGAGAGCGCTACTGAAGTAGCCACAATGATACTAAGAATTGACGATGTGATATCTTCTAAAAAATCAAGCGGTGGAGGGCAACCCGGAGGAATGCCACAAGGAATGGGTGGCCCAGAAGGTATGGGCGGAATGCCCCCAATGTGAGGGGATTCCGTTGGAACTGATTCTGGGCGAAGAAAGTCAGGAGATACAAAAGAGAGATTTCGACCTTATAATCATAGGAGCTGGGGCTGCAGGCTTATCAGCAGCGGTCTATGCTACCAGAGCAGGACTGTCTTGTGTAGTAATAGACGGTTCTACTCCAGGAGGATTGACCCTAGAGGCACCACTTGTGGAGAATTACCTTGGATTCACTGCAATTCCTGGAACAGATCTCGCAAAGGAGTTTCTGCAACACGCTAGGAACTACACGAAGATAATTGACAACAATAAGGTAATATCAATCAAGAAGGGAGATATTTTCAAGCTGGAAACCGAAAGAGGTGAGTTCCAATCCAAGGCCATCCTGTTTGCTACTGGCACAAAGCACAAGCACCTTGGGATTCCGGGGGAACAGGAATATTTCGGTAAGGGGGTAAGCTATTGCAGCACCTGCGATGGATGGCTTTTCAAGAACAAGAAGATCCTAGTAATCGGTGGGGGGAACTCTGGAGCAATTGCTGCTATTTCAATGAAAAGCATAGTGTCGGAAGTGAAGATATTTGAATTCATGCCAAAGTACATGTGCGAGGACGCATACGTCAAGCAGATACAGTCCAAGGGAATAGAGTACAAGAGAAATGTTCAGGTTCTAGAAATAAAGGGCGATGGGAAGCTGATAAAGACAGTTAAATTCAAGGACAGGACCACAGGACAGGAATTCGAGGAAAACTTCGATGGTATTTTCATATACGTCGGACTTCAGCCTCAGTCTGAGCTTGCCAAATCGATTGGAGTGGAGCTAACAGACAGAGGATTTATCAAGACCGACAGGAATTGCAGAACATCATTAGAAAGAGTTTACGCTGCGGGTGATGTGGCTGGTTCGTTTGCGCAAATTGTAGTAGCTGCGTCTGATGGGGCGATAGCGGCAGATTCTTGTTACAGGGATCTATACCTTAAATAATGCTAGTTGAAAATGTAAACATAGCATCTCCTCTCAACAAGGAATTCGTCAAGGGTTCTTCCCTGGACAACCTTGAAGTCCTGGAACATCAAGACATCAACATATCAAATGGTAAGATTGAGAGTATCACCCCCTCATCTTCGCGCGATAAGACAACCAAATGGGCAATTCCAGGATTTTGTGATCCCCATACTCATCTAGTATTCTGTGGGACAAGAGAAAATGAGATCGACGTTAAGAAGGAGATAGGTTATTCAGGGATTTTGAAGCAGGGAGGAGGGATTTACAGTACAATTAGGTCGACTGCAAACTGCGACGAAAACACCCTTTATGAAGAGTCCAGAGCAAGGATCATCAGCATGATGAAAAACGGCACTGCAATCTTCGAATGCAAAACTGGGTACGGCATCAACTCAGAAATTGAAGGGAAGATGCTCAACGTCATTGAAAGACTGGAGAGGGACCTCAAGATCAGAATAAAGAAAACACTCCTAGCACACATTGTCCCTAGAGATGGAGATGAACATTCATACCTCAGAGAATTCGAAGATATGGTAGATGAATTCAGGAAAAGGATTGATTACGTGGATGTTTTTGTCGATGAGGGTGCTTTTTCACCTTCATTCGCATGGGAAGCTGTTCAATATGCAAATTCCATCGGAATACCAGCCAGAATCCATCTAAATGAACTAAAAAACATCGACGGAGTGAGTATCCTTAAGGGTCTAGATATAAGATCATACGACCATATGATAGAGACGAGAGATGACGAGTTAGATACAATTGATGTCCCTATAACCATTCTACCTTTCACTGCCATCAGTCTTGGAAAAAACACTTCCATATTCTCCAAAATGAAGGGGAGAGGGAAGATACTTGCAGTTGGTTCCGACATCTCTCCGAATACATACATCACATCATTCCCTCTCGTAATCTCCCTGGCTAGACAGCTACTGCCGTTCACGATAGAGAATCTTATAAATATGGGTACACTAAATTCCTGCTATTCCCTTTCTCTTTCCAACAAGGGAGGATCCATTCATCCCGGGAAATATGCAAATATCATAATCCTGAAGGAAAAATACGACAAAATAGGGTATAAGTTTGGTGATGACATAATAGAACGGGTAATAATAAACGGTAAAGATATGAGAGATAGTTCCATAACTGATTTAAGGCACTAGAAAATCAGGTAGTATGAGCCAGCTTCCCTTCTTCACACTCAACGATTTTGACCTAGCTGGAAAATCGGTTCTGTTGAGACTGGACATCAACTCCCCGATAGACCCTAAAACTGGGAATATACTAGATGATGCAAGGTTCAGGGCACACCGTGAAACCATAGAATCGCTATCCAGATCCAAGGTGGTCATCCTGGCCCATCAGAGCAGGCCGGGAAAAAACGATTTCGTGAGTCTCAAGGCCCATGCATCCCATCTTTCCAATATGCTGAGGAGAAGAGTCAAATTTGTTGGAGGGGTGTTCGACGAAAGAACTCTTGATGAGATAGATTCGTCTGAGCCCGGTGACATACTTATGCTTGAGAATACCAGATTCTTTTCTGAAGAGGTAGTTCTCGCTGAAGAGAAACTGGAAGTGATGGAAAAAACTAACATAATTAAGAACCTCGCTGATCACGCAGACTATTTTGTAAATGATGCATTTGCAGCAGCACACAGGAGCAACGTTACTCTGGTAGGTTTCAGTGAAATAATGCCAAACATTGCTGGAAAACTCATGGAAAATGAGATAACAGGTATAGAAAGATTCTTTGCAATCAAGGAAGGTACAAGGATTGGTATATTTGGTGGCGCAAAGGCGGATGATTCTGTCAAAATAATAGACAAGATGCTTAATGAAGGCAAACTGGACAAGGTATTAACAGGGGGATTAGTCGGGCACATATTTCTGGCAGCTGGAGGGATGGATTTAGGAAAGAAGAACGTGGATGTTCTGAAGAAAGAGGTAAGTGGGTACGAGAAAATACTGGAAAATGCTGAGAAACTGTTGGACAAATATAGGAATTCAATTCTAACCCCAGTAGACTTCATAGGTAACGAGGACGGAAAGGTGAAACATTACAAGGTAGAAGATTTCAGGAAAGATATTCCTGCAATGGATATTGGAGTCGATACAATAGCTGCATACGCATCAATCATAAAGAATTCAGATGCCATTATGCTGAATGGCCCAATGGGCGTTTTCGAGCTTAAGGAATATGCTGCCGGGACAGAGGAAATATTCTCCACTGTTGCAAAAGCTAAGGGATATAAGGTAGCAGGTGGAGGACATACACTGGCTGCACTGGAGAGGCTTGGAATAGGTGAAGGTGACATTGACCACATTTCGACCGGTGGAGGGGCACTGATAAGTTATCTGGCTGGAGAACCTATGCCGGGAATAGAGTCTTTAATTATTTCAAAGAAAAAATTTGGAGGATCTTAAATGACACAAGATGAGAAGGTAGACCAGATCGTTTACAGCATGGAATTAATTAGGCAACAGCTTGAAGAGATAGAAGGACAGATACAATCACTTGCAGTTATTCTTCAAGACTTGGCGGCAACCACTGACTTCCTAAAGAACATTTCCAAGATTGAAGGGGATTCACTCATTCCTATCGGAAGGGGGTTGTACATAGAGGGAGAAGTAAAGAACAAGGAAAGGGTCGTGGTGAACATAGGATCGAATGCCTACAAGAAGGCTACTGTAGAGGATGCAATAAATATTCTCGAAGAAAGAAAGAACGATGCTGCAAAGGCGCTGGATAGCAGCAGGAAATCTGAAAGTGAACTGCAACAGAGGTACGCACAGTTGGAAGATTACCTGAACAGGATATATAAAAAGTGAACAGATGTTTGAAAAACTAAAGGAAAAACTTGGCATTGCCAAGAAGCAGGAAGAACATTCTGCCAATGATGATGTGAGGGGTACTGCTATCAATGTAACTGCGAATTCTAGGGACTTCGAGGAGATAGCAGCAAACCTCAAAATATCACTTATAGAAGCGGACATAGCTCTTCCAGTCGCCGATAGGATATCAAACGTGCTGCTCAAGAAACTTGACGACAAGAGCATAAGGTTGAAGGGCGACAGGAACACTGTATTCAAGGAGGCTGTGAGGGCTACGATAAAGGAAGTTGCTTCCGTACCCCCTATAGACATTTTAGACAATGCCAGTAAAAAATCTCCGTACGTCATAATGTTCGTAGGAATGAACGGTACGGGAAAGACGACGTCCATTTCCAAGCTTGCGGAACTGTTCAGAAGCAAGGGGTATTACGTTGTTATCGCCGCTTCTGATACCTTCAGGGCAGGTGCCATTGAACAGATTGCCCTTCATGGAGAAAAAATTGGCGTGAAGGTGGTGAAGCATCAGGCGGGAGGTGATCCTGCAGCCGTAGCATTCGATGCGGTCAAACATGCATCAAAGAACGAAAAGTCTGTCGTATTGATAGATACCGCGGGTAGGATGCAGAACAACAAGAACCTTCTAGAAGAGATGAAAAAGATCAAGAGGATATCCAATCCAGACCTCATACTCCTGACACTAGACGCATTATCAGGCACGGATGTTCTTAGCCAGGCAAAACTGTTTGACGAGGCCGTGGGAATAAACGGATACATAGTGACGAAGATAGATGCTGATGCAAAGGGCGGATGCGTTATATCTCTTCTTTCAGAGACAAAGAAACCGATTTTGTATATTGGAACGGGCCAGACATATTCTGATTTCGTTCAGTTCAGCATGGATTGGTACCTTAACAGATTGCTAAACTAGATGGACTTCAGTTTATCCTTTATCTGATCCGGAGACAGGTCAGTGGTTATGAGAGGTATGCTCTCAATCTCAGCCAGCTTTATCGCGAGCGGATCTATCCTCTTCGGTTTGATGTAAACGACCACTGCCGGCTTAATTGGGTGAACCCTCACGGCAATCATGGGGGATCTGCCAAATTCAACATTAGTGAAGAATAATGCTCTTTCGGAAGTCCAGCCGTACACCCTGAAATAATCGAATGACGTAAGCTTCAGAATTGCGTTCAGTGAGTCTAGAATAGTGTAGCCCCTTATGCTCCTTTTAGTTTCAAGACCGCTCACTTCTTTGCCTTCTATCATCTTTATAAATTTTTGAAGGTCCACATCGTAGAAGAATTCCTTTATGTCTAGGATAACATCTTTCTCTGTGCCCAGTGAAAATTTAAGCTGGACGGGACTCCCCCTCTCTGCATCAATCTCTATGAGTGATGACACAAGACTCTTCAAGAACTGTGCGCCCGGTGATTTCCTGCGGCTTGTCTCATAATCGCTAATGACCGAGGTGTTTATTTTCATCCTTTCTGAAAGTTCCTTCTGAGTGATGTTGAATTCCTCCCTCCATTTCTTTATGGTCTTTCCTGGATCACTGGACATAACTATCTCGCCAGAAACATTGAAAATAAGCGCATCGGACGATGGAAATCTATTGTTCTTCACTGTTGTGATAATGGGTAAAACATTTTAAAGCCTTTGGAATCCTGCCTGGGGGCTTGTGGGGTAGCCTGGTATCCTTTCGGCTTCGGGAGTCGAAGACTCCGGTCCAAATCCGGACAAGCCCATATCTATATTGGTGTAGGTACCATATATCTAAGAACACTTTTAAGATAAAATGGAAAGTTCCTGATCAAAAATAATGAAGTTGAAATACGGTACGAGAGCTTTCCTCATTCTGACACCCATATATCTCCAAAACGTGTAAATACTCTCTAGGATTGCGTTCCAAATGCCTACCAAAGCTGGAAAGAACTCTTTCAATTTCGACTACGAGGTAGCGTGGGTTGACACAGATGCACTTGGTATCATGCATTTTTCCAATTACTTCAGGTTGTGTGAGCGGGCTGAGCAGCTCTACTTTGAATCAAAGGGGCTTTATGAAAACGGAAAGGTCTTTCTACCGAGGGTTCATGCTTCCTGTGATTTCCTATATCCCTTGAGATTCAGACAAAAGGCAAAGGTAAAGCTATCCATTAGTGAGATAGGAAATAGACACGTGACTTTTGATTATTCTGTTATAAATGAATCCGAAGGCAAACTCAGCGCTAAATGCAAGATTATTGTTGCTTCAGTTGATAAGAATATGAAACCAGTAGAGATAGATGATGATATTATTAAGCGCCTGAAGGAAGAATAAGGAGCGCGGATCTAAGAATGGTACCATCTGCCAAGATTGTAGAATGGTACAAACAGGAATAGTAAAATCGGATATTGAGTGAAAGTACCAACAACACTGAAGCCTCAATCGTTAAGAGGGTAAGTGAATTCAAATTGATCCTGACGGGAACCAGATTAGAAAACCGTTTATACTAACATTTGGTTTATTTTTACAGATTTAACATGAGTTTTGGTGGTTTTACAAGAAAATTCCTGAGAGTAGACCTTTCAAATGGCAGTGTAAAGATTGAAGATACCAATATGCAATGGGCTAGGGATTACATAGGTGGACAGGGACTTGCAACAAGGTACTTTGTTGATGAAGTTGACCCTAAAGTCGACCCTCTATCACCCGACAACATCCTAATAATGGCCCCCGGTCCACTGACAGGAACGAGTGCACCGACTGCTGCAAGATATATGGCAGTCACAAAGAGCCCGCTTACAGGTACAATCACGAGGAGCAATTCTGGAGGATTCTTTGGCGCCAGACTTAAACATTCGGGTTTTGACATGATAATAATCAAAGGAAAAGCAGACCATCCGGTGTACCTTTATACTCACGACGGAATGGCTGAGATAAAGGATGCAACTCATCTCTGGGGCAAGGATGTATTTGAGACAGACGATGTGTTAAAGAGAGAGACAAGCCCTAAAGTTTCTGTTGCGTGCATAGGGCCAGCGGGAGAGAATCTTGTGAAATTTGCTTCAATAATGAACGATAAACACAGGGCAGCTGGTAGGAATGGCGTAGGTGCAGTAATGGGATCTAAAAATCTTAAAGCTATTGTCTCCTTGCCAGGAAAAATGCCTACAATAGGGCATGCAGGAGAATATAAGTCTACCTTGACAGCAATGCTCAAGAAGATAAAGGAAAACCCTGTCACGAGCCAAGGCCTCCCCGCTTATGGAACAGAAGTTTTAGTGAATATAATAAACCGCTCTGGAATTTATGGAAATAATAATTATCTTGACTCTGGAGAAGACCCTCTTGCAGAATTGGTCAGTGGCGAAACCTTGGCCGCGACTTATCTTATAAGAAACACTCCATGCTTTGCCTGCCCTATTGCCTGTGGCAGGGTTTCAAAATACAATGAGAGGGAAACGGAGGGACCGGAATATGAGTCCACGTGGGCGCTCGGACCAAACGTCGGCATTCATGATCTATATCCAATAATCGCCGCGAATGATAATGCAGACAGGCTAGGATACGATACAATAACTGCTGGAAACACGTTTTCAGCAGCAATGGAACTGTACGAGAAGGGAAAGATACCTGATAAAGACGTGGGGCCGACCAAGCCAAAATTCGGAAACCAATCTTTTGTTATGGAGGCATCCAGTAACCTGGCCTACAGGAAGGATTTTGGAAATGAACTGGCCGAAGGATCACTAAGGCTCGCCAGGAAATACGGTGACGAGAGCGTCTCTATGAGCGTAAAGGGTCAGGAAATAGCTGCCTACGATCCGAGAGGGGCTTATGGTATAGGGCTTGAGTATGCTACAAGCAACATAGGAGGCTCACATATGAGGGCTTATACAATTTCTAATGAAATACTAGGTGTCCAGCCAGTTTCAGAGCCCAATGAAAAGGAAGGCAAGGCTGCCCTGGTCAAATATGTGCAAGATTTTACCGAGATCATGGATTCATCCGGCCTTTGTCAATTTCCCTCATTTGCACTAAATCTTGATGATTATCTCTCCCTGATCAACGGTGTGACCGGTTTTGATTATACTAAAGACGAGATAATGACTGCTGCCGAAAGGATATGGAATTTAGAAAGGATTTTCAACATTAAGGCAGGGATCAGGCCGGAAGACGATAAACTCCCAGATAGATTCGTTAAGAATGCACTTCAGAAAGGACCATTCAAAGGAGAGAAAATACCGCTGGATTATCTCCTGAAGGACTACTACAATGTCAGAGGATGGGACGAACGGGGGTATCCGAAAGATGAGACACTCGAGAAACTTGGCTTGAACTATTACAATATCTGATTATCCTCCAGCAACTGGGGGGAAAATATCAATCTGATCATTATTTTTCAGTATCTCCTTTATGCCGTTATAGAAAATTGTATTTCGGCCGTTAACGAGGATTATCACGTTCCCCCTTAGGCTGCCATCACTGTACATCAATTTGATGAAGTTATCTCCATACTTTGAGGAGAGCATTTGTGTGATTTCCTCCACCGTCTTTCCGTCTGCTTCTATTTCTTCTTCATTCCTTCCAGTTATTGATCGGAGATTAGCGTAATACCTCACCTTGGTCATTTTATCTTTAACACTGTGACAAATTATTTAACTCTTTAGAGCTAAAAATAGTGACTGGAATAACAATAAAAATGAACATTTACTAGGATGAACTGATGTGACTCTGATTTTTGAAGTCCCTGAAATCTGATAAATTTTAATGTCTAGGGAAATTAAGCGAGAGAAATTTACCTTCTAAAGAGGATTACCAATAACCCTATAAATTTTCTACAGGATGCATCCATGTCTTATTGAGGTTACAAGAGATACTGTTAT
>JBMFVV010000015.1:0-33003 GCA_049965815.1 Thermoplasmata archaeon | reverse complement strand
GATTTATCAATCCCGTTTGAAGTAGCTAATTGCCTTATAGTGTTCTTTCCACTAGCTATATCCTTTATCAGATTAAAATAGACCGGGTCAAAAATATCCATTCTATATACTTTTTTAGGAGAGACCACAGTTGTCCGGTTGGTCTCCCTTTCATAAATAACCATGGAGATGTTACGTTCTACAGCATATATGGCCAAAGCAGCCATTCCAATGCCAGACCCACAAGAGATATTTACCCAAGAAGGTAACCCCCTTTGAGCACATATAGATTTGACAGCAAATAAAATTTGAAAAAAATTTGTAATATCGTTTACGTAAATCAGGTCGATTTTAGTATTTACCAAATCGAGAAATTCCCTGATCTTACTTTCCAGTTGGTCATAACTAGAATTCTTATTTAAAATGATGATAAGTCTGTCCACTTTGGGGACATCGGAAAGAAACGGCTTTATTAAATAATCTTCCTCTTTGTTGAATATGGTAATCGCATAACTGCTTTCCATAATTATAAATATCCTTTAATATAAAGCATTTATCTAGTTGCTCAATTTGGTCGGTATTCGGATTGCAAAATTTGGTCATTTTCCTGCAGCAGTGCACAATTTCTATTTATTTCTGCATCTAAAAATAAATAGTTTTTTGTTGTTTCGAGATATGTAAACATTGGTGACAAACACTTATGTCTGAATCCATTCATGAAATGAATAAAGGGGATAAAGATTTCAAGAGGGATAAATCGATCTTTTGGAAATCTGTATATGCTCTTCTGATTCTAGCTATCTCACTGTTCATAGGGGGAATAGTGATGCAATACGTTTTCCATCAAACCAAGGCACCTCTGCTACTGGGGTTAATTGTTGCTCTGCCACTTGCCATTCCACTTGAACTCTGGAATTTCACTGATCCAGATACTTTATTCAGAGTTATGGCTTTTCAAGACAGGTTTTTGATGGTATGTTTTGGATTTGCTATTGGCGTTGGAGCAATATTGCTATATGCCGTTGCATTAATTACTCACCCTAACTTCGGAATAAAAGATTTCTTCGTTCCTGGAATCGTCATAGGCGGTATAATATTTGGTGCAGGAGTCGGGCTTGCAGGATACTATCCGGGAACCATATGGATAGCGCTAGGGACGGGAAGGAGAGATGCAATATACGCAGCGCTTGGAGGGCTGCTAGGTGCATTTTCCTGGTCTGCGATATTCGGTGGAGTAAGGGGATTTTTCTGGAATACCCTCAATTTCGGTCCAATAACATGGGCCTCAATATTCGGCATAAAAGCCAAGGTCGATGTCTTCTTTGTGAGCCTGATCTTCGGGGCCATTCTCATTGCCGTATTTCTGCTCCTGCCAAGATATCCCGGAACAAAGGTAAAAAATTCATGTGGGTATCATATGTTTGGAAAGGGGGAAAAGACAATAACTTTCGATGCAGTAATAAAGGAGGATTTTGAAAAATATCCGAAGGCCAATAAGTATCTTACCAGATTGATTAACGAGAGCAGTACGGAAAATGCAAGAATGACAATACCCTTGGGCCTGGCATTCACAATAACTGCGGTAGCGGTAATAATACTCCATCAGATATTCGGGGAATCAACAACGTTCTCCTGGATAGGGGCACAACTTTCTTATCTGGTGAATTCCACTTGGGCTGCTTCCAACTCTTACTTCCAACTTTTCGGGGGGATGCACATCATCAATGGTGTACCGGTGAACAAACCGTTCAGTGAAATAGGATGGGAGCCTTTCACAGATCTTAGTTCTTTGTTGGGCGGCCTCATTTCTTCAGTCCTTATATCCAGAAGATTCATGGGATTCAAGAAACAGGTGCCAAAGATATGGAGCCATAGTCATAATCCAAAATACAGACCAATCGGTTCATTCGTCGGGGCGTTCATGGTGTTATTCGGTGCAAGAATGGCTAATGGATGTGCCTCAGGGCACATACTGAGCGGTGACATACAGATGGCAGTTTCCAGTTTCGTATTCATGATGTTCGTCCTCATCAGCGCCTGGATCATGCTCAGGTTTTTCTACCACCTGAAAATAAACGCGTGGGGATATACTAAGTGATGGGTGACCAAGTTGAAGGAACTCAAATCCGTCTATCACAATGAGCCTCACTTGGAGGTTAATTGATCATGGCAAAAATTCTGGTGATGTTAATAACAGGCAAGGACAACATAAATACGGAAATGGTGTCATTCAATTTTGCGGCAAATGCAGTAAAAAATGCGAAAGCCAACGTAGAGTTTCTCTTCCTGGGGAGAGGTGTACAAGCTGCGGACAAAAGGCATAAAAATTCACCGCAGTTTGAGGAGCAGGTTGATGAACTGTTGAAGTTAGGGATAAAGGTCACGATATGCAAGGTAAGTATGGCAGGGGAGGGGATAACTGAAGCAGACATATTTCCGGGTATAGAGATGGTTCTTGGAGGAGTTGAAGTAAACAGTAAAATAGAAAACGGATATGCAATAATAACGTTCTGATTTAAATGTTTGGAATCACAGATCTGCAAATAGTACTGTCAATAATCTCAGGCATACTCGTAGGCTTTAGTCTAGGTCTTATAGGCGGAGGCGGATCCATACTCGCCATTCCCTTGTTGATCTATTTTGTTGGGTATGATCATCCACATCTTGTGATAGGTACGACAGCACTCGCTGTTGGCATAAATGCATATCTCAATCTCATACCGCATACACTCAAGAAGAATGTCAACTACAGGACTGGAACATTGTTCACAATCCCTGGGGTTGCCGGCGTTCTTGTAGGTTCTGAATTGGGACTCCTAACCCCTGGAACGTTTCTGCTCTTCTTTTTCGGTTTCCTAATGATTGGTATAGCATTATATATGCTACAAAGAAAGTGCGTCGATACCTCAGAGAAGGAACGCAAAGTATCCAAATCATATGGAATACTGGTTATCACGGGCGTTGCCGTCGGGTTCGCTTCTGGATACTTCGGAATAGGTGGCGGCTTCCTCATAGTTCCCGGCCTTCTCTTTGGTGGAGGCCTGAACATCATTCAGGCGGTAGGTACGTCCCTTATGTCAGTCGGTACATTCGGTATAGTCACAGCAGCCAGATATGCTATAAGCGGAGATGTCAACATCATTATATCCGCATTATTCATAGTGGGTGGAGTTCTGGGAGGATGGGTAGGCGCCAGATACGCGAGCCGAGTACCAAAACGCAGGCTGACACAGATATTTGCAATAATTGTGATTGTCGTTGCAGTATACATAATATATCAGAACCTTGGAGTAGTCCTTCACTTGTGATAATTTCATGATTTGTATCGGACGAGCGTTTTTCGGTACCTAGCACCATCTTTTTCTATTTTCATTTAGAAAACGAAGGTATCAAACCTGACTTTGCCCTTTAATATTACTATACTTTTCTTTAATTGTAAAGTTTCGGGCTAGTTACTATAACAATAAAAGGTCCTTCTTCAAATATCATTCTTATCGACCAATATACATAATGAAAAGTGTAAGAAATAGTCGTACGCATTTCTATTTGGCAAAAAGTTAAGGAACAGGTGCAAGCATGGTAAAGGAACCAGCCATAATTGCCCCTACTCCAAAGGTACATTTCTGAATTCATCTACCTCTCAATCCGATAAATCATTCTCAAGTATCTATTTGTGTACCCAAATGGACATTGGGACAGAAGTCCCCTAACCATGTAGAAGTATGAGATTGTGTATGAGTCCCTTGCAGAATCCTGATGTTTCTTTCCTATCCTTCCTCCTCTGATATATCAGACCGCCAGTTGTCCTCTTGTCGGATGAGAATCCCGACTCTGATGCATTCCTCTTGAAGTATTCCCTCAGGTAGTTCATCGGGTCTTCCATGAAACGCCTGATTATTTCCCTCCAGTTCCTTCTGCCTCTTATCCGCGAATTCTTCTTTGGGATGAGGAATATCATTGTGTTTTCATTGAAATCATCAAGTATGCTCTGACCTGAGTAGTATTTGCCAAGACGGACGCTCTTGAGATCAATATTCTTTGTCTTCCTCTTCGTCCAGCGGTTCGAGACGAACGGCTCTTACTCTCTTCCCTATCCAGTGTCTGGGAACCAGGACCTTGGCTGAAGTGGCGTGCTGCGTGACGACCTTCTCTATCACCTCGTACCCCTGCATCCGGATGTCCATTGGCTTTTCTGATACCTTCCTTTTCATATTGCAATAATATTGCATGCTTGTATTTCATGTTTTCTGTTATCAGGCGTGGTAATGATTGAATATCTGGAAGATGACTGGATGTATAAGAATTCTCACAGTGACGCTTCACAGATGGTATATAAATAATCACTCGCTATCCAACAATCTCTCCCAGTACCACCCAAATGAATAATTTTAAATTTGTCCATCTGCTCATAGCAGTATGGGAAGTAACAATAGCACCGCGGAAGATGAGAGTGAATTCGCTCCAAAGAAGATAGTTGTTGCATTTGACGCATCATTACATTCAATCCGCGCGTTGAAAGCGGCTATCTCTATCTCCGAGAAGTACAGTTCAGAAATAACTGTTATTCATTGCGTTGAATACCCGGTTGTAAATTATGGAGAAGTATACTACAACTGGGATGAGTTTTATACCGCAGATAAGAGAAATATAAATAAGGCATCTGAGCCACTGATGAAGGATGCCAGGAAGAGGAAAGTGAAAATTGAAATTGTGTATACGGAAGGAACTACTTCCGTAGCCGAATCACTTCTATCAGAATCAAAGAAAATCAAACCTGACCTGATAGTCATGGGGTCCAGAGGACTCGGAGGTTTCAAGAGTCTTCTGCTAGGAAGTGTGTCAAGTGCAGTTGTAACCCACTCTACGGTTCCAGTGCTGATAATAAAGTAACTCTCATCCAAATGCGATTAGCTCCTACTCGTTCTTACGTTCAATATATGACCAAATATTTCACTCTGGAATTGTGCAATCACTTTTTTTGGTTTAATTCATAATAGTGATCATCGTGTGATTTGTACTCTCCCCTTTTCTACACGTTGAAAGGAATAAATGATGATTCCTGTTACTATCATTACGGTACCAAGATATAGAGCCTGGGACCCAAGAGTGAACATGATGACAATCGAGAGCACGATAGAAATTATTGGCAGGTACGGATAGAGTGGGACGCTAAACAGGCCGGGTAATTTTTTCTTTCTTATAATTATCACTGCTATTCCCGTGAGGGAGTACGAAAATATTACCCCAAAATTAGATGCAAGGGCAACATACTGTAGATTACCTAGGAATAGGGATATCACGGCAAGGACGCCTATTATCAGTACCGCCCTTTTGGGTGAGTCATGGCTACTCCCTTCTATCCATTTTGGGAAGAGATGGTCCTCACTCATCTGAAGGAGAGTTCTGGAACCTGCAACAATGAGTGAAAGAGTTACTGTTATGGTTGCGATCAGGGCAATTATGCTGACAGTAAATGAAATAAACATAGGGGCATGAGAATAGCTTAGCGCATTCACCAGAGGATCTGCACTGATTCCATATAAATTCCAAGGCATCAGCGAAAGCATACCGATGACCACAAGAATGTACAGAACAGAACTTACAACAAGTGATATCATGATTGCTTTTGGTACGTTTTTTCTTCCATCCTCCACCTCTGGTGTTAGGGTAGCAATTGTATTGAACCCTGAATACGCGAAAAATGCGAGTGATGCAGCCTCGATGATACTTAAGGGGCCATGCGGAAAGAGTGGTGTGAAGTGGGAAGGTGTCCAGGATCCATACTTTACTGAAACCAATATGAATATCACTAGGCCTGCTACAGTCATGAAAACCAGTACCTGCTCCAGCTTTGCGACGAGTTTTACCCCAGAGTAATCTATTGCAGTTATGATCAAGATGAAGATGACAGATACCAATATTATCAACAGGTGCGAATCAATGTTGAAGAACGAGAGGAGGTATGAAGAAAATCCAAGGGTTACTGCAGCCCCTGCAATTGCATAAGATATCGCTCTGAGCCATCCAACTATGAATCCCAGTGAATCGCCCATCGTTTCCCTTACAAAGGAGTAGAGTCCTCCATGTGAGATTATCTTCGAGGAAAGTTCGGCGCTGTTGAACGCAACGGTCGTGGCTAGGAATGCTGTAAAGACGAACGCTACAATGGCTCCTGGGCCTGAATCTTTTATGACGACACCAGCCAGCACGAAGATTCCCGCACCTATTATGTTCCCGAGCCCGATTGCCGTAGCCTGCCACATCGTAATCTTAGAATTCGCCATGTTGAACCAATCAGCTGTTGTTGAAATGTAAATAGGAAGAATGATTAAAAGTATTCCGAGGCCAATTCTTTCTTTGATCTTTCACTCTCCTATATATTACATCTTGTCTCGAGAGATTTTTAAAGCATTACTCAGTCTCTATAATGTCATAGAATATTTGAAGAGAAGAAAGGTGCCACTCCAGAATTATCTTATTTGTTCCAAGATCAGGGCATACTTATACACGGGAAAGGTTAATTCTAGTAAAAATAAGATTGGTACATCGTAGAGAGTGAAGAGTAGTGTCATTATCCATAAGACTAATTCCATTTTTGTGCCAACCCATGTTGGCTTTTTCCTAGCAATTAGAGAAATTTTATATTTTCAGAGTATCAAATACCAGTTCCAAATTCCAACTGAATCAAAAATTCCCTCAAAATGTTTATATTAAAGAATTTCAATCAACACGGGTTAATAAATAGGAGGTAAAAGTTTTGAAAAACAGAAACGAAAGGAAAATAGTGATAGCAATTGCAGTCTCTTTAGTGATGATACTGTCTGCAATGGCAATCACGATGGACGCAACTTCTAACGTAGCAGTTGCTGGGGCTTCTGGAACCCCGGCTGCACTGGCAAGCAGCAATGCACCGTGGACATATCCAACAACCACGATGCAGGAACCGGGTTACACAAATGGAACATTTATTATGGCGGCCACCAATGACGTGGAACATTTGAATGTGTACTTAGCCACTGACGTTTACAGTTTCTATCTTCTTGACGAAGTATACGATTCTGCAACAACCCTTCTTCCGAATGAGACAATCTCCCCCTGGCTTGCAACAAGCTGGAATGAATACAACGTTACCAATATGTCAGCATCGTCTGCGACAAGCAAATTCCTAGGGCTTGCTGGATCTGGAAATCTCACTACTTTTGATCCTCTGAATGGGCAGTATGTACCTGTGAAGTATGTCTATCAGGTGAACATAAGGCCGGGGGTACAGTGGACGGATTATTCTCCAGGGGTATCCACATATGTTTACTCAAACCATACATCATTCAATGGTCCGAGTGGAAATCCTCATAGCTATACGTACAGGTATCCTTCAGTCACGATGCAAACGTACTACGTACAGTCCGCAGACTTCATACTATCGTGGAAGATACTCCAATCTGCTTATGATTACAGTGGATCGTTTCCAAATGTTGTGAACGCTGTCCCAGTGAACAATACAACGGTTGACTTTTACCTGAGCAACCAGAGTGCAACTTTCCTGACTTACACGCTTGAAACGCCAATCCTTCCTTATCACATCTGGGTAAGTCACGATTATTCATCATCACCGGGAGTATGGAATTATACGGCATCACTGCCAGCAGCAAACTCATACAATGCATGGGACGTTGGATACAATGCCGCTACCGGAACTGCAACGGGTCTCATTGGAACTGGGCCATTTATGTTCACAAATAACTATGGCTTACCGGCAGGGAAGTGGATCTTCGACCAGTATTGGAAGCTTTACGTAAATCCTCACTACTTTGTGCAGTATGTCCCGTCGCTCAGCCAGTGGACACCAAAGTTCTATGAACTATATGTTCCGCTATACCTATCGCTATCTGCTGCGGTTACCGCTGTTACTCTCAATCAGGTATACCAGATAGAAGGTGGAGTGACTCCGACATTCCTTCCTACCCTTGCAACATCTCCTAATACCTATGTGTTCCACAAGCCAACTACTGGGTATGGTTTCATACAGCTGAACTCATTCAATCAATCTGATGCAAATATGACTACGAGCCAGTATGGTTTCACACCCGCGTCAATAGCTCCGCCACTGAATATAACCGCTGTGAGGCAGGCACTTAACTATGCTGTGAATAAGGTTTATCTGAACTCTGTCGTGGACGAAGGGTACGGCATACCAGGTACTTCAGTAGTGCCAGATTCTGACAGTGTTTGGCAGAATCATAGTCTACCGTCATATTCATACAATCCTTCACTAGCAATGACGCTTTTGAACAACACTCCAGGTATGACAAGGGTGAACGGGGAATATTACTACCAGGGAAAGCAGTTCACGATGGATATTCAGATAACTTCTGCAGCTTCAAATCCTATTGGAGTTGAGGGGGCACTCCTCATAGCCCAATGGTGGGATCAGATCGGAGTGAAGACTACAGTGACACAGGAAGCATTCAGCACGCTTGTAGATAACCTCATAACATACGGTTACCAGGCAATCGAGCTAGGTATCAGTGGAATTGTGGGAGATCCAACCGGCGATTATATTTCATTCTACACCCCTGCTGGATTAGGGTCAGGTTTCTTCCTGGGTCCGTACAGCAACATAACATTTAACGGAGTAAATATGAACGGAACAGCCGTAACCACACTCATGACCACTCTGTACAACGAACTGAACACTAACACAAACCTGACACAGAGGATTCAGATTTCAAATGAGATACAGGGGATAGCTGCAATTGAGTCCACGATGATCAACGTTGGCTACGGAATCGATCTTTTCCCAGTTGTCACATCAGTGTTCACCAACACAACTAATGACACCCTTTCACAGACCGGGTACGAATACTGGAACTTCATGACAGCCCATCTAAAGACACCGACCATAACAACAGTATCAAAGACAATCCCTACAGAGCTGAGCGTTGGAGTAGTTCCATCAAGCAGAATATACTACAACGGCGAGTACGGTAACATCACTTTTGAGGTCAGGAATCAGTACGGAGCGCCAGTATCCGGAGCTTCTCTTACGATAGGTGTCAACCCTTCGGGGGCACTACTCAACATAACTAGCCTATCTGGAGTCACGAATTCGCAAGGAACTTATGTACTTGAATTCAAGGTGCTCGGGAATCAGCCACTAGTTTACACGTCAGATTATACAGGGGAAATCAACATTTCTGCGGCAGCGACTATGAGTAGTTCTTCATCTGGACCTGTTTTGCCTGGTCTTGGATACACGTACATAGATGTATCACCAGTTCCTGTAGCTTACAAGGTTCTCGCAGTTCCGAATCTTCAGACTACTTCAAGCGCATATCAGCCTCTAACCATTAAGATATATAATCCCGTAACTGGAGCACCTATAGCGGGATACAGCTACATTATCCAGGTTAACTCTGGAATTCTTGATCTGAGCAACAGTACTGATAGATCTGCCGCACTCAGTCAGTTAACTCCTGGAAATCCTTATGCTGAGTCATATTCGGCCAACAACAATTACAACATGACGCAGATTGTTGGAAGTACACCTTCTAATGGAACATTCACCATAGGTGTTAGAGCAGTTAGCGGCCTTAATGTATCCTTAATTGGCAACAGCACTGAAAGCTACATCTTCCTTGGAAATTATTACGCCGGAGCCCCGCTATCAGGTGCTACGCCATACATGACACTTGCAGAACTAACCTCAGCCACAAATCCATTAGGATTCGGAACGCAGCAACCAGTCGAGATACCTGTACAGGTATCAACAGGAACGCCCCAGTATGAGATAACAATGACAACATCGCAGCCATACATATCGTCTCCAAGCGGCTCTGTTGAGGTCAATGTGACCGTAACTAATGCCCTTGGGTCACCTGTTCCGAACTTCGCGGTAGACCTGGTAAGTCAAAATGCGCTGGGAGCAAACAGGGGATACTTCTATGGAATGGGGACGGAAATACAGTATCCAAATCTAAACAGCCTGTTCGGCAGTGCTACACTTCCGGCAATACAGGTAATGACAAACGGCTCTGGTATGGCTTCGGTAATGTTCAGCTCTGGTCTGTATCAGGTTGAGTCGGTAAACGGCTCATTCATGGGATACGCACCTGAAAACTTCATGGATCAGTACCTGGTTCCGGCCGATATGTTCCAGCTGAGTGCAGTGGGTATCAACTATACTGCCGTAGCAACTGCAGAAGTCAATTCATCTGCGATGGTAAACAATCCTGCACCTTCGACCGTCCTGACGCCATATTTCAGTAATTCACAATCTCTGAATGGTTTTAACATAGTTTACGGCAATTCTTCCTATACGCTCTATGTGAATTCCACAATGATGAATGCAGCAGGACCATCTGTCTCAGGAACGTCATTTAGTGTCAGTGCGAGTTTCGGAAACCTATCCACAACATCAGGCACAACAGGGGCTAACGGATCGTCTTCCATAACATACAGTGCACCGAATGTGACAGTAATGACACCAGTAACAATTACCGTCACGAGTGGTGGGTCATCCTATATGTATAGTTTCTTCGTGATGCCTCTGCAGAAAGTAACATCTAAGCCTATAACAAAGACTGTAATAGTTACACCGAACCTCGATGCATACTATGCGCTAATCGTTGTATTTGCGGTATTATTTGTAGCATTCGCCGCACTCTACTCTATGTCAAGAGGTAAGGGCAAAACAAAGGAGCAAACACCACCACCAGAACAGCAAAATCCACCTGAACAAAAGTAGATTCTTATACAATTTTTTACATTTTTTATTTATTTCTTACATTTTTGGAAGGCATTTTCTTTTAGGCGTATACGTTCATTTACTTTCAAACACATAATGCTTGAAAAAGACTTAGATCAGGAAATATCAGTGAATCTACAATGCTAGAAAGTTTATTGACGCAAAATAAAGCTTTCTTATGTGATCGAGCATTTCAAAGACATCCAAATCCCTCAAGAATGATGATATTTATATATCAAAGAAGCAAAGATGGCGAACTTAATCCTCCGAAATGGTTATGAACTAATCTCTTATAAATGCGGGTGAACCCGTACCTCATCGCCCGCAAGATCATTCAGGCAGTTATTTTAATAATTCTAGTTGCGGTCGTAATTTTTGTTGTCTATAGGCTGATGCCCGGTAATCCGGCGCAGTTGCTTCTTTTCGGTGCAAAAAACAAAGCAGGCCTTACTGGTGCAAGACTATCTGCTGTTGAGGCCCAGCTGGGTCTTGCAGGAGGTAAATGGAATCCTGTAAACTTCTTGATATATATGAAGGACATGTTCACGTTCAATTTCGGGTACGATTATTTTGAAAGCTTGACAGTTTGGGATATCATAAGCCAGGCACTTCCATATACATTCCTTCTTTTCGGCACTGCTGCAGTTATATCGTTCGCACTGGGCATTCCTCTTGGTATCTTAACATCTTGGTTTAGATCCACAAAAAAGGAATCAGGATTAATTGCGTCGTCCACAATACTGAATGCAATTCCTTTCTTCGTCCTAGCGGTTTGGTTGGTCATATATTTCACAGCTCTGAAACCTTATTTCCCAGTCAGAACAGTTTTCCCTCTTTCTTGGCTCGCAACCAATCCGCTCGGTGTTGCATACTATATATTCCTGCCAGTTACGACTTTGATAGTCATAGAAGGTGCCAGTCACCTTTTGACCACTAGAGCTGCGATGGTTGGAACTTTGGGGGAAGATTTCATAATGACTGCGAGGGCGAAGGGTGTGAGGGAGGGGAATGTCATGTTCCATCACGCAGCAAGAAACGCGATGATACCAATTAGTACAAGAATGGCTCTAGAACTAGCCCTTCTGATGAGCGGCGCAGTTGTCGTAGAGATCATATTTTCCTACCCGGGAATTGGCCATCTATTATACGATGCAACCCTTGAACTGGATTATCCCCTAGCAGAAGGGGCACTGTTCATTATTTCACTTGTGACTATCATTACATATTCGCTTGTGGATTTTATTCATGCGTGGCTTGATCCGAGAATAAAGTTGTAGGGGAGTAAGATGTCGTCTAATGAAAGAAATGATAAATATGCGGGGACTGAACGAGACAAGGAGAGACTGAGAGAACTCCGGCGAAGAAGGTTAAATTTCAGGCTCAACCGTCTAAGGAAACAGTGGAGAATATTCTATAAATCTCCGTATGGAAAGGCAGGATTTTACATAATAGTAATACTTGCAATAATTGCCATAATATCACCAGTGATACAACTTCAAAGCAATCCGTCCACTTATGTAGCACCAACAGTTGACACCACGGTTCCAAAGCTGCTTTCGGAGAACTTCGTTGGAAATACCACGGTTAATTCCAGTTTCCAGATATCTTCGTACGGTTCATCTACCACAGTTACGGGAAGCAACTGGGTCTACTCAATTGATTCTAACGGGAAGATAATGGCCCTTCAACTTGAAACACCTGCATCAAGCGTAAAGGGAAAGACCGTAGATGTCTTCAATCTTTCAATAGGTTCATCAATTCCGATTGCAATGTCGGTTTTCACTTTGGTAGAGGGTGCAAATGCCTTCACAGGGACACAAATCATGTCTAACTACATACTGGTGGCAACATCCTCAGGTCAGCTGACACTTGCCAGGATTTCAGATCTCAGCTCATCAGGATCGCCAATTGATCCTCACGTAGTTAGCGTGCAAAACGTGTCTCTGGGTTCCGGATTTGCTCTTTCTCCTATATCCAGCGTTCTACCGGTAAACCAACCAAGCATTCCAAACATACCTTTCTTCAGTTCCTCAATTCCAGGCGCAACGTCCAATATTGCTAAGATTTTTGCAATAACAGAAAACAAAGATAATTCTACCTTCTACCTCAATGTTATCTTGGATGACGGTTTGAAAATTTCAGTTGATAAAAGCCTCCCATTCTCAACCGTACCCTCAGGAATGTACTTTTATGGTTCATTTTTCCAATCAAGCGGACCACAGCTTGTTCTAATCACTGACAAAAATACAATGTACGCCTACCGTGATAATGGGAGTCTGGCGTGGGAATCTAACATAAGCGGGATGAACTTTTCTGGTCAAATGCAGATTCCCCTTTCATACCAGCGAACTAATTCTCTCGGAAATTTCGTTATAGCGTCGGCAAGTAATGCAACAACCAGCGACTTATACCGAATTTATACATCTAACGGGACTGCATCTATTTTATACTCATTTCCGTCACCTGCCATAAGTTCAATTTCTTCATCCTACGGAAGTACCGGCTTCCCTTCTTCTATCCTTGCCATAGTTGGGGATGAGGCCTATGTGATAAACGGGCCAAATCATCTTCTCGGGAAGGTCCCCTTAGCCTCCGGGGTTGGAACTTACTCCACTGCGCCACTTTACAATCCTAGTTCCAACACATACATAATTTCCTCGACCGATGGAGCCATTTATTCTTTATCTGGAAGTCTTGGTACAAATCCATTCCAATGGGGGGAGCTTCCTCAGCATTCGATGAAGGGAATAACCCCTCCTAATTTAATTCTCAATGCTGCGACTGGCACGGAATCCATTACATTCAGGGGAATGAATGGGTACGATTACGTTTATTCGGCAACGGGTGTGTCAGTAAATCCTATAGGGCCAACGTTTCACACTGCATCTGGTGCTATATTCCCACTTGGAACCAACAGTGAGGGAAATGATGTATGGAGTCAGTTCATCGGAAGTTTTGCACCTGATTGGGTAGTCGGTATAGCTGTAGGGCTCATAGGAATTATTGTGGCAATAATTTTTGGCATGATCATAGGCTATTATAGAGGTTTCATCTCTGTTGCCGTTGATACCATAACACTGGTCATTTACCTTATTCCCGGACTTGCACTCCTGATTGCGCTGACTTCGGTTCTTAAGCCATCCCTGACAAACATTATACTTGTTCTAAGCTTCACAGCGTGGCCATTTACTACATTTACGATCCTAGGTATAATTAGAAGCGTAAAGCAAAGAACTTTCGTGGATGCTGCTAAAGTTTCGGGTGCAGGAACTCTCCAGATACTTAGGCGTCACATGATGCCAAATATCACACCCCTCTTGATCTATCTAACATCAATCAGTATAAGCGGGGCAGTCGGGGCAATAGCTACACTTCAGTTCCTAGGGATAGCTCCTCTCACAATTCTAACGTGGGGTGGAATGCTCAATCCACTTTATGACAACTATTATCTAGCAGCAATAGCACCCTGGTGGGTCTTTCCACCGACAATAGCACTTACGCTGTTTGTGATGGGTTTCATATTTCTATCTAGAGGGGTTGACGAGCTAGTGAATCCGAGACTAAGGAGAAGGTAAATATGTTGGAAGTTAAGAGCGAAGAAAGACAAGAACAAGAATCTGGGAAAGTGATAGTAAGCATCAAAGACTTTACCCTTACCTTCAAGACTTTTGACGGGACTCTAAAAGCCCTAGAACATGTGAATCTAGAAATATCTGAAGGCGACACAGTTGGCATAATCGGGGAAAGTGGATCAGGAAAGACTACACTGGCTACGTCAATTATGGGTATGGTAGCAGATAACGCAGAAGTTGAAGGATATGTGAAGGTAAAAGGAGAGATAGTCGCCAGCAAGGAGATCTCGGGGCGTAATTTCAGGAATCTGAAGAGGAGACAGAAAAAGATACTTTATGAAAAACTGATAAACATGCGGTGGAAGGACGTCTCCATGGTCTTTCAGGGCTCTATGAATGCCTTCAATCCCGCATATACTATAGAGAAGCAGATAGGTGAGGTATTCAAAATTCACACGAAACTCACGGATGAACAGATAAGAAAAAAGAGTATTGAAGTAATAGAAGCTGCAGGGCTTAACAAGTCAGTTCTGAAATCATTCCCTCATGAACTTAGTGGCGGAATGAAACAAAGGGCAGTCATTGCAATGGCTCTCTCCTTGTCTCCAAGCCTCATAATCGCTGACGAACCAACAACTGGGCTGGACGTCGTGATACAGGCAAAGATAATAGAGGAACTCAAGAAGATACAGCGCCAGCAGGGTAAGGCAATGATCATCATCTCCCACGACATTGGAGTCGTTTCTCAACTTTCCAAGAAGGTGATTGTGTTATATGCAGGAAGGATCATGGAAAGCGGTCCTACGTGGGACGTTTACCAGAGGCCTCTTAATCCCTATACTTTAGCCCTAATGAACAGCTATCCATCTCTGGAGCGTGCAAAAAGAAAGATGAACGGTATCCCAGGGGAAACACCAGACCCATATGCAGAGAGAAAGGGATGCCTATTTGCCGGAAGATGCAGCTTTGCTGATGACAAATGTTTCAGTGAAACACCGGAGCTCAGGGAGATTCAAAAGGGGAGATACAGCAGATGCCACTATGCTGAGAAACTGGTTGGCATCCAGGTAAACGCTGATTTTCAACAGGCTGACCAGAATATTGGAGGATTTAGCGGTAACAATGAAACGATATTGAAACTAGAAAACGTAAAGGAGTACTTTACGTTAAGGGCTTCTGCTGCAGGTTCGTTATTCTCAAGGGAGGAGGGATCAAAGTACGTCAGAGCAGTTGACGACCTGAGCATAGAAATTCAAAGAGGAGAAATATTTGGTGTGATAGGGGAGAGCGGGTCAGGAAAGACCACGCTTGCACGTGTTATAGTCAAGCTGCTAGATGCAACATCCGGAAAGATACTATATTTCAAATCAAGGAAAGACAGCACGGATCAAAGCAAAGAAGGAGACGGCATCATAGATATAACTGCAATCAAGGACAGAAGCAGAGAAATCAAGATGCTCAGGAAATATTCCCAGCTGATCTTTCAAGACCCTTATGATTCCATAGACCCGACTATGTCTGTATATGATGTGGTAGATGAGCCCATCATAGCCCACAATATCACCAGTGACCCTATTGTTGCGAGAGACATGGTTGGAAATGCACTGTCGACCGTTAATCTTCGTCCTCCAGAGAATTATTTTGAAAGGTTTTCCCACGAACTTTCTGGAGGAGAAAGGCAAAGGGTAGCAGCATCTAGGGCGCTAGTTTTAAAACCCGAATTCATCGTAATGGATGAACCGATATCTATGCTGGACGTATCACTCAGGGCTGGCTTCATGAACCTGATCTTAGATATGAGGAAGCAGTTTGGTATAACAGTACTTTACATAACGCACGATCTTGCATCTGCAAGGTACGTATGCGATAGGCTTCTCGTACTGTATCTTGGAGTGGGTATGGAAAGCGGGAGAAGCGAAGACGTCATCAGGACACCGTTGCATCCGTACACAAAGGCTCTCCTTAAAGCTGTGCCAGTACCTAGTCCTGATTGGGATCCTCAATCAGTTGAAATAATTGGGGAGATCGGAAATGCCGTTGACGTACCCAAGGGATGCAGGTTCTTCAAGAGATGCATATATGCGCAAGACATCTGCAAAGATACGCCTCCTCCAAGGAGAGAGATGGGTAATGACCACTGGTATCTGTGCCATTTCTCTCAGGAAGAGCTAGCAAAGATACATGAGGGATTATCTAGGAAAAATTAATTTAAAAGATTCACCATATATACTCATTGCCGAATGAAGATGCAATTCTGAATTTGGTTAACGAGTCGGTGAAGGAATCCGTAAGGAGAGGTAGGTGGAAGTATGCCAAGCCTCCCCTCTACATATTAATTGTAATGCTAGTTTCAACATTCATTTATTATTCCGTTTTCGGTATAGGTACATTCTTTACAGTCATGCCAGATATCCTTTTCATATCTGCAGTTATTGTGATGTTTTTCGGGGCTTGGTATGATTTTGGGGCGGAGAGTTACATTAAAGATCTCAAAGATTTTTATAGGAAGTCCATAACCGAAGCAGACATGGTTTATATAAATAAGCAACAGCTCATAATGACGCTTATATATATCCTCATAGGTTTCTTGTATATCGGAAGCGGAGTTGCAATATATCTTCTCTCATCATTCTTAAGCTAAAGATGTCATGATACGACAGGAATCCTTTTCAACTGAAAGCATGATATTTCTTATTATTGATTCAAGTTGGTCGTAAATGCTCCATGCACCGAGGCGTTACGAAGGGTTTATTCATTAGAACCAGACCAGTTATTCTCTTGAGCAACGCTTCGATAGGGATCACAGGATTCAATTTAGATAGGTAGTCTGTGCTTATGCCATCAACACTAAAGTGCAAATGATCCATTCTGCTAATGGGTATATTTTTTACTAATGTCCATCAAAGTCCTTCATACTGTACCACCCATTATGTCAGTTATAAACTACGGCTTACCTGGTAATTCGACCGTCTTTATCCCCCAGAGATTCTATTAAATCTGAATCAGTTGAATTCTAGGTAACGGAGGGGGGCTGAAACTACTATTTTATCCACATATTGCAGAGTTCTTCTTGAGTATTCACTCCTTGAATTTCACCCTTCCTTCATATTTTTTCATCAGCTTCAAGACAACGTCAATTCCTTTTTCTAGCTGCGTGTCTCTTCCCTCTCCCCATTCTTCTGGCGTGATCTCTACTTCCATTGTTGGATCGGTACCGTAATTTTCCACTCCAAATCCAACGTCCTTGAACCAGAACGCGAATTCAGGTTGAGTGACAATTGTTCCATCAACAAGTGTGTGCCTAGGATTTATTCCTATAACTCCTCCCCATGTGCGTTTGCCTATAACAGGTCCCAGTCCAAATAGCTTGAATGAATGGGTGAAGATATCGCCATCAGATCCTGCATTTTCGTCTACAAGTTCAACCATTGGACCGTTGATAGTATATGCTGGGTATGGCTGTATTTCTCCCCTCCTAGGAATATCGTAGCCAATTCTTCGCTTTGCCAGTTTTTCGAGCAACAACTGTGACACGAAACCTCCACCGTTGTATCTGACATCGACTATTAGTGCGTCCTTCTTTGACTCAATCGGATATAGCCTCGCAAACTCAGAAAATCCCGCTGATCCCATATCCGGGATGTGAATGTATCCAACTTTGTCATTAGTCTTTCTGTGAACGATTTCCCTATTCCGTTCAACCCATTCCCTGTATCTTAATCTTCTATCGTCTGCAACTGTCTTGATGTATGATGTAAGTTTCCTTCCGTTCCTCTCAATTATCACTGAAACAAATTCATCAGTTCTGTTTAAAAGGGCCTTTTCAACGGTGTTTTCTTCGCCTAGTTGTAAGGAGTTGATAGACAATATTATATCTCCCTCTTTCAGTGGAACCGAAGCAAGCAATGCTGGGGATTTTTCTCCTTCGTTGGTGAGATTAGCTTTCAATATTCTCTTGATGAAATACTTCCCGTTTTCGTATTTCAGGTCCATGCCAAGTTTTCCAGTGGGGACAGTTTTAGCGTCAGAGAGGTCACCACCCACCTCGTAGGAATGGGATGTTGCAAACTCTCCTTGAAATTCCCTTAGAACATCGGAGAGTTCGAATCTTGATGAAAGCCTCGGTAAAAGATTGTCATACTTTTTAAAGGCAGACTCGTACTTTTCCCTCAATTTCTTTTCATTCCAGTAGTTTTCCCTTACTAACCTCTTTGCCTCTAAAAACATCTGAGTCCATTCATCCTTGGGTGTGACTTTTAATTTTATTCTCTTTAAATCAAACTTCTTTTCGCTCCTCTCAGAATCACGGGCTTTTTCCACGTGCTCAACATTTATCTTTATCAAGTTTGATTCCTTATCTTTAACTATCGCAACTTTTCCATCCCCTGACAGAACGAAGCTGGCTACATCCTCTCTTACCAAGTCCTCCCTTCCGGATATCGGGTCATATTTTATTAGCTTACCAAGTCTGGGGCTGCCTCCAAACAGACCATATTTGGACATTCCTTCAACTGGAAATTCAAGAAGTAGAACACCGTCAATGCAGGCAGCTATACTTTCGTAATTAGATGGTTTGAGTTTAAGGCTCCTTGCCTGATTTTTCAATTCTTCTGGCGGGAACCACTCAATTTCCTTCCGCGTTCCCTCTGTCCCTCCTTGTTCATTAGGAAGATTATCCAGCTTCTTAGATGAAGAAGCATCCAAAGGAATTACCATTGGCATGCAAGTTGTCTGAAATGAAAGATCAAAGACGAAGCTATCTGCGGTAGGGTCTAAATTCCTGTCTGATAGGAAATATAGAAATTTACCATCTATTGAGAAGGAAGGGGAATAATCATAAGATCCAGTTTCGGTGACGTCATAAGCCTTCTTCTCTCGTTCCGAATATACTCTAATCACGCTTGAAGGTCCTCTTCCAATTGTTGCCTTTATTGGAACTGAATAAGCAAGTAGTTTCCCGTCAGGTGACCATACGGGATTCGATACTACTCCTTCATCGCTCTTGTCAATGATTTCTGTTTTTGCCTTCTCCGTTCCTAATCTTTTTATTAAGAATAGTTCCCCCCTGTTGTTAGATACAGCGATATTCTTCCCACTTCTGTCTGGCATCAACCATTCCACGATTCCCCTCGAAAATGCTATTTCATAAGATGACGAATTTCTAAGTTCAAGCAAGTATAGATTCTCCTCACCTTTCTTGTCTGATACATATAGAAGTTCACTGGAACTTATTCGAGTGGCCACCTTTACTCTCTCTCCTGAATTTCCCGCTTCGAATACGAAACCATTTTCAAAAGGTGAAGTAAATCCTCTGCCTCTTACCGTAATTGTAATGTTATCGCCAGTGAAATCTGGGGAAAATTGTTCAATGTACGTAGAGGCGTTTGGATATTTCTCGTCCACGTTATCTGTTGACGAAATAATTCTTGGAACGATTAGTTTTGTGTTGTTTGATTTTGGATCGAAAAGGTAAATTTCACCTCCCATTTGAAAGACTCCCCTTAATCCGTCTGATTTCGTATTTCTGACGTAATACTTGTCGAAATTAGTATGCTGCTTCATTTCCTTTCCATTTTCATCAACTGAATATAAATTTCCGGTACCATTGACATCTGTTACAAAGTAGATTCTTCCATCTATGTAGAATGGAGAAGAGAGATGATTATTGAGGTCCACTATCTTTTTGAATTTCCCGGTTTTGCCAGAAGCCCACAGAACTCCCGAAGTCCCTCCTCTGTAGTGCTTCCAGTGTGGCATGTCCGTAGCATGTCTTGCAATCACCACACCTTTCCTCGTAAATAGAATATGAGAGCCTGGACCATATGGCAATTTTGTTAAAACTCCACCTTTTGGATCTATAGAATAAAGTTCAGTCATTGCAGTAAATGGACTATAGGCATCCGTAGATACAACAACTTCCCCAGAAGGGGTCCATCCAGCTATATCTGTGTACATTCTTCTGCTGGTGCTCTTACCTCCAAGATACGTAATGCGCTTAATTTTTCCATCCTCTAGATTAATTGTATAGATATCTGCCGAACTACCATCAACCCCTTGTTCTACCCTGAATGCAACGTACTTTCCGTCCGGCGAAAATCTCGAATTAGTCACGATGCCCATCTTATTAGTAAGTCTAACTGCAGGTGAATTGCCTTCTACTATCCATAAATCATCGTTCCAAATGAACGTTATTTTATTTCCAGAAATATCTGGAGACATCAGATAGTGTTTCATCGCTTGTTACAGAATTTAACATTATAATACGTTTTCTGTAGAGATTTAACTTGTAACAAATCTATTAACATTTGCTACTGCCACAGACCAGTATTATCAGGGAATCCAAGCTCTACCTTTCAGAAGAACGCAAGTAAATTGCTTGTGTAGTGAAGAAAGGGATACTCCTAAGAAAGGGTAAACAGTATTTAGGGGGTAGGAAACTACGAAATGATCAATTAGCCTTTACCTGGGTATTAGGCAAGCATTCAAAAGCGCTTATGAGGAAGACTGCGAAAATTCAAATATATGATATGGGTCCTCCTCTTCTCTTTTGAAGAATTCGAGTTCACAGCGTCACTTTGAATCTGTGTAATCCAGTACGGTCAGGATGAATTCTGCATGGCTCCAGATAAGTGGAGAGACAGAAAGAGTGGTGTTGTCATATGGGTTGATCTGCTCTGAAAGTACCCCAGAATTCTGTTTGTGGTCCAGAACCCATTTTATCATTTGCATAGCTTTTTCCATTTCCCTGATCTTTATAAAATATCTAGCAGCCCAAAGCGTGGTTATGATCCAGGGATTTCCCGGAACACTCTGATCTGATTTTAATCTCTGGTATCCGTCATTTTCATACCTTGCGATGCCTCCAGTGTTCTTCACCCAGAGTTTTTCCATGATCTTGTCCATATTGGCCTTCATCTTTGGATCTTTGACATCTTTCATTCCGAACAGAAATAGTGCCATGTTCTGGGAATCAACCGTAAAATCAGGTGTTCCATTTAGGATTGCCCTCGCATAATATCCTCTCTCTTCAGAATAGAAGATTCTTTCAAAAGAAGATGCCATTTTAAGTGCTGCATTATTGTATCTTTCACCCGGTCCAGAGTCTCCAAATGTCATCGCAAAATTCGCTGCAGCTTTCAGTCCCGCATAAACAGTGGCTACAGTAAATGAGTGAATTCCGTATCTCTCTTCCCATAGGTCGTAGGACGGTTTTGGCAAGCCGTCGTCGTTTGTGAATTTGACAAGGAAGTCAGCGCTCTTTTTTATGAGAGCGTCGTAAAAGGGATAGAAGTACTCAACATCAAATGACTGAAGATAATACTGCCAGAATGCCCATAGGACTAGGGCAGTTTCGTCCTCCTGTATGGGTAGAATAGGTTCATTGTTGATGATCCTAGGAATCCAGCTGCTAGCTATCTTGCCGTCTGCCATGTACTTATGATAGAAGTATCCGTCATTAGATACTGATTTTATCGCGAAATCGAAGAATTTTCTTGACGCACTGAAATGAAGTGTTCTAGTGAGAGCATAAGCAGCCATTGCCGCATCTCTCGGCCAGACATAATAGTATCCATCTCTGTTATCCTTTAGTATGTCGCTATCCGATGATGCCATTATGCCCCCGTCGTTGTTGATATGGGTCCTGATTATGAACTGAGATTTTTTGAATAGTGACTCAATTTCCTTGGACGTCTCGATCTTTTTCTTTGCACTCCAGACCTCCCAGTAATTATTAGTCCTCCTGTACATTTCTTTAAAATGGTCGATACTCATCATCTTTCTATCCCTCGTGACGTTTTCCATATTCTCCCCGCAAATTATGAAGTAGTAGAACTCCTTAGTTTCACCCGGCTGTACCACAATTGTATTGCTTACAACTGAATCAACCGAGCCAATCGCGACTGGGTTGAATGAAAGCGTTCCATCTTCAGCATCCTTCCATGTTCCCTCGAACCCCTTAAATGCCTTGATCCCTATGGCATACTGGTCAATTGAAGTGTTCTGTCCATCAAGCGTTGCCATCAGGAAGTACCTGCTCCCTTTGTAATGTATTACAGAGTTGAGCTCGGGGTAGTAAAATGCAGTGTCTCCCATGTCGTTTCCGTAGATATAAAAATCCTGATGAAAGAAGAACTTCAACTCGTCCGTCCCGCTTCCAGTATTTTCAACTTTTATCCTTCTTACGTAGATGTCTTGGTAGATGTCGACAAAGTCTTGATTCTCGAAGTTAACGTCTCCTACGTGGTATTTGACATCACCTATCATGGTGTCATCCAGATAATCCATTGATGTTATGACTGTTCGGTCTATCCATCTGAACTTATTGTTTATGGATACCCCATATCTGAAGGGGTGGCCAACGGCATGGTTGTCAGACTGGTCTCGCGCATAATAAAAGTCTACAAGTCTATAATCACTATCAAAACTGACCAAAACTTTGCCATTCCCCATCGGGAGGTACCTAACCATATGGCAATATCCATCCCCTCGAATTTAAAGTTTTGCAGTTTAATCAAGCTTATGGAGGACTAATCTCCCCCAAAGAAGAGTTTATTATTCATATTATGCTAGATTAAATGATGAATTATGACGAAGAGTGGTTGATCAGTAACAGGAATGGTAGTTATTCATCCTCTTCAGTATCTTTTTCAAACTTAAGGACATATCATGGGATATTCGTCAAGAATCTGAATAGCAGGTACGACAGATTTGTGTTGTTGTCAAAATTGTTTGAGGAATTTCAAATTGAAGGCGATACGATATCCCTGGATTCAAACTATTACAGGGACGTGGTATATCCGCACGGATATGAGTTCCTCACTAACTTTGAAAGATCGCCATTTCCAACTTTCAACTACGACATTCTGGGAATCAAGATGGAGAAGAGAGTGGCGATAGATCCTTATGATGACGTTGTTATGATCAGTTACAAGTTCAATGGCAAGCCAAGCCAGTTAAGATTGTATCCACTCGTTGCTTTTCGCAATTATCATACTGTAGTAAGGCAGTCGGACAGGAAGGTGGCATTTGAGGAGGAAGACAACGCTCTAAAATTTTCATTAGATAACATAAGTTTCAGGATGTCACGGGTTGGTGCCTTTAAAAGTGACGATTTATGGTATTACAATTTCAGGTACCCTATTGATGAGGAAAGAGGTTCAAATCACGAGGAAGATCTTTATCTCCCAGGGCACTTTGAAATAGATGATGTGCCAGAAAGTATTACCATATCTATATACTCAGAAGAACATCAGGAGCACAGCTTCGAAGAGATCGAAGAAAGATACATTAATTCCCTTTCTTCTGTAAATGTAAAGAACAAAAGAGTAATGGCAACGGTGAGGGAATCTACTAAATTCATTACAGGAAATAACATAATTGCAGGATATTACTGGTTTGGCCCTTGGGGCAGGGATACGCTAATATCGTTAACAGGGCTCTTATTGGTTCCAAAGAGATACGGGGAAGCCCGTCAAGTTTTACTGAATTATGCCGGAATGATCAACGAAGGGTTGATTCCCAAGACGGTGACTGAAGAGGGCAATTATGACACAGCGGATTCCTCGCTGTGGTTCATCTACGCCATCTATAAATATTTCCAATACTCAAAGGATGCTGATCTGGTAAGATTATTATATCCCAAAATGCTTGAAATCATCGGCACATACATAAATGGAAACGATCTCTTTGGTATGGAAGATTTCCTAATAAGGGTCAAGAAACCGCAACTGACATGGATGGACGCAAAAGCAGGTAACACTGTTTTTACCCCTAGAACAGGCAAGCCAGTTGAAATAAATGCCCTGTGGTACAACGCTCTCCAAACCGTAAAGTCTTTTGCGTTAGAACTGAATATGAACCTTCCTGAAAATATTGATGCAGCGATTCCGGAAACTAAGAAAAGATTTCAAGAAAAATTTGTGAAGGGGCACATTATCCTAGATGTTTCCGAACCAGATGACTACAGTATCCGACCAAATTCCATATTTGCCTTTTCGCTGCCTTTCCCTGTTCTTGACGGCTTTGAAAAATATAAAGGGATCTTTGATAACCTCCTGACACCATATGGCCTGAGGTCACTTTCAAGTGAGGACAAGAGATATAATGGCACTTATGAAGGAGACCAGTATCATCGTGATTCCGCCTATCACAACGGGTCTATCTGGCCGTGGCTTGCAGGCCCGTACATTACAGCATCCGTTAGGGCAGGGGGAGACCGTAAGGAACTGATATCGTATTTCAAGAACCTATTTTCCCTTCAGTATATACCGGAAATATTCGATGGAGACCCACCGTACAGGCCAAAGGGATGCATCGTCCAGGCGTGGAGCTATGCTGAATTGATCAGGGCATATTTTGAAGATTTGAGAAGATAGAAAATGAAGATAGGAGTTATAGGATGGGAATTACCACCCGCCTTTTCTGGCGGACTAGGAATACACACGATAAACCTTTTCAGCATCATTAGCAAGTTCGCAGAGGTGGAGGTATATATCCCGAAAATGTCTATGCTCTATTCAACCTATCCTTTTCAGATAAAACTGGTTCCGTTGACTTACAACGGAATGAAAAGCAATTATGAACTCCAGGTCCCAGATTTCTACGATGCAGTTAGGGAGTACAATCAGAAAGTTGTCGAAGCTTTCGACCCTGAAGGTGTGGATGTCATCCACTGCCATGACTGGATTACTTTCAAAGCAGGGATAGAACTGAAGGAGAGGTATGGAATACCGTTGGTTGTTACTGTCCACAGCACTGAGATTGACAGATCAGGGAATTTCTATCCGCAGAAGTGGATCATGGACATTGAGCGCGAAGGAATGGAACACGCTGACCACATAATTGCAGTTTCAGATTACACCAAAAAACTTGTGATGGAAATATATAATGTTCCTGCTAATAAGATAGGTACGATTCATAATGGTCTCGGGAAGCACTTCTACTTCCTCCCTCCTAAAAATTATGATCTTTCGGGAAATATTCTGTATTTCGGCAGGGTGACTATGCAAAAAGGACCAAAATTCTTTATTGAGGCTGCAAAGAAAGTTGTCGACAAGATTCATGACGTCAAATTCATAGTTGCGGGCACTGGCGAGCAGGTTGAGGAGCTGAAACTCCTTGCAAGAACTCTTTCGATACAGAAGAACGTGTTTTTCACCGGATTCATAAACCTTAGCGAGGCAATCAGATATTACAGGACCAGTGATGTATTCGTTCTCCCGGCGGTGTCTGAACCGTTTGGCATAACAGTACTTGAGGCGATGAGTTCTGGGACACCAGCAATAATTAGCACCACCACTGGCGTGGGGGAGGCACTGAAGAACGTCCTTAAGACTGACTTCTGGGATACTGACCTCATTGCTGATTACATCATAGGTACATTGAAATTTAGGAGCTTGAGAAGTACCCTCGGTTCTGTCGGGCAGATAGAGGCCAAGAGATTCACGTGGGAAGAAGCAGCGCTGGAGACGATGGAGGTGTATTCATCACTATGAAAAATGTGGTTTTCTACTTCGAAGTCCATCAGCCAAGGAGACTGAGGACATATAGGCTGAATGAAATAGGAAAGAATCACGATTATTTCTGGGAATCAAAAAATATGGAAATATTCCAGAGAGCAGCTGACAGATGCTATATTCCAGCAACCAGATTATTCATCGAAAAGGGAATAAGGGCTAGCTTCTCGCTCTCTGGGACGTTTATAGAGCAGGCACTTGAATACAAGCCAGAGGTCATTGACATATTCAGAGAATATTTCAGCACTGGTCTCGGGGAACTGATGGCGGAGACATACTACCACAGTCTTGCGTCAATTTGGGACAGGGACGAGTTCATAGAGCAGGTGAGGGAACAGGAAAGGACGCTGTGGAACCTCTTCAAAATAAAGCCAAAAACATTCAGAAATACGGAACTGATCTACAATGATACCATCGCGGATTACGTTTCATCACTCGGATACAGGAACATCCTCGCGGAAGGAACGGAACAGCTTATTTCAGCACATTCACCGAATTTTGTATACAGAACGCCGTCAAAAATGAATCTGTTCTTGAGGAACTTCAGGCTCAGCGACGACATTTCATTCAGGTTCTCGAATTGGGGCTGGAATGAATACCCGCTGACAGCGGATAAGTATGCCAGGTGGATTGATGACTCGCCTGGTGATCTTGCCAGTCTGTTCATGGATTACGAAACATTTGGAGAGCATCAAGTTGCAGATACTGGAATATTTGGATTCATGGAAAGGCTCCCAATTGAGTTTGAGGAGAGGAAAATCAGGATGCTCACAATGAATGAGGCTGCTGAAATGTTTGAGATAATGGATATGATTTCCATAAAAAGCCCAATTTCTTGGGCTGACACGAATAGAGATATATCACCTTGGCTAGGTAACGATATGCAAAAAGAAGCATTTTCTGAGATGCAAAAATTAAAGGATAACAGCAACAAATCTCTCTGGAGGCACCTGCAGACATCTGACATAGTGTACTATATGTCAACTGGCACATCCCCTGATCAAATAGTTCACGAATATTTTAATCCCTACAAATCACCCTACTATGCATTCCTGAGTTATATGTCCATACTTGAGGATTTTAGGAGAGAATACGTGCCAAATAAATAGAATTTTGATTGAGAATCTGTGCTAGGAACGACACCAATGTATCCAACGGCGAAATCTGTTTTGGAATTCTTTAGAATGGCTGTTTTGAAAATGATGGTAGACCAAGACTGGCCTCATTGACTGGGCCACCCTTTATTGCAACTAGAATCTTCTCCGTAAGGGTTTTTACGTATTCGCCGGGGTTCACCTTATTGTCATTCCACCACACAACATAGCACAGCAAGGAACCAAAAAAGGCCTTCTTAACGGGAGCGGGAACAGTAGTTCCCACGAGCTCTTCCAGCTTGGAGAACATCTTGTCCATTTCCTGGAAGCACATAGCTCTTAAAGCAATGTCAATTTGTTTGTATCTTTCCTTACTAGCAATAGTCATCAGGAGCAAATTCCTGAGATCCGGATTTTCATATTTTCTTAAAAATGAGAGACCAAAGTCCATCAGGAGTTCTTCTGCGCTATTATGATTCCTACTATTCACTCCAGAAATTTCATCAACCGGAACAGATTTTAGGGCAGCTTTCTCAATAAGATGGTCCTTCTTTTTGTAATAAAAGAATATTATGCCTTTGCTTACTCTGGCCTTTGAAGCGATTTCGTCTATCGTAGCCAGATCATAACCCCTTTTGGAGAAAACTTTGATCGAAGCGTTCAATATCCGCTCCTCTTTGTCATTTCTCGCAACCATCAATTAGATAATGTCAATAAGATATATTAATTAATCGGTGAGTCAGTATTGATTGACCAACCAGTCGAAATACTTAAGTATCGGTTGACTATACGGTCAATCATGTCAAGCATTCAAACTAAAAGTTTAAGGAAAGTGGGACTGGACTTCGGTTTCATAAGCGGTGCAGAGTGGCTTATCATAATAGCGGCATTCATGGGTAGGTTTCTCCTCCAGTTCTATCAGACCTCCATTGGGTCACTGGGACTGGCATTCAGCATGAATTCTTTTGAGGTCGGGATAGGATTTGCGTTGTTCACAGTTGCTTTTGCAGTGTCTGCATTCCTGATGAGGTCGTTCAAACCCAGTCAGTTGAGGACTGTGGAGATAATATCGCTGGCACTGCTCGGAATAACGATGCCCCTCTATATATTCGCAAAGGGGTTCGTTGAAGTATATACACTAATGATCATAGACGGTTTCATAACTGGATTAGTGATGGACTCATTTATGACGATGGCCGGAATGGCTTCAAAAGATCAGTCAAAGAGGCAGGTTGAACAGGCTTCCTTTTCCTTCTGGGTCGCACTCGCGCTGATAGCCGCTCCATTCGTAACAGGATATCTCCTCCACCTAGGCATAAAGGAAATATTCCTAATATTTGCAGTCATGGCTTTCGTTGCCATACCATTCGTCATCGCACTGAGGGGGAAATACTCACTGCAGTACATGGAGGCAAAGGATCACAAGGGTAATGCAAGCATCTCTTCTCTTTTCAAGAACAGGCAGTTCAACTGGGCAGTCATAGCTGCATTTGCTTACACCATTCCATTCTACATAATATTCTCATACGGCGTGATATACGGAGGAATCCTCGGGCTTTCAGCCACAACGGTATTCTACCTCTTTGCAGCGATGTTCGTGGGTGACGTGGTCACAAGATTCATCATAAGGCTGAAGTCTCCAATAGTTAACAGGAGACCTTACATGGTATTTGCTGTCACAATCGCGCTGATATCTGCGGTGTTCCTTGCACTCAGCTCCGTGTCAGTAGCATTCTTCGTGCTCGCATTCCTGATAGCGGCAATACCTGATGGCATTGCTTGGACGTTGGGCATACAGATTGCAAACACAACATTCAAGCCTGAAGAGATCGGGACATCAACATCGTTCTTCAGCTCATCAATGATGATCATGTCTGTCCTGATGCCTTTAGTTGGTTACATGTTCTCTGTTAAGTACCTTGGGTTCTCCACAACACTATGGATATTTGTAGCAATAACTGCAATATTCTTCATATGGGAACTCCTGCTAAGGCCCGTAAAGGTTTCGACTCCACAGGAAAGCAAGGACAGTAAGGCGTGAGGTGAAATTATTGCAAAGATATTGCTGATAATCATGAGCGGGGAAGAGGAGATGAGAAGGGGGAAAAAATGAATGCATTCAAGCAGGTGGGAGACCGCAGGAAAGGGCAGCTATATTCTGAGAAGGTGGAGACATGAAAAGGCAGAGGATTGCGCTGACTGCGGGCATACTTTACACTATCGTGATCATTGTTGCCCTCACCTTTGCCATAAGGGCCAGCAACAATATGATTCAAACAACAATACCGCTTCTGGCAAAGTATGATCTTTCCTACAGCCAGTTCTTTGTGGGAATGCTTGTTGCAGCCCTTTCAGCTTCCGCATTGGTTGCTTCCCTTCTCAACAGCGCTATTCATGTCCGGCTTCGTAAAAGATTGTTCATAGGGGCTTCCATTGCATATCCGTTTACGATATTCCTCTTTTCCTTTTCGTCTCCTGTTTCAGTACTAGTCTTCGTGTTGGCTAGCGGCTTATCTTATGGCTTCATTTTCCCGAATATAATGACCTCTGCAGGACTGTTTCAGGACAAGAATGTGAGGGAAAGGATACTTGCAATCTACACTCTTGCACTGGCAGTCAGCCTCATTGCAGGACCAGCCCTGGAATCTCTCATAGTCGCCCATTATTCGCTTAGAACGGCCTTCCTGTTCTTTGTTCCCCTTGGGGTTATCGGAGCTGTTCTTTCCCCATTTGTCAGATTTCCGGAGGAGAGAAAAGTCGGGAAGAGGCCATCCGTATGGGCACACCCAGGTTTCAAGGTTGGAATCTACACCTTCCTGGTATACAGCATGTCAACCGCACTGATTCTCTCATTCGGGGGAATATTTGCGAAGCAGGTCTATGGCGCCTCCTACTCTCTGGTCATTCTCCTTTTTGCTGTTTTCTTTACTGCATCATTTTCGACAAGGATGTTATTTTCTGTTCTGAAGGTTGGAAGCATATTCCCGTATGTGATGTTGATGATGTCTATTTCAATCCTTGGGCTGGTGATGGTTTTCCTGAGCAGCAATATAGTGATCTATTCTATTGCATTTGTTATTCTTGGAATACCGCATGGTCTCGGCATGCCAATTGCTATGTTTTCAATTGGGAGATCATTTCCTGAGCAAGAGAGGAACGTTGCTAACAGCTACTTCACCTCGACCATGATGCTTATGATGGTTGTTATGCCCGTTCTCGGAGGCACTTTGCTGTATATGGTTGGGTTCAGAATACTTCTGCTCCTTATATCGCCAGGAGTCCTCGTGCTGATGATACTCACTTTGATAGTTTTCGTTGCAGAGAGAAAGAAGAAGGATATATCTGAAAGTTGACGCGAAATTACCGATCTAAGTAAGGGATGATGTTTTCATATGATGTCTTCTTCACAAACTCTGAATCGTCTTTGAACGATGCACGCCTTGCCATAGCTCCTAAATTCCATAATTGTTAGGTGTCAGAATCCCGATTTTTCATATCCTGTTCGTAGTGGTAGTATCCATATGATAGTGTGGTGTAACTATTAATTACATCATTTACCAGATACAAGACTATCTGAAATGAGGTATACGCATAAGGAGTAACTGCAAATTATGAAACGGCTCGAAAGAAACCCACACAGAAGAGCAGGTATTCCGGACAGTTAGACCAACTCACCGGGATAATAACATGGCCTGAAAAGTCTTGAGCATCCATCGGAACAACTGCTCTGTCCAGCCAGATAGATATTGATTCCGTGTAGTGGGATTATTCATCAAAGACTGAGGGCGAGAAAATCAAGCTACTCCTTGCAATCGACAGTGAAAAAGGAGTACTCTAATTTCAGCACATTACAGGAAACATACTAGATGTTTCAACACTAGGAACGATGAACAATAAAACGGAGAAGCTTAGAACCAGGTCATACTGCGGGGCAGACCCATTTACGGTGAATGCATAGAACCATCAAGTGACATTTAGGACCCGGAAAGAGGATTATGTTCATCCTGTCGTTCGGGAAGATGTTCGCCGATCACGATGTATCTCTCTACACAATACTTGACCCCGAGAGGAGGAGAAGGCGTTCTCCCATTCTAGGGATGGCATCTCCCTTCTTCCGTTAGGTGGTGCATGGAGAGGACACGCTTAGTGGAAACTTCTTCCTGACACTCCTGTCGCCCGTCGTATATGGACATACAGAAGCATATAGAATCGGTGGATATATCTAAAGATATACTGAGAAACCTGAAGTGCAAGGTCTTTGACAGTGACATAGCAGTACAGGAACTCACAAAGGATCAGAAGGAACTGTTCAAGAAGATAGAGTCATAGTGCCTAATATCATGGAAATTTAGGAATTACGTACTTACCTATTGTCTAGATCAATTATTTGTGCTGGTTTTAAGTACTACTTATGCACCGATCTATCAGTATCTTGACGTCTCGTTATCAGGTCTAGGGAAGTCTTTTCTGTAAGGTGCAGAAGTGGCAGAAGGCTCTCTCTAACATCCTTACCGAATCTGGTTAGAGAGTATGTAATGCCACCTGCTACATCGCTCCTTTCGATTAAGCTTAAATCCTGAAGCTCTTTCAATCTCCTGGAGATGATGGTTGAACTCGAAAAGGGTATGTCTCTCAGTATTTCATTAAAATTCTTCCTGTTTCCTTTGTTCCCTATCACCCCAAGTATCATCATAGTGTATTTTTTTCCTATCAGATTAAGAAGTGGAAGTGAAGGATCAATACATACAGTTGAGTTTTGATCATCAATCATGCAGGCCTTATTTTTATTCAGGAATCTCTTCTGGTCCTCCTTTTTAACTGTTCCCAAGTTGCTCTGTACATCATCGCCTAAAGTAAAAAAAAGTTTACGTTTCCATATTAGTATCAGTCTTTAACATTAATCCATGGAGAATGAAAACGTAAAGCTGAGAATATATGGAATGACTTGTGATGACTGCGTTGCTACTGTAACAGAAGGCCTCAAGAGGCAGAAAGGCGTCATCGATGTGAAGGTGTCACTTAAGGATGGAACAGGAGAGGTTCATATTAACAATAAAGAGGTAAAACCTGAGGAACTTCTTAGGAACAAAGTTTTTATGAAACCGTCCCACTATAAAGCCACTGTAATAAATGAGTGAAGAGGAGAAAGTTCTCAATGAGTGAACTGCAGAAATTCGATCTTGTAATACTTGGAAGAGGAGCTGCTGCATTTTCAGCTGCAATAAAGGCATCAGAGCTCAGCAACGGTGAAATGACTATAGCAATGATTGGAACAGGTCCTCTTGGTGGAACGTGCGTAAATGTTGGTTGCGTGCCCTCAAAGTACCTTTTGGAGGCATCACATTCCGTTTTCAAGCCCGCACACCCGAAAATGGCGGGAATACATGAGACGGCGGTCAAATATGACTTTTCAGAAATAATGGACGGGCTTAGGTCATATGTTAATCAAGCAAGGGATAACAAATATGTCAAGGTGATAGAGAATTATAGCAATGTCAAACTTTTCCCTGGATTAGGCAGATTCTTGGACAGGAAAACAGTTATCATAATAGACCCAGAAGGGAAAGAATTCTCGAAGGTTTCAGGGTCAAACATACTGATTGCGACCGGGTCACACCCAGCAACTCCAAACATCAAGGGATTGACCGATACTGAATTCCTCACAAGTGATACCATCTGGGGGATCAAAGAACTGCCAGAATCTGTCGCAATAATAGGAGGAGGTGCAATTGGTCTGGAAATAGGGCAGGCACTCCTGCATTTTGGATCTAAGGTTACTGTTATAGAGGCACTTGACTACATCTTGCCACAAACTGAACCAGAAATTCGGGATACCCTGAAAAAGCAGCTAGAAAAGGAAGGTATGAAATTCTATCTTAGAGCCAGGGTTAATGCTGTCAGTAAATCCGGGAACCGGAAATCAATTGATGTTATAACACATAAAGGGAATGAGAAGTTAGTTGTCAAGGAGCTCATTGTTGCTACAGGGAGGCAACCCAATACTGAGTACCTTAATCTGGAAAAGGCTGGCGTGAATACAGATCCAAGGGGGTTAATCATCACATCAGACAAGATGCAAACAACGTCACCCGGAATAT